>NZ_JABDWC010000012.1:0-174758 GCF_019685155.1 Rhizobium sp. NZLR1b
CGGCCTTTCGTGTTATAATACTCAAGCAGATCCAATGGATTTGCCATGGCGCGGGGTGGAGCAGCCCGGTAGCTCGTCAGGCTCATAACCTGAAGGCCGCAGGTTCAAATCCTGCCCCCGCAACCAATCCTTCCATGATCAAACACACAATACCCAAAAACCCGCCTCATGGCGGGCTTTTGCGTTTACGGGGTGGCCGGGAAGATCCAGTAGGCGACCAGGATCCCTCAGTTCGGACCGCTGAAGCGTGGGAATTCGCCACCGTGCTCCACGGAAACGCTTCCCCACGAACCATAGATATTTTGCCTTCGCGGCAGACAGCCGAGGAAGTTCGTGAGCAGCCTGAGCGCATACGCGAAAGCTCGAAATTACTTCACTCCTAACGATTAAAGCATGTCGCGCAAAAGTGTGCAGCGGTTTTGCGCTAATGACATGCGTAAAAACAAAGACCTAAAGCGCGAGGAGCAAATCTGAAAGATCGCGACCCGCTTTAGGCCCGAGATCGTTGACGCTGTTTGTAACATTCGAACCGAGGCCTGTTGCCTCTCGGTTGTTTTCACAGCCACCCGCCTGCAAAACCTGCTTTCCTCAATCCCACCACGATTGGCCGGCAGCGACGCATGATGCTCCACAGCAACCCGCTCCTGTAGTTCTCGATCATCAGAACGACGGGACCTTGATCGATTCCAAAGTGATAGGGACTGACCCATCGTCCGGTGTCACTGTTTTTCACGGCATAGGTTTGGTTGAAAGACGGCTTGAAGCCATAAAGTCGCGTCATGCCAAGATCCATGCGTGCGAAGTTCCAAAGTGTCGGTATGACTATCTCTGGCGCAAAGGGTAGAGAGGCAACAACTGCCCATGGTGATACCGTTCCATCGTCCGGCCCGTATGGCGCGCCGCGAGCGATGTAGTCGAAGAACTCCACCTCTACCCCCCCAACGTTTCGCTTGGTCCAGCCCGGTCCGTCGCTTGCGGTGAAACCCCAGCAATGCTCGCCGTATCCGGCGAAATTCTTGGGATTGCGGATCGCATATTCCTGCTGGACGAATGTCGCGTGGCGACTGTTCTGGAAATAGTCGCTGTCGTGCTCTCTCATAAATTCGTCACGGATGCCACGAAAGTCGATCCACATATGCGAAAGCTGATGGGTAAACAGCGGTCCGGAGTAGAGCAGTTCGCGTCCGTAGATGTTACGCCATTCATAGCTGGCGGTGTAGGCCGCATAGGATTCAAAGGGCAACGGATGGGTCGGTGACCCGAGGCCCAGAATATAGAGAAGCAATCCCTCGTCGTAACCGCGCCAGCGGTAGGGGATAAAACCGATTTCCGGCCGCCAGCCGTGGGTCAAGGTGAGGCCGTGATCACAAGCCCAATCCCAGTCAGCGCGCTCGTAAAGTGCATTGGCCAGGCGGCGAACTTCAGCCTCTTCCACGGAATCGCCATCAAAATAGGCGGCAACGGTCAATGCTCCGGCAAACAGGAACGCGGAGTCGATCGTCGACAGCTCGCATTGCCAAACGCGTCGTCCGGTTTCGATGTCAAGGAAATGGTAGAAAAAGCCCTTGTATCCCGTTGCATCGGGCTCAGGTCCTTGTGGACTATCCAGCAAGAACTTCAATCGCATGCGTGCGATCTTCACCGCGAACTCTCGAATGATGATGCCACGCTCCACGAGAACGGGAATGGTTGCGAGAGCCATGCCTATCGCGGCAATGCTCGCAGGCGCGTCCGGCTGCGTCTTGTCGCGGACAAGGCCGTTGTCCGGATTCGTGCAGTGAAGATAGTAGAGCAGGGTCGTGAACTGCAGACGAGCCAGGTCCTCCTCGGCCGGCATCCTGTTCAGTTCGGGATCCGTCGAGAGCTGCTCTGTCATGGCGAACCAAGGATAGTGCGGACATCATGACGGCGGCCGTCATCTGACAGCGTTATCGTGCTTCCATCGATCCCTTTGCCATCCACGACAAACGAAAGCAGGCTGTGCCCCGGCCCGCTCTTGTTGTCCACATGGATTTTATGGGTTGCTGATCCGTGCTCGAAATCGAGCTCGTAGCCCGGCCAATCCGCCGGATTGCAGGGATCGACCGAAAGAAACTGACCTTCTCTTCGAATGCCGAGAATAGCCTCAAGTTTGGCAAAGGCCGGATGCGCACTGTCGGCACGACGGTTGTTCAGGCAGATTTCGCTATAGCTTGTCAGTTCGAGCTCTTTTGCCTTTGAGCCAAGATTGGAAATTCGAAGCAGGCGCACTTCCGCATCGCAATCTGTCACGACGCATATCGAACTCCGAATATCAATGTCTTCGGTAGAGCAGCGGAGTTCCGCTCGATCACTTTGAAAGGAGTGTTCGTAGATGCAGTCTGTCCGATGGATCGGCTGCCCGCCGACTGACCAGATCTTGTTGTCCGCAAGATCCCTGACGTAGCAGAATTGCCCCCAGCAATCGCGCGTGCCATCCTCGCGCCAGCGAGTCACGTCGAGGTCGAACCGGGATGCGTAGCCCGCGCCTGCCTCGGTGACGAGAGTGCGACCGTTGGAGAGCAAGCCTACCTCTGGAAGCATGCCCATACGGTCATGGCTTCCTTCGGCGTCGTGAGCGCCAACATCCTTGTTTGATCGCATCATAAACGGATCCTTCAAACTAGATCGGTCCCGCGGAGCGATTGATTGGAAAGCCCGCCAATGTCTTCAGGCGTTGTCGCCTTCGGTGGAGGTTGATTTCGGTGCCTTCGTCGTGCCCCTTGTTCCCCATTTCCAGCCGCTGATCGACGGCATGTCATCGCCGTATTTCTCGATGTACTCCTTGTGTTCAAGCAGCTTCATCTGAATGGCCTGTTTGAAGTAGGCGGCGCGGGCACCCAGTTGCGGCAACCGGTCGATGACGTCTGCGACAAGGCTGAACCGATCGAGTTCATTAAGAACCACCATGTCGAAGGGCGTGGTTGTGGTGCCTTCTTCCTTGTAGCCGCGGACATGCAGGTTGCCGTGGTTCGTCCTCCGATAGGTCAGCCGGTGGATCAGCCAGGGATAGCCGTGGAACGCGAAGATGATGGGCTTGTTCTTGGTGAACAGGCCGTCGAAATCCGCATCGGACAGCCCGTGTGGATGTTCCTTGGCCGGCTGCAGCTTCATCAGGTTGACGACATTGATGACCCGCACCTTGATCTCGGGAAGATGCTCACGGATCAATTGGACCGCGGCCAGCGTCTCGACGGTCGGAACGTCGCCACAGCAGGCCATCACCACGTCCGGCTCGCTGCCCTTGTCATTGCTGGCCCATTCCCAGATGCCAATACCCATGCTGCAATGCCTGACGGCCTCGGACATCGTCAGCCATTGCGGCGCGGGTTGCTTTCCTGCAACCACCACGTTGACGTAGTTGCGACTGCGCAGGCAATGATCCGTGACCGACAGCAGTGTGTTGGCATCCGGTGGCAGGTAGACCCGCACCACCTCCGCCTTCTTGTTGACGACATGATCGATGAACCCGGGGTCTTGATGGCTGAAGCCGTTGTGATCCTGGCGCCAGACATGAGAACTCAAAAAGTAGTTCAGTGACGCGATCGGCCTTCGCCACGGGATTTCATTGCATACTTTCAGCCATTTGGCGTGCTGGTTGAACATCGAGTCGATGATGTGGATGAAGGCTTCGTAGCAGGAGAAGAAGCCGTGACGACCCGTCAGAAGGTAGCCTTCCAGCCAGCCCTGGCACTGGTGCTCGCTCAGCACTTCCATGACACGGCCATCAGGCGAGAGATGGTCGTCCTCCGGATAGATCTCGGCCATGTAACAACGGTTGGTGACCTCGAGCACGTCCTGCCAGCGGTTGGAATTGTTTTCATCTGGACTGAAGAGGCGGAAATTTTCGGTTTCGAGGTTCAGCTTCATTACGTCGCGCAGGAATGTTCCCATGACGCGCGCCGCCTCGGCCGTCGTTTCGCCGGGACTCGGAACATCGATCGCGTAGTCCCGGAAATCCGGCATCTTGAGATCGCGCATCACGAGCCCGCCATTGGCATGGGGGTTATTGCTCATCCGGCGCTGCCCGGTCGGAGCCAGTGCCGCCAGTTCGGGCTTGAACCGGCCGGAATCGTCGAACAGCTCCTCGGGACGATAGCTCTTCATCCATTGCTCGAGGATCCGGATGTGTTCGGGCTTGTCCATGTCGCCCATCGGAACCTGGTGCGACCGCCAGTAGCCCTCGGACTTCTTCCCATCTATCTCCGCCGGGCATGTCCACCCCTTTGGCGTTCGAAAGACGATCATCGGCCAGGCGGGGCGCTTCAGGTTGCCGTTCGCTCGCGCATCTGCCCAGATGTTGCGGATCTCGGCAACGGCCGTGTCGAGCACAGAAGCCAGCTCCCGGTGGACCTTGTCGGGATCATGCCCCTCGACGAAATAGGGCTTGTAACCCATGCCCTCGAAGAACTTCCGCAGTTCCTCTTTCGGGATTCTGGCAAGGAAGCACGGGTTGGCGATTTTGTATCCGTTGAGATGGAGGATCGGCAGAACGCAGCCGTCGCGCGCCGGGTTCAGGAACTTGTTGCCTTGCCAGCCGGTCGCCAGTGGCCCGGTCTCGGCTTCGCCGTCACCGACGACGCAGGCAACGATCATGTCGGGATTGTCGAAGGCGGCGCCATAGGCGTGGCTGAGCGCATATCCGAGCTCACCGCCCTCATGAATGCTGCCCGGCGTTTCCGGAGCAACATGGCTTGGAATGCCGCCCGGGAAGCTGAACTGCTTGAACAGCCGCCGCATGCCCTCCGTATCCTTGCTAATGTTCGGATAGAACTCGCTGTAGGTGCCCTCCAGATAGGCATGGGCGACCAGTGACGGCCCTCCATGACCAGGACCGATCACGTAGATCATGTTCAGGTCATCGCGCTTGATCACCCTATTCAGGTGCACATAGAGCATGTTGAGGCCGGGCGACGTGCCCCAGTGGCCGAGCAGCCGCGGCTTTACGTGCTCGCGCTTCAACGGCTCCTTCAGCAAAGGATTGTCCAGGAGGTATATCTGGCCGACCGAAAGGTAGTTCGAAGCGCGCCAATAGGCATCCAGCAGACGAAGTTCTTGTGCTGAAATCGCACTTGGTGGCGGGGGACCGCCCGACACAGTTTCGTTCATTGCTGCCATCTCAGTCGAACCCATCTCAACCTCCCGATCAAACTGACATTTGCCAACCCGTAGATCTATGCAGCTCGCTCCGACGCTCTCCGGTTATGAAAGGGGAATGACGACGCGACCATCGATTTTGCCCGCTTCCATGCGGTGGAATATGTCGTTGATGTTTTCCAAGCTGTCCCAGGAAAAATGAGGCGTAACCTTGCCCTCCGCCGCGAACTGCAGGGACTCGTCCAAATCCTGGCGCGTGCCAACGATTGATCCACGCACGGTGATGCGTTTCAGAACCGTTTCAAAGACGGGTAGTGCGATTTTCCCAGGCGGCAAGCCGACGAGGACCATCGTGCCCTTTGACCGCATGAACCCGAAAGCCTGCTCCATTGCCGGCGGTGAGACCGCCGTCACCAGTACTCCATGAACGCCGCCATTTGTGGCAGCTTGTACCTGCGCGACCGCATCTACAGCCTTGGCGTTTATCGTGATATCCGCGCCGAGTTGCTTTGCCAACGCCAGCTTGTCTTCGAAAATGTCGGCAGCAACAACGTTCATGCCCATCGCCTTAGCATACTGAACGGCCATGTGGCCCAAGCCTCCCACGCCCGAAATCGCCACCCATTCACCGGGGCGCACCTCTGATTCCTTGAGGCCTTTGTAAACGGTCACCCCGGCGCACAGCACCGGAGCGGCGGGACCGAAATCCAACCCGTTTGGCAAATTGCCGACGAAATCAGGATCAGCCAGCCCGAACTCGGCGAAGGTTCCATTCACCGAATATCCAGTGTTGGACTGAGACGCGCAAAGCGTTTCCCAACCGGTTCGGCAATGGGGGCAGTAGCCGCACGCGGCATGGAGCCAAGGCACGCCGACTCGGTCGCCCTCCTTTACCCGCTTCACGCCCGCTCCTACCGCAGCGACAAAGCCGGCACCTTCATGTCCAGGTATGAACGGCGGGGAGGGCTTCACTGGCCAGTCGCCATTGGCCGCATGCAGATCGGTGTGGCATACACCAGTCGCTTCGTATTTCACGAGAATCTGACCGCTTCGCGGACTTGGGATCTCCATCTCTTCGATAACTAGCGGTGCGCGGAACTGTCGAACGACGGCCGCGTTCATGAGCTTTACCATGCGATGCCTCCGTCGGAATATGCCAGCTCCGACAGTCCGGAGCGGCAGTAGGCCTCTATATCGGCAATGCAGTGCTGATCAGCTATCCGGGGCGGTGAAGTGCTCGACTATTCCCCTGACCCCATGAACACCTTCTGCGAGAACCCGCGCCGCTCTTCGGCATTCGGTGGTCTCGACGTTCCCCCAGATGTGCACGATCCCGTCGGTAACCGTCACGCTTAGATCCAAACCTTCCAGTCCGGTGTTTTCTCCGAACCGTGTGACGATACTGCGTTGGATGCCCTCATCCCCTCCACCAGTTTCGTCTTGCCGCGCCACCAGAATTGCCTGAAGCAGGTCTGCGCGACTAACTATGCCGACCAGCTCGCGACCTCTCACGACAGGAATTCGCTTGATGCTCCGCTCGTGCATGAGCTTCGCAACGCGCGCCAGCGAGGCTTCCTCGTCAATGGTGAGAGGATCCGGGGTCATTGCATCACCGACCCGCCACGAGGTGCGCCTGACATAGGCGTTGGCTCGAGCTTCCGATGGCAATGCCATTTCCTCAAGCGAGGCTATCGCTCCAGATACCAACTCCGTTCTGCGGATCAGATCCCCTTCGCTGAGGACACCCAGCAAATGCCCTTCGTCATCAACGACTGGGACGCCGCTGACGTGGTTATCAAGCATGATTTTTGCCGCCTGCCTGACACTGTTGTCAGGCGACACCTTGATAATTTTGACGGCCATTACATCTTTGACGAGCATTCGGCTCCAACTCCTGCATGGACCTCAGGGCGGCGATACGAATTGAGCTAGCTGTAGGCTCGGTAACCGTTTATCGCCCATGGGCAAAGTTGCAGACAGGCGGCATCAGATAACTCCCTACGGGTATCTGGCAAGGTGTATGTTCCCGTAACATACGTGCAGTGGCTGGAAGGAGACGATAAACCGTCACAATGGGTTACTAGGATGGCTTCGGTCGCCGGCTTGTCCTGCACGCCGTCGGGTTTTTCCCGTTCAATTGCGGCTGCCGCAAAGCGGGGCTGGCAAGAAGCAATGTGGGTGCGCTCGCGGCGCTCCCGGCATGTCGCCTGCAGACACGCAGCTTAGCCGGCGCGCCATCCGATTGCCCGAAAACGGCGAGGATCGCACCGGACCGGCAGGTCCAGAACTCAGGATCACGACCCGATATCGGCGGCTGCGATAGAAGCTGTTCTAATGGGGGTTTTCATGACGGATACAGCAGGCATTGTACCGCCGGAGGCGCACCGGAAATATGAACAGCTCGTCGCGCGCGCCAAGCAGGCTCCGCGGATGAACACGGTCATCGTTCACCCCTGCGACGAAGCATCTCTGCGCGGCGCCGTCGAGGCTGCCGAGGAGGGGCTGATCACGCCCATACTCGTCGGTCCCGCCCAGAAGATTGAGGCGGTGGCCGAGGCACACCATCTCGATATCGCAGCCTATGAGATCGTGGACGTTACCCACAGCGATGCCGCCGCAGCTCGCGGAGTTGAGCTGATCCGCGAGGCGAAAGGCGAGCTTCTGATGAAGGGCAGCCTGCACACCGACGAGTTGATGCGTGCCGTGACCGCGTCAGCCACGGGATTGCGGACTGCCCGCCGGATCAGCCACGTCTTCGTCATGGACGTGCCGACCTATTCGGAGCCGCTGTTCATCACGGATGCAGCTATCAATATCGAACCGGACCTCGATGCGAAGCGCGATATCGTCCAGAATGCCATCGACCTGTTTACCCAGGTTGGCCTCGGCAAGCCGCGGGTGGCGATCCTGTCGGCCGTCGAAACGGTAACCTCGAAGATCCCTTCCACCATCGAGGCGGCCGCGCTTTGCAAGATGGCGGAGCGCGGGCAGATCACCGGCGGGCTGCTCGATGGGCCGCTCGCCTTCGACAATGCCATCGACCCCGAAGCTGCGCGGATAAAAGCTATCCATTCGCCGGTGGCAGGCAAGGCGCAGATTCTTGTCGTGCCCAATCTGGAAGCCGGCAATATGCTGGCGAAGAACCTTACATTTCTGGCGCGCGCAGACGCTGCTGGCATCGTGCTCGGCGCCAGGGTGCCGATCATCCTCACGTCCCGTGCCGATTCCGTGCGGACCCGCCTTGCTTCCTGTGCGGTGGCAGTCCTGCTCGCCGAAGCGCGCCGCCGAATGGCGACCATATCGGGTGCATAGTGTGATGGATGTCATTCTCGTCGTAAATGCCGGATCCTCCAGCCTCAAATTCGAGGTCTTTTCGGTCGAAGGTGGCCTTTCAAAACTTTTGAAAGGGCAGATGGAAGGCGTGGGTACCGCCCCGCGTTTACGCATCAAGGGCACCGGCTCAGAGATGCTTGCGGATCATCAGCACAGCCCGAGCGAAGTTCCCGACCTGCCGGCCGCCATGCGGCTCGTCGGGGACTGGCTGCGAGAACGACATCAAGATCGGCTTGTCGCGGTTGGTCACCGGGTTGTGCACGGCGGCCCGGATTATGATCGGGCGGTGCTCATCGATAAAACGGTGCTCGCGGATCTGGAGCGTTATGTGCCGCTCGCCCCGCTGCATCAGCCGAACAATCTGGCGCCGATCCGCGCGATCCGGCAGCGGCGTCCGGATTTGCCGCAGGTCGCCTGCTTCGATACATCCTTCCATCGCGGCCACAGTGCGGTTGCAGATCACTATGCCATTCCTGAACGGTTCTATGCCGAAGGCGTCAGGCGCTACGGCTTTCACGGGCTCTCCTATGAATATGTGGCAAATCGCCTGCGCGAACTTGCACCGGAGATCGCCGGTGGCCGCATTGTCGTCGCCCATCTCGGCAGCGGCGCCTCGATGTGCGCGCTGCTCGGTGGTCACAGTGTGGAAAGCACATTTGGCTTCACTGCTCTCGACGGGCTGCCGATGGGCACGCGTTGCGGTCAGATCGATCCCGGCGTCATCCTCTATCTTCTAGACCAGAAGGGCATGAAGCCCGACGGTGTGCGGGACCTGCTCTACAAGGAGTCGGGGCTCATGGGCCTTTCCGGCGTGAGCAATGATGTACGTGCGCTCCTGGAAAGCCTGCAATCGTCTGCGGCCTTCGCGCTGGAGCACTTCGTCCATCGCATCGGCTTGCATGCCGGCATGCTGGCAGCAGCCCTTGGCGGCATCGATGCCTTTGTCTTCACTGCCGGCATCGGCGAAAACTCGCCCGAGATGAGGAAGAGGATCGTTGCGAAACTCGAATGGCTGGGGGCGAAGCTGGATCCGGAAAGGAACGCCAAAGGAGATCTGCTGATCTCGACGCCAGATAGCAGGCTGCGGGTCTATGTGGTGCCTACGGACGAAGAACTGATGATCGCCCGCCATACGCTAGCTACGACCCGGACCTAGAATGGAATGTCCAACAGCGGCAATGGCGGCATGGAGGAAGTGCGGCAGCACTCGCCCACCATGAGCAATTAGGAATTGCCTAGTTGATCGATCCAGATCCAGG
Organism: Rhizobium sp. NZLR1b; assembly: GCF_019685155.1. Taxonomy (NCBI): domain Bacteria; kingdom Pseudomonadati; phylum Pseudomonadota; class Alphaproteobacteria; order Hyphomicrobiales; family Rhizobiaceae; genus Rhizobium; species Rhizobium sp. NZLR1b. The sequence goes on from NZ_JABDWC010000012.1 coordinate 9,708, forward strand.
ATCCGTCGGCATGATATTCGAGAACTGCATCATAGCCGCTGCGCGCTGCATCGGGCTCCGCGAAGTTGATGCATGCGACCGATCTTTCCGCCAGAAGCCCGAGGATCTGATTCAGCAGTTCCTGCCCGAACATGACCTCGCCCTTCTCCATCAGGACATAGTGCGGCTCGGCCACGAGCGCTCCCGCGATAGCCAGAAGGTGCTGCTCGCGTGGCGACAGCAGTGTCGCCCAGTTCTGTTCCTTGTCGATTTCCCCGGCATCCATGGCGCGTCCAAGACCGAGCTCTTTCAGCAATCGAAGGATTTGCTCTTCCGAGACGTCCCCGGATCGATCCGGCGGTACGAGGATCTGGCGCAACGTGCCGGGAGCAACATAGGGGCGCTGGGGAATGAAATGGATCAAATCCCGCCTTGGACGGTTGATGCGTCCGTTGCCTGATATATTGATCCCCGCTGTGGCCCGGAACAAAGCAATGCCTGCGGCGTCTTCATCGCCGACGACAAGCAATCGCGTGCCGAGCGGGATCGACGTTGACAGCTCTCGCAGCAAAGGCACATCCGAGGGTGCCGTCAGGGTCACATCCTCATAGGCAAGTTGCTCTCCGTTTTCGGTGAACTCAATCCCGGATTCTGCGGGTTCTTGCGCCTCCTCTATGGCGTCCAGCAGAGAGCTGATGCGGGCCACCACGGCGGCGAAATTGGAAATCGAATGGAACTGGCTGACGATGAACGAGAATGCGCCGACCAGCGTCGCAAACGCTGCAGCCGACTGCGTGATGACGCCGAATTCCATGTCGCCATTCATGAAGACTGGAGCAATGATGACGACCGGAATGATCTGTATCATCCAGTTATAGCCGGTGGTGAAGAAGCCGACATTGCGATTGATGAGTATTATTCTCCTGAAATTGCTGGCGAGCTGATCGAACTGTTTGATCAGGAATCTGGCGTGGCGCTCCTCTCCGCCTGCGATCATGACGGATTCCGCGTTTTCCCGCATATGGATCAGGCTGGAGCGGAAGGCCGCTTCGGAGTCGAGCTGGTTGTAGTTCAGGTCCATCAACGGTCGGCCGAGCGCGATCGTCATGTAGGAGCCAAATGCCGCATAGACGACTGCAGCAATGAACAGCAGCGGACTGATCAACCACAGCACACCTGAAAAGGTCAAAATGGTCAACCCGCTGTTCAACAGCATCAGCACGAAGGAAAGCGTGGCAATGGTAAACGCCTTGATGTCGTCTGCGATTCTCTGGTCCGGGTGTGAGAGCTTGCCTGATATGCCGACCCGATAAAAGGTGCCGTCGCTCATGTAAAGCCCGATGGCGCGATGTGTCAGGAATCCCCTCCAGAGCAGAGCAAGACGTTCCTCCGCAAAACGCGCGATCACCGAGACAATCGTCGAGGCGCCAAATACCCCAGTATAAAGCAACGCCTGGCGGACGAATTCGGCAGTTTGCTTTTCGGCAATGGCGGTCATGAAATGTCGCCCAACAAAGCTGTTGAGGACATTCAGTGCGCTGATGCCGCAGAAGAGCGTTACCAAGCCAAGGAGGAGCAGTTTTGCTCTTCCGCCGACATGCGAAGTCATGAAGATTTTCACCGCGTAGGAAAACCTGGCCACGGTTACCTTGAGCGGAGTGTATTGCTGGCTCATGCTCTTCCTCCACAACTACATATCTGCGGCGGATGCAGCTATCGGCATCGTAACCACGGCCGAAGGCGGTTCATCGATCGAGATTCGCGATCGTCAATCCGGCCTTACGCAGTCCTTCCACACGGCGGTTAAAGTCCTCGGGGTTTCGGAAGGGAAGGACGCGGCGGCGGCGCTCGACGGAAAAATTGGGATTGATCTGGAGTGCCTTTTCCCACGCGCGTCGGCACTCCTCCGGCCGGCCGAGGTGGCCGTAGCATGACGCCAGCAGGGCATAGGCGGTTTCCGATTGGGAGTTTTGTTGGAGCCGCAGCTCGATCGCGACGATCGCTTGCTCATATTCACCGAGAGAAAAGCGCGCGTCAGCGAGAAATTGGAAAAGAATTTCCGGATGATGTGGGTCAAGCCGCATCGATGCATCGAGTTTTTCCAAGGCGCCTTCGGGATCGCCGGAGAATATCTGGATATGGGCCATCAGCATCAGGAGCTCGGCGGAATTGGGAGAAAGCGCCAGGCCTCGCAGCACTTCTGCCCGGGCCCGGTCCAGTTCGCGGTTCCACATGCAGGCCATGCCCAGCGCGAAGTGGCTATTGGGTTGTTCTTCCGCCATTTGCACTGCCTGCTGCGCGAGATCCAGCCCGATCTGCAGCGAAGCCTCCGGATCGTCGCTCCAGGCGTTGACGTAGTCGAGCACATGCGTGAAGGAAATGAGGGCTTGGGCCGCCGCGTAGTCCGGATCGATGGCTATAGCGTCTGCAGCCAGGCTGCGGGCGGCTCTATTTCCGGCTCGGGTATGGGCCGACGCCTGCTCACGGCCACGCAATAACAACTCGTAAGCGCCGACGTCGACTGCGCGCCCCTGGCCCAAACGGTCCTGGTCGCCATGGGTGAGGTTCAGCTTGAGCGCTGTCACGATCTCCTGTGTTAGTTCATCCTGAACCGCAAAAATGTCGGTAAGGTCGCGGTCGAACCGGCTGGCCCAGATATGTCCGCCATTGCTGGCGTCGATCAATTGGGCGGTAACACGCACGCGGTTGCCAGCCTTGCGCACGCTGCCTTCAAGGACATAGCGGACACCAAGAGCCTTGGCCATCTCAGGCACGGAAGCTGTCACGTTCTTGTAGATGAAGGATGAATTGCGGGCGATCACGTGCAATTCGGACAACTTCGAGAGGTCGGTGATGATGTCCTCGCTGATCCCGTCGGAGAAATATTCCTGTTCGGCGTCGCCGCTCATGTTGTTGAACGCCAGTACGGCGATGGCGGGCTTGTCATGAACGGCTGCGGCCCATGTCGGTTTCATCGGGGTCGGCTCTCCCGGCTGCCATGCCGGAAGCGGCTTTGAGACAGTTCCGATCTGAAGCAAATAGGCCCGCATCGGCTCCGCGATATTCTTGAGAGGGATTTTGCCGAGATCGGTCACGGCACATTCAAGCCGCGTTTTCACCTGGCGATAGGCATCTTCGGAGAGACAGATGGCGCCGGGCTGGGCAATTCCCTCCAGCCGTGCGGCGATATTGACGCCGTCGCCCATCAAATCGCCGTCGCTCTCCTCGACGACATCCCCCAGATGGATACCGACCCGGAACTCGATGCGATTCTCGGGGGACACGCCGATATTTCGCTCGACCATGGCAGTCTGCACTTCGATCGCGCAGCGCACGGCGTCGACGACGCTGCGAAACTCGATGAGGCTTCCATCTCCGGTACGCTTGACCACACGGCCATTGTGTACGGCAATGGTCGGATCGACCAGATCGCTGCGCAACGTTCGCAGCCGCGCCAGGATGCGATCCTCGTCCGCACCGGCGAGGCGGCTGTAGCCGACCACATCCGCGACCAGGATCGCCGCCAGTTTTCGCGTCACGCTCGTAGCCTCAGTTCCCTATCGGACCAAAATAACACAATGCGGCCGGCAACGTCGCCAAATCCTGATTGCCTTTGCTGCGGGTCTCGTGATGAGTTCGTTTGAGGTGGAGATGGTCGGGTAAGCTTGTGCGCTGACAGCGGCTAATGTTCGTCTTTGAGAGTGAAGGCGAGCACGTAGTCGCCGACGTCCGTCGAATATGGCGCTCCACCAACGGATATCAGGACATACTGCTTTCCGGTTTTAGGTGAGACATAGGTCATGGGCGTGGCGCTCGAGCCGACCGGCAGGGGATATTTCCAGAGTTCCGAGCCGTTCTCGGCGTCATAGGCGCGGATATAATAGTCCTGAAAGCCGGCGAAGAAGACGACACCGCCGGCAGTCGCCGACGTGCCGGCATAACTCGGCAGGCCCATCGGCATCGGCAGATTGGTTTTGATCTTAAACGGCCCTAGTTCTTCGGCGGTCCCGGCCGGAACCTGCCATGCGATCTTACGGGTGTTCAGATCCACTGCCGTGACGGTGCCGAAAGGCGGCTGCGTGCAGGGAACCCGGAGCCTCGAGGTCCACATTTCGGTAGCCATACCATATGGTGTACCGCGCTGCGGGGCGGAGGGGCCATGCGCGGTCGTGGTGAGGGCAAAATCGACATACTCTGCGCGTGGGATGAGTGCGAAGAGACTGGGCACGCGGATATCGTTTATGAAGACCCGGTTGTTCGGCAGATCAACCGATACGCTTCCCCAGTTGAGGCCGCCCAGATTTCCCGGCTGCTGGATTGCATAGTGCGGGCCGATCGGGGTGAAATCGCCATCGTAGCGCATCTTTCGGAAGGCGATGCGGCATGCCAGTTGATCGAACATCGTCAGGCCCCAGGCCGTCTGCTCCGTCACCCGCTCGGCACCGATTGTCGGCATGCCGACGGAATAGGGCTGTGTCGGAGACAGCTTCTCCCCCGGCGCGCCGCCGCCCTGCGGCACCGGATTCTCCTGAACCTCGGCAAGCGGTGCGCCGGTCTGCCGGTTGAGCAGGAAAAGCTGCCCGCGTTTGGTGGTCTGCAGGAGAGCAGGCATTGTGGCGCCATTGCCATCAGGCAGGTCGATCAAAACCGGTTGGGCCGGGAGGTCATAGTCCCAGAGGTCGTGATGCACGGTCTGGAACTTCCATTTCTCTCGTCCCGTCGTGACATCGAGCGCTACCAGTGTGGCATTGTATCGATCGGCGAAGGCCGGGCGATTGACGCCGTAGTAATCCGGGGTGGTATTGCCGAGCGGTGCATAGATGAGCCCAAGCTTGTCGTCGAATGCGGCCGTCGTCCACATGTTGGGCGTGGCCCGCGTATAAGTCTGGCCCTTCGGCGGGAGTTTGGTGATCTCAGGATTGCCGAGATCCCACGCCCATTCGAGCTCGCCGGTGACGACATTGAAGGCGCGGATGACGCCCGAGGGTTCGCCGACCTCCTGATTGTCCATGACCCAGCCTCCGACGACGATCAGATTGCGGGCAATCAGCGGCGCTGATGTTTGGAAATAATAACCTGTCTTGACTTCGCCCATGCCCTGGGAGAGCTGCACGGTGCCATTGTCTCCGAAGCCTTTACAGGGCGCGCCGGTCCTGCTGTCGATCTCGAGGAGGCGGGCATCAATCGTTGTCTGCACCAGACGCTCATTGCAAAGACCGTCGGCAGATGGGGCCTCCTGGGGCATCTTATAGTAACCGAGGCCGCGGCAGCGCTGCCAGTAAGGCGCCGTTGCCTTGGGGTCGAAGGTCCAGCGGGGTTTGCCGGTATCTGCATCGAGCGCTGCGATCACATCCGTCGGCGTGCAGCTATAGATCGTATCGCCGATCTGCAGAGGCGTGTTCTGATCGGCGCCTTCTCCTTTTCCTGTGCGATATGTCCAGGCAAGGTCTAGCTTGGCAACATTGCCGCGATTGATCTGATCGAACGGCGAGTAGCGATCTCCTGCCGTGCTGCGGCCATAGGATGTCCAGTCGGAGGGAGCATTGTCGCCTTTGGCGATTTTGTAGGCGGGGATGTCGGCGGAGGGGCGGATCAGCCCATGCGGCGTGAAAGCAAGGCTAAAGCCCGCAACGAACAGGACGACGGCAAGCAGGGTGCCGCCATAGAAAAGTTTCCGGTTGGCGGCTGGCAAAAGCGAGGGCGCAAAAAGAAGTGCAAAGCCCGCCAGTGCAATGGGAGACATCAAACGTGCAAAAAGTGCCCAAAAATTGAGACCCGACTCCCAAAGTGCCCAGGGAAGGGTGAAAACGGCAACAAGAAAGACGATGAATGCGCCTGACGCTTTCCGGCGCCATAGCAGGAGCGCTGCAATCAGATAGGCAATCCCGACGATCGCGTAATAGGGCGAGCCGCCGAGGCTGAGCAGCACGGCGCCGCCTCCCATCAAGCCCAACCCGATAAAGGCGAGAACAATACAGAATAGGGTGGCCAGAAATTTCATCGTTTCCTCATCCAATCCGCCGCCCGATCGCCTGGATTTAAAATCTGACCGTCGCATGGCACCTCGGGAAGCACAGGGCCATTGGGTTGATGGTCAGCTATCTCGTCTTTAGGAGAGGGGAGCTCTCTCGTTCAATTTTTCCTGGTGTACCTCTGGTCACTGACACGCGGCTCCGATCTGGCAATGATGCCGCCGCCGCTCTGCGGCAACAGCTTGCCATTCCAAATCGAGTAATATTTCTGAAAGGGGCACAGATGTTTCTCGGCGAAAAGCTTGATCTAGCGAACGGGCGACCGGCAGGATTCGACTATATGCGATTACTGTTAGCCTTTTCAGTGCTTTGGATACATACGGCCCGCGTCACCTACGGCGATGACCTCTTCCTCTGGGAGTCGCCCTTCCGTCCTGTCATCAAATCAGTGCTCCCGATGTTCTTTGTCTTGAGTGGATTCCTGGTGGCCGGCAGTCTTGAACGGTCGAAGACATTAATCTCATTTCTCGGTAACCGATTTATCCGGATCTACCCTGCTCTTGCGGTGGAGGTATTGCTGGCTGCCTTTATACTCGGAGCCATCTATACAGAGTATGACCTGCGTGACTATTTCACCGACCCACAGTTCTTTACCTATCTGCTGAATGTCACAGGGCACATTCACTTCAATCTTCCAGGGGTATTCCTGGATAATCCCGACGCCGCGATGGTGAACGGGCAGCTCTGGACTGTACCCTTCGAGCTCGAGTGTTATGCTGTGATCGCCGCCCTGTTTCTGCTTGGCGTGGTCAGGCGGCGCGTGATCGCCCTTATCGCAACGCCGGCTTTGATCGTAAGCTTCGGTATCGCAAGGTATTGGAAACATGAAAGTGATTGGGCGACGATGCCCACGACCGCATCGGGCAATCTGCTTATTTGCGCTTTTCTCGTGGGGGTGACTTTCTATCTCTACAAGGACAAGGTTCTTTGGGACGTGAGAATTTTCCTTGCCTCTGTGGCAATGATATTCTGGGCCTACTGGTTCACCTCCTTTGGGGATTTCGTAGCCATTCCAGCCATGGGATATGTCACGGTTTTCCTCGGCCTGACCTCGCCCCGCAAGCTTGGCGTTTTGCGCGGGGCCGACTACTCCTACGGCGTCTTCCTCTATGGATATCCCATCCAACAAGCGTTCGTAGCGCTCGGGCCTTGGGCGCATAACTGGTTGTTGAATGGCATTGTCTGCAGCATCGTTGCGACTTGCTTTGCTGCCTTCTCCTGGATATTCATCGAAAAGCCGGCGTTGAAATTGAGGAAACAAGTCACTTGGCTTGAAAACCTCAGTCTCCAACGCGGCGCAAAACGGCAATTGGCGGCTGCAGTCTCGAAATAGACTTATCGATGCCGGTCGCGAGACTGGCAACTTTATCGCCGGTGCTTAACCTGCAAAAGACATCAGCAGGGCTCACCAATCACCGGCGGGCCCTGTTTCGTTGTAACGTGGTCGACCGCCACGGGGGGAGCGTCCGATCCCGTCGTGAAAGCCGAGCTTGGAGCAGGCTTGCTGCAGATCACTGACGTCGTCGTCATCTCATGCTGGGTTGACAGGCGCTGTTTGGATCATCGCGGGCGCATAAGTGCCCATACGCAAGCTTATGTTCAGATTTATCTTTTTGGAACAATCGAACGAATGTTCAGTTAGGCGCTGGAACGTCGCGGCAGCACCGCGGCGCCTCGTTACTAATCCGATACCTAAACCTTCCTGCGTGCTCCAAGCATCTTTTGATTTTGGACGATGGATGCCCTGTCTGAGGAATAGCCAAATATTCTTCGCGTAGTTGATCGGGTTGCTAGGCGGTTCTTAGCAATATTTTAACAGTAATAGATAAAATACTTTGATCGGACTTCGTTTCGACTTTGAGTTTTGTCATGTCATTGAGGGCAGACGGCGGCTTGAAGGAGGCGTGAAGAGAGGAGCAGTATAAATGCTGAAGAGCACGCTCATCGTGGTTTCCATCTCCATCGCCGCCGGAGCGACCATTCGCGCCTGGGCTTTTGCAATCTTTGCATTTCTGCTGGTCGCTGCCCTGGGTGCTGTGATCCTGCTGAAAGGCTCCTCTTTTTCCGAAGCGATCGCCTACTCGCTCGAAGCGCTTGTATTGATGGAAATATGTTATCTGGCGGGTCTATTCGCCTACTCATTGTGGGTGCATATCCAAAAGCGGCGGAAAAAGGACTCTATCACCGAGCGCTCACAAGTGACCGGCAAGCCTCCCCACGGATAATGCAATGGCTGAGCAGGCAGGATGCGCCTCTGTGTGGTATCTCAGCCGTCCGGAACGAAGGCAACGTCCACAAAAAATGACGATTTGCGCCCACCAGAACAGGATGGTTTAAGGCTGCCTGTCTGCCTAAAATCCTGTTTTTAATCAGATATTTTGCACATTATTTCGTCCGAAAACCGCTTACGCTTTTCGGCGGGGAAAACGGAAATACTCTACCAGTCCACTTTCGGCAGCAAGGCGTGCCGGGAAAGCAGTGCCGACAGAGTTTTTGCCATGATCATGAAATCCAATGTGAGCGTCCATTTGCTCAGATACTCGACGTCGAGGCAAACGCTATTCTGATAGTTGGCGCGCTCGCCGGTCTGCCACTGACCGATCAGACCAGGACGGACCGCGATGTAAGCATAGGCATGTTCGCCGTATCGCGGCAGCTCTTCTTTGCTAACGGCGCGGGGTCCGACAAGGCTCATTTGCCCAAGCAGCACGTTGATCACTTTAGGAAGCTTGTCGAGGCTCGATCGCGTCAGGATGTCGCCGAGAACAGTCACATGCGGGCTGGCCGCTGCGTCAGCTCTCGTCGTCCGAAACTTGAGGCAACCGAACTCTTTTCCCCTATAGCCAATCCGCCGATGGGAATTGAGAATGGGGCCCCTATCGCTTAGCGTTATGATGAGTGCTACCGACAGAAGGAGCGGCGACAGAAGAAATAAGAGAGACGCCGCAATGGTGATGTCCAATGCGCGCTTCAGAATCCTGCTGATCGTATCGGATTTGGACGAGTTGAATGGATACCCTTCCTGTCGTCCCCTGGTGTAGTCCCGCCAAGGATCGTTTCGGTTGATACCCTGATTTTTTCCCGCCATCCGCGTCTCCGTTGGGCGAAGCCCAGAAATTACAGCGAAAGCTTGTTCTAATATAGGCTTGATGTCTGTGACCGAGGTCATAATGGTGAACAAATTCTTTATCTCCGAAGGTGTATTTGTGCATATTTAAAATACTGTTTGCACATCCGGTTAAGTAAACAAAATGTTATTAGTATTAATTGGTGGTAATGGGATTAATCGTCTGTCGCGCCGATTTGTCGTGTAATTGAGAAATTGTCATGGATCGTACAAAATCCAACCATAGCTTACGATCATGGCAGTTTATGGAATTCAGTATAGATCTTTATCTATATAAATGTGAGCATTCGTCATAGTTTATGTATAATTTCGACAGGATATCTTTATACTATCGTTATTCTACTTTCTAAGTTAACGTATTTCCAATGTCGCCGACGATAATAACGAATTAATCTGCGTGGAGTTGTGTGTATGGACGGGGCGATTAGCATCAGAGATAACAAGACTAAAGGAGGCGCGTCGCGAATAGAGGAGGCGGTTACTTCAGGGCCTGTAGGTATTATATACGGTGGGCGGGGGGATCTGGATCATGAATTCCCGTTTTGCCGTTCGAGTGTCCGAAAGTTTCGCCGCGGTGAGGTGATTGCCAGCGCCGGTGTCGTCGTCGACATATTCGCCCGCGTTCAGCACGGAATGGTGAGTGCAAGCACCCCGCTTGCAGATGGACGAGAGTTCATCGTGGAAATCGTTCCAAAAGGCGGCCTGATCGGCGAACTGGCGGTACTGCGCAAGCAGTCCCTCAGCCTGGAATATCGGGCCTCGTCCGACTGCGAACTGCATTATTTCGACGGTCGGTTGCTGCGGGACTTATGTGCAAACGATCCGCAATTCCAGGTGAAGCTTCTGTCGAAGGCGCTGGCGCGTGTTTCCGAACTCGAACTGCGGATCATTTCCAATGCGGGATCGAGCCTAAGGCAGAGACTGGCCGGGACGCTGCTGCGCCTTTCTGCCGTGTACAAAGTGGATGCGCAAAATAGCGGAGATGAGCTGATTATCTCCCAACATGAGCTGGCGGCGACGCTGCCGGCGTCGCGCGAAAAGGTCAACCAGTGTCTGCGGCGTTTGCGCGAGAGCAAAGTGGTCGACGGCACGCATGGCAAAATCCGCATTCTCAATCGGAAGGCGTTGGAGGCTTATGCCGAGGGTGCGGCGCACCTCGCTTGAGACGGCGCCGCGAGCACTTCCGGGGGATATGCATCTAGGTGACCTGCATCAGACTTCGCTCTCGGAGGCATTTCTCCAGTATTTCCAGCCTTCACCCTGGATGAGCCCGTGATCGGAGAGGTCCTTCCAGCTTCTGTAGGTCCCGGTATCGGCACAGACGAAGGCATCCACATTATTGCTCGAGGAATATACGGCATATTCCTCCGTATGTTGGGACCGGTGCGCCGCATCGGCAACCTTGTGCACGAAGGTCGACAGGAACTTAAAATGCAGAAGCGCGCCAGATACGCCGAGTGCGCCGCTCATGTCGCCCAAATTCAGGGAGAGCGGCCAGACCTGGTGGGATGATTTCAGAAAAAGACGTTCACCCCCGACATAGACAAGGGGTATCTTGTTGAGCGCAGGGCCATCCCAGAGCCGGTTGTTGAAATAGACCCGCCCGCGAACGCCGCCCTTGATCCAAATCGTCCAGTTGCGTTTGTCGAAATGCGCGACATAACCGGACCGGTCGAAGAGATTGCAGACTTCGAGCGGATTTCGACCGGGTTCACATATGTTTTCGAGAACGGGATGGGGGCTGTACATGTCGATCATCACCGAGCGGAGGGAATGGCCGCCCATGGAATCGATATAGGCGGTCAATTGATCGATCGGCCGTGTGTCGCAATGGGGATAGACCAGGAACTCGTCTGCATCGACATAGAGAACCCATTTCTCCCGACAGTGACGATTGATGACTTCGTTGATCCAGTCGTTTCCGAATCTCGCAGCCTTGTAGGACCCGTGGGCAGAAAGAAGTGAGACATCGTCGAAGCTGGACAGCAGCTCGACCGTGCCATCGGTCGAGCCGTTGTCGATGCAGATAAAATGCTCGAAGCCGAGATCACGATAATATTGCAGGAAGAATGCCAGCCGGTGCACCTCGTCGCGGATGACGCAGATGACGACGTGACGTGCCTGCGTGAGCCCATCGCGCAGCAGGTCATAGCGAACCTGCCGGGCCTTGAGCGACCGGCGCAGGCGGGCTTTTGCGTAATGCGAGATACTGGCGACGGAAGCCCTATAACTCATATTCTGTCCTGAACATTATCTATCCTGGTATGAATAGATGAATACTTGCGCGCGCGCCTGCAATCCAAAGCTCGACCGGCGATGCTGAGATCGGTCACGCCGACATTCACCTCTGGACGAACCAACGATGGGTCCTCATACAGCGTAGTCGCCAACCAGCAGCTTTTGGACCCGCGGATCAGATCCGTCTTTCTCAATTGCATGTTCGATGCGCGCTCGTATCGACCGGTACTTATACAGGATCTTACGATCGAAGCTTATTCCGCGATACAACGAGTTGTAAATCGGATGGGCTTTGCGAAGGTCGACGTAAACTTGGCTTTCCTTGTCGGTCCATGGAAAGAAGGTTCCGTGCCACGGCTTCGGATGCGCCATGTAATGCACGATCGCCAAGGAGGACATATTGACGAGATGAAGGAACTGCTTGGGAAAGTTCCAGCGGTTCGATACGAGGATCAGCGATGCGCCACAGACATAATTCAATGCGCCCTGATCGTGTTTGCCCTCGCAGGCCTCAGGATTTTTAGCAAAAAGCTCAAGCGCCTCCTGCCCGATCCAGCCACTGCGATGGAATTTCAGGACTCCCGCGTTGAAATAGTGGCTGCTCTTTCCAGTGTCGAGGAAATCATGGATCGCCGTGTAATCGCGCGCCGCGAAAAACCTGCCTTCGGGCACAGCGGCGTTTTCGAGCCTGCCGAGATCGCTGACGATCTGCGTATCCCCATCAAGGTAGATGATCTGGGTATAGTTGGCAGGCAGAATCTCGCAAAGCACCAACTTGGCCATCGTGCTGACGCTGATGCGTCCCCGGAAATGCGCCCCGTCGAGCTTGCCGAGCGAATCGTGCAGCGCTCCGGTCACATCCATCAAGTCGACCCCGCTCGTGGCGAGCAGGGCTTTCAATTCTACGAAATTATCGAGATGTTCCGACATGAGAACGCAGACATCAGTCGCGGGGCTTGCGAATTTGCGAGCCTGAAGCGCCGAGAGAATAGTCGGAAATGAATACTCGACATCCGTGACGTAGACGACGCACTGATTGTTCATGCCATCACCCTTCCGATTGTGCGCGATACAAATGAACCGGCATTGTCTTTCCAGTCGAGAGAACAGTTGTGAATTGAGCCGACGGGTCTGTCATATGAAGGCCCCGTTCGGTATATATAGCCCGCGTCCAGTCCGGTGGTGACCGAATCGGATCTGTCCGCCGGCGGCTTTTGTGTGATCATTGTTGAGATATTCACCATGAAGAGTGCCTTGCCTGTCACAAGGCTGTGTTTCGACATCTTGTTTCGCGGACCAACGATTGGTGCTGGGAGCCGTGTCGGCATGCAGAAGGAATGGGGATTGCGATGCTGATCACCACACTCGTGGCAGCTGTGATTTCGATCGTTGCCGGGGCTTCCATCCGTGCCTGGGGCTTCGCAATTTTTGCATTCCTCGTGGCAATCGGATTCGGCAGCGTGGCTTTCGCCGATGGGTCTTCCGTGATTGCGGCGGTCCTCTCCGGTATTGCTATCCTCATACTGATGGAAATTGGCTATGTGGCAGGCGTATTCGTGTCGGGGCTTTTGCGGCGTAGTGCCAGGTTGCGGGAAAATAATTCGGTCGCAGACAACGTCGCGACCAGCCGCGAGCGCCCGCAAGGCTGATGTTGATACAGACCTCTCAGCATATCCGTCTGCGGCGCGCTTTGTAGGAGCGCCTTTGGCCGACGGGCTCCTTCTCGTGCTGCGGCGGAGTTCGAGCGCGGGCATCATCGTGATGAAAACATCGGCGCTCTCATCAGAGATGTCGATGTCTCCCGTGGGGTTCGGTTGGCAAGCGACAGGGCTGCGCGTCGCGGTGAGATATTGGTTGGTGCCAGGCACCCGGCAGCCAGACCCGCCGTGGTGCTGAACAGCAGGCCGAGATCGGTGCCGCTTCCTGATATCGCCGCCGAGGCGACCTGGGCGATGCATGCCATAATCGCGGCATTTCCGATCGCGTGGGTTTCCCGATCGCCTGATATGCGCCGGCCGGAAGCCCTTAAAAGGCTGCACAGGAAAGTGGCGAAGAGAAGAGTGCCGGTTAATCCGACATTGGAAAGCAATGCAGCGATAAAACTCGAGGCTCGAACCGTGCCGAGCCCGGCGCCGAAGGTGGCGGTATCAACGAATGCGATCAATGCCAGCGTGTTCCAGGCGGTCCGTTCTTCGCCGGATTGCGATTGGAGCTTGTCCGACAAGGTGGTGTTCACCAGGCCGGCAATGGAATCCCACGCATCGGGGACGAGGCTGAGTGCAACGATGGCACAGGGAATCAAGAACAGCGTAATCACCAGGAGTGTCACGTGCGGGGTCGTTGCCGGGCCGCCGATCAGTCGTTTCAGGCAGAACAGCACGAACAAGCTGACAACGAAGATGCCGGCGATGTAGGCGGTTGTTGACGTGCAAAGCACGATCGTCGGGCCGATGAAAAGCGTTGCAAGTCCCGCCATGCGGCTTTGAACACGCTCCAGCCAGAGCATCAGCGTGAAGGAAAAATAGGCCAGCGCGACCGCGCCATAGGTGCTCGCTTCGGGAAAGGAACCGACGATGCGCTTGAACCCGCTGATCGTCTCGGCCGTATGCATCGTATAATTCGCATTCCTGATGACATCGAGCAGGTAGGACTGGCCGGTCAGGAAGGTTCCGATATCGATAAGCGCCAATGCAAAACATACTAGCGACGCCACGATCAGTTGTTGTGCAATGAAACGGGCATATCCGAGCCTGGTAAGCCCCGAGACGACGGCAAAGCAGGCGAGGTCGCCAAGCAGATAGACGGACTGGCTGAGATTGGACGAGCCTGGAGCCAGCGGAGCAGCCACTGTCGACATCATCCCCGAAACGTCTCGTGCAGAGGAGTAGACGAGGGTCGCGCCGGCAAAGATGCGGGGCAAGAAGAACGACGATGCCACGGAAAACAGGATGTAGCTGGCAAACCAGAAGCCAGGGCCTGGATAGGCGATGCTGGCCAGTACCGTCTGCGTTTGAGCCGGGCGCAGCAGGGCGGCCAGAACGAGAAAGAGCACCAAAAGATGGCTTGGCTGGATGCTGCTGCCGCCGAGCGCGGGCAATTGGAGAGCCGCTGCGGCTCCTAGCAGCGTCGACAGGCAGAGGGTCGTAAGAGCAAAGCGCGCGCCGTTGATCATGCCGAGCACACCAAGCAGCAGAACGATGAAACCGATCGGTTCTATCGACATGCTTCAGATCCTGATCCGGAGGGTAAGCGGCCAAGACCCCGCTTTTGCCGACAACCGGCATCCGTCTCTCGGCATGATGCTCGAGGCGAAAGCTGCCCGCTGTCGTCGAGGATCACAACCGCCACCTAATTCGATCCCGCCTGAGATACCCAGCCGGGGGCCGGCCGACTGTCCCCGGCCACATCGGACGACGAGACCGTCGAGCTCTGTTTCTGCGGCGCGGTCTGCGGCGACTGGGATGAGCCCTGAAGAGCCGTGTCTAAACCGACCTCGATCAGATCGTGCGGCAGCAATGCGGTTTGCTCATCCGCCACGATGTTGTGATAGGTTCCGTCGTCATTGCGGCGCACGATCCTGTAGTTCTTCTGCGCTCTGCCGAGACCCGGTGCGTCCGTGCTGATCTGGGCGAGTTGAGCGTCGTAGCCGGCCTGTTCGCCAAGAAGCTGGGCCACCTGGATATCGATCGCCGCCCTGCCGATCGCAAGATTGACCTGATTGAGCAGGTCCTGGTTTTCGCTGTTCTGCCTGTTGACGATGTTGATCTTGGAACGGTCAGCTTCGCTGAGGCCCTGACGAGCCGTGGTCAGGGCAACTTCGAGATCGATCAGGGTGCCCTGTGCATCCGCGACCCCGCGATCGACCGAGACCTGACGGGAATTGCTGACCAGGCCTTTGCTGACCAGGCTGTTGACATTGTCCAATTCTTTTTGGGCAAGATCGATCTGCCGTTTTTGCGAATTGATCTTGGCCGCAAGCGACTCGACCTGCTGGCCATAGAGGCGGGTGAGATCATTCGCCGCTTCGATCTGGCTGTCGATATCGACGCGCCGCAGCCGCATCAGGTTCAATTCCTGTGCCTTCAGCTTGTCTATATCGGGCGTTCCCACAAGTTCGTCAGGAATTTCAAAACTCTGCTCGCCAGCGATCTCCGCGCGCAGCCGCGCCTGCCGCATCAAGAGATCGCGCCGGTTGAGAACGGCCGTTCGGTAGGCGCCGGCAGCCTGGATCCGGTCGCGTTCGAAGTAGGTATTATCCTCGCGTTCCCGCAGGAAACCACCAGCGATGCTGACCACCTTCATGACGGTCATGTTGGGTTCAAAAGGATAGCGCCCGGGAGTTTGCACGGTTCCGGTGACGAAGATCGGCGCATGCTCGGCAATCTCCAAGGCGATGTACGGCTTGCCCGGGAGTTCCGCCTTTTCGGCCAGCGCGCCGGCGATAGCATCGGCGAGCTCTTCAGTCGTCTTTCCGGTCGCCTGCACGTGACCGGCGATCGGGATCGACAGGTCGCCGGTATCATCGACGGTATAGACGCCGTCGAGAGCCTCCCAGCTGGCATAGCGCGAATCCGACGAGCGCCATTCGACGACGCGCAGTCTTACCTTGTCTTCCGGTACGAGGGTGAATGTCTGCGCATGGGCGACGCTCCAGCCGGTCAGGCAGCAGAAGGCCAGCAAGGAGAGTGCCGCGGAGATGAGGCGATCGGACAAGGATGTAGGCTGCATTGATCTATCTCCGTTTCGTTGCGATCGACGGCGAAGGCATCTCGCGCGGCGACGGATTGCCGAGTTCGAGAATGCGGGACGGAGAGGCGCGGCCGACAAGAAGATCGGAAAGCGCCAGCAAATTGCCATTCAAACGTCCCCAACGGTCAATCAAGCGGTCTTTGAACAATAGGCCCGAGGCGTTCGCCAGGATGTTGCGGCCGATTTGTGCGATTGCGCGGGCCCTCGACATCGTGCCCTTGCGGATCAGATAAACAGGATTGGCAACCTGCGAATAGCCGAGTCTTCGGCCGGGCTGGCGCCCGGATCTGACGCCGAGATGCACGCCGCGGGCGCCTTCGACATGCACGGACCTGCCGTAGCGGGCGATGGACCTGCTGAAATCGACATCCTCGAGCCAGCCGTAGAGTGGCAGCTGCTCGTCAAAAGTCAGCGCATGCTCGACAACGGATGAAAGGCGAACCGCCATGTTGCATCCGTAGGCGTTATAGACCTCCGTCACCTGTTCGGCCGCTTCGCCGGCCGTTTCAAGAACCTGCAGGGCCTTTGACATGCTAAGGCCGCCATCGAGGATGCCGTCAGCCAGGACTTCGCCAGTGGCGATCGCGACGTCGGGCCTTAGCGTAAAGACCGCCGCAATCCGCGACAGGAAGGTTGCTGCGGGAATGAAGTCGTCGTCCAAGAAAATCAGAATATCCGTATCGGCCGCGGCGGCCTCGATGATCCTGTTGCGCTGAGAGGTCAGGCCACGGCTGCCGATGATGACGTCCACGTCGATGCGGTCGGCAAGCCCGGTGGCATCGTCGATCGAAGGCACGCAGACGATCAACCGCTCAGCCTGACCGGGCATGGTGGTGAGATAATCGATCGTCTCCCGCAGGATCGAGGGGCGGCCTGCCGAAGCAATCCCGATGGCAATCCGCAATGGGCGGCTCGCGGCCCCTGACGCGGCTTCAATGCCGCAAGGACCAGGCGCCGGCGCGATTGGCCCGTCCTGCCTGGTTGCTCCTGCCGAAGATGAGGTCATGACTGCATTCTCTTCGGTGCATGGTTGATGATCGCTCCGAGGATCTCCGCGCCGACGTTCCGCATCGTGTCGATGATGCGCATGGTATCGTCGATCGAGGTGCGGCCGTGCGAGGTGACGACGAGGACGCCGTCCAGTTCCGGCGCGATCGCATTGGCATCCGGAGAAGCGGAGAATGCGGAAATGTCGACGAATATGGCGTCGAATTCCTTTTTCAGATCGGCGAAGCTCAACTGCGTGCGACGGGAGCTTAGGCGAATGGCCGGCGTCACCGCTTCGACATCGCCGAGGGGAAGGAACTTCAGCGTCGGGGTGAGGGGCAGTGCCGCCGTCTGAATCAGTTCTCCATTGTCGAGGACATCGACGAGGCCGGTGGAACTATAGGGCGCGATCGATTTGCTGAGCGACGATTTCTGTGCAGCCGCATCGATCAACAGCGTCCGAGCTCCTGATATCGACGACAGCACGGCAAGTTCACACGCAATGGTCGATGCCCCGCTGCCGGGATCGATAGCGACGATTCCAATCACAACCCGGCGTTTGCGCCGAAGACCGACGACCGTCGCGCTCAGTTCCGCCATGCCTGGGATATCAGGATAGGCGGCTGCAGTGCTGCTATCAGTGCCGGCCGCAAGGAAACGCGCAGGGTGTCGATTGCTGGCCCTCTTCGATGTCGCCAGCAGAGTGACGAAGGGCAGTCCAGCGGCCTCCGCGATCTGATGGGGACGGATGATCCGGCGATCACCGGCGTGCCTTATCATGGCAAGTGCCAGGCCGAGACCAAGACCGACCGCCGCCGCAAAGGCGAGGATAAGCGCGCTGCGTGGCCTGGCCTTCGAAAGAGGCAGCGTGGCCCGCGAAACGATCGTGGCATCGGACACCGGGTAGGTGATGCGCTGCTTGGCTTCGGTAAGCTGGTTCAAGGTGCTTTCATAAAGGGTGCGGCGGGCGTCCGTCGCGCTTTGCAGCTCCGCAAGCTTGAACTGATCGCGCGGATTGCTCGTAAAGCCAGCCAAAGCGCTAGCAGCTTCGGCAAGTCCTCGCTGTTGCTCGGTTATGAACTTCGCCAGCCAGTCGCTGTATTGGCGGGCGGCGCTGGCCTTCATGGAGATATTCTTCTGGATATACTGCCTGGCGAGCGTGTCGGCGATATCGACGGCTTTCTGAGGGGTCGTTGCCGCGGCCGATATCTCGATGACCGTCGAACTTCCGATCCGGCGTATTTCCATCATGTTCAGCAGGGTGGCGGTCGCCCAGTCATGGAGCCGCTCCCCCTCCGGCTGCGCTTCTCTCGTTCCCTTGCCCGTCGCTTCCTGCGATGGCGTATCCAGTTGCGAAGAAAAGCCCGTCAGCCAATTCTTTGCCCTGTCCTGCAGCGAAGGCGCCTGATCGACGAATTCGGGATCGGTGTCGAGATCCAGCGCCGTTACCGTTCCGCCGACGACGTCGCTGGATCTGGCGATTTCCAGCTGTCCCTCTATGAATGCGTCTTCCGCAAAGGCCCTCTGTGTTTCGGAGCCGCTCACCTGGGGAAAGATCAAAAGTTGCGTGCTGGCAACGAATGTCGGCTCGGCGGTCAGTACATAGCTCCCCGCCATTACGAGGAAGGCTATCGTCGTCGCCGCAATCCACAGCCAGCGCATTCTAAGAAAGAAAAGCATATCCCGCAAAGTCAGCGGTGAATTCGCCCCAGTCGTTGCGGCAGGCAGAGGTATCGAAGAAACGCCGCTGAAGATCGTGCTCGAGGTCATGTCGTCCTAATCCAAAATGGCGATATCAAGGAGTAACCAGGTATCGGGTGACCAGGTGCCTGCAGCTTGGAGGGGACGGAGGAGGTGTATGTCTTCCGATTTCAGGCATGATCGGCAGCTCTCTCCTAATTGCTCAGTACGAGCCCCGCTGCGAAAACAGTGCGGGAATGGTCTTGGCAATGATGATTAAGTCCCGGCCTAGCGACCAGTTATCGAGATAGTGAACGTCGAGGGAAACCCGGTGCTCATAGCTGACATCGTTGCGCCCGCTGGTTTGCCAGTGGCCTGTCAGGCCGGGGCGGACTGCCATGTACGCCCAGATATGCTCGCCGTAGCGCGGCAATTCCTCGACGGTGATTGGCCGAGGGCCGACGAGGCTCATTTCGCCACGCAGGACATTGAACAGCTGGGGAAGCTCGTCGATGCTCGACCGCCTCAGGATGTCGCCGACGGCCGTAATCCTCGGATCGTCCTTCAGCTTGTGGGTCGCCTCCCACTCGGTTCGTGCAACTGGGTTGTTTTCGAGCAATTCGGCAAGCTGAGCACTCGCATCGGTCTTCATCGTGCGAAATTTGAGGCATCCGAACGGCGCGCCGCTGAAGCCGATGCGCGTATGGGAGTAGAAGACCGGGCCGCGGTCGGAGACCTTTACGATCAAGGCGACGACCAAAAGAAGCGGGGAAAGCAGGAACAGGGCGGTGATCGCCATCAGAAGGTCGAGTGCGCGCTTGGACGATCTGCCTGCTGCACGAGGCCGGGACGCATTCAGATCGCCGCCTTTCGCAGACCTTCCGACACGCGACCATGCTTCGAAACTATGTGCATCCCATGCCATAGGGGGTCTCCAAAACTTTCCGATTAAGAACCGTTCAAAGTTTGCTGCGCCGCACTCTTGTTGTCTGTTACCAAGGTCATAATCCTTAATAAATTCTTTATGCTACTAGACGGCAGAAGAGAACTCCGATTGTACCTTTGGGCGAATTATTTTCATTCTAAAGAGCAATCTAACATACTCAAAGGTGATTAATTCACTGAAATTCAATTATATTTTTGATATCACCTTTTCGATTATGACTTTTTTTTAACTAGAAAGACTTTTTAATGAGCACCTCTTTCCAATCATACAATCGTTCTTCGGTTACGCCGAGTTTTCGATTGTCGATGATGGTGTATTTTTGTTTTTCACCCAAATGTAGTCTTAATCTTTACGCTGTCTATCGGGGATGTTATTTGACTTGGGTATTAAGGTAATATAAATGATGCGGTGCAGCATTGCCTATCGTTATTCGAGTACTGGAGTATGCGCATGGACGGGGTGACTCACGCATCAGATCGCAGGGCCGGGGTCGGCAAGGCGGCGATATCGGCTAGTGGCGGCATTCATCTCGGCAGCCGCATAGTGCTCGACGACGAATTCCTTTCGTGCCGGTCGAGCGTTCGGCGTTTCCGGCGCGGCGAGGTCATCGCCGGGGCCGGCGTCCTGATCGATATGTTCGCTCGCGTACATTCGGGAGTGGTCAGCGCAAGCACGATGTTGCCCGACGGCAGAGAATTTATCGTTGAGATCATCCCAAAATCGGGCCTGATCGGCGAACTCGAGGTTTTGCGCAGACAGACGTTGAGCCTAGAATACCGAGCCGGTTCCAACTGCGAGTTGCACTTCTTCGAAGGCCGCCTGCTGCGCGACATGTATGCCAGCGATCCTAGCTTTCGCGAAAAGGTCTTCTCCAGGGCGCTGGCGCGTATTTCGGAGCTCGAACTCCGGATCATTGCGAATGCGGCGTCGAGCCTGCAGTCGAGGCTGGCCAGCACACTGCTGCGGCTCTCCGCCGTTTATGGAAAAGATGCGGCAAACAGCGGGGACGAACTGATCATTTCGCAAAATGATCTGGCCGCGACGCTGCCGGCGTCCCGCGAGAAGGTCAATCAATGCCTGCGGCGCCTGCGTGAAGGCAAGATCATCGACGGGGGGCAGGGCAAGATCCGTATTCTTAACCGAAAGGCGCTGGAAGCCTGTGCCAACGGTGCGGTTTCGGTGAAATGATGCGCCTGTCGCCTTGCGAGGCCAGCCGATCCACCGCACGCGTCGGCCGGTTTCTCGGCCCTGGCACGACAAAGATCGATCGCGTGGTCATTATCGACGACTACTCGGTGGCCAGAGGCGGGGCGACAGGCCTGGCGGTGCTGTCTGCCAAGCTTTTTCGCGGGCTCGGCATTCCGGTGACCTATATTTGCGGAGATAACGCCGCCAATGCGGAGCTTGCCGCGCTCGGAGTCTCGATGGTCGGACTGAAAAGCCGCGACCTGCTCAGTGCCGAGCGTGCGAAGGCGTTCGTGACCGGCATTCACAATGGCGCCGCCGTCCGCATGGTCGCGAACTGGATTGCTGCAAACGATACCGCCAACACCATCTACCATGTGCATGGCTGGCACCAGATCCTGTCCCCCGCGATTTTCAGGGCGTTGGTGCCGGTCGCCAGACGATGCGTGGTTCACGCGCATGATTTCTTCACGGCTTGCCCGAACGGCGCCTTCTTCGACTATCAGGCGCAGGAGATCTGCCTGCGACGCCCGCTCGGCGGAGGCTGCATTGCGACGGCTTGCGACAAGAGAAGTTATTCGCACAAATTGTGGCGTGTCGCCCGAGGCTCGAATATCCTCCGGCTCCTGAAGGATCAGGCCAATTTCGGCCGGATAATTCTGCTGCACGAGAAGATGGCGAGCTTTCTCGTCGGCGCCGGCTATCGGCCCGAAAGGCTGACGACGATCCGCAATCCCGTCGCTCCACTTTCCATCAAACGGATCGTGGCAGAGGCCAACGACGAGTTCGTGTTCATCGGACGGTTGGACGAGGAGAAAGGCGTGGAGGACGCCCTAGCCGCCACGCGCAGAGCCGGCGTCCGGCTCTGCGTGATCGGGGACGGGCCACTGATGCCGCTGGTCGCCGCGTCAGGAAATCACGTCAGGGCCGTCGGCTGGCAGTCGCATGCGGAGATCGGCCCGACCATCCGCAAGGCGCGTGCGCTGTTGATGCCCTCGCGTTATCCCGAGCCGTTCGGTCTCGTCGCTATCGAAGCGGCCAGGAGCGGTCTGCCCGTGATCATGTCGCGCAGCGCCTTTCTCGCCGAGGAAATGGAAAGAGCCGGCATGGCACTTGCCTGCGATACGGCCGATCAAAGTGCCTTTGCCGACACTCTGGCGAGATTTAGCCAAATGCCCAAGCAAGAGGTCCGCGCCATGAGCGAGCGGGCTTTCCGGCTGTCGCCGGATCTCGCCTCGACACACGAGGAATGGCGCGATGCGCTTCTTGCCGAATACCATAGCCTGATTTCGACGAATACGGTTTCCGAGCTGACAGACGGTGTGGCGATACAAGGAGTATTGAGTTGACCCTTAAAGCAACAACCTCTCTTCCCGACGCGAGGGCTTTTCTTACCGATGCACCTGTCATGGCGAAAAGGCGCGTCACCGAGGGCGGAAGCACAAGCGAAACCGGGCAACTTCGGGTCGCCATCGTGCATTACTGGCTCGTTTCGATGCGCGGCGGCGAAAAGGTCCTTGAAGAGCTGTGCCGCATGTTTCCGCAGGCCGATATCTTCACCCTCGTCTGTAACCGGGATCGCATCAGCGATTTTCTGAAGACGCGGAACATCCGCACCTCTTTCCTGCAGAAGATCCCTGGCGCGCAGCGGCATTATACCAAGATGCTGCCGCTGATGCCCTTCGCGCTCGAGCAGTTCGATCTGCAGGATTACGACCTGGTCCTGTCGAGCGAATCCGGCCCCGCCAAAGGCATCATCACGCGCGCCGACGCTCTCCATGTCTGTTACTGCCATTCGCCGATGCGCTATATCTGGGATCAGTTCCATGTCTATCGCCATGGCCTTCCCTGGTTGGGACGCGCCTTAATGTCGATTACCGCGCCGATGCTGCGCGCCTGGGACGTGACGACGTCCTCGCGCGTCGATGTGTTCGTCGCCAACTCCGATTATGTCGCAAGCCGCATCCGCCGCTTCTACGATCGGGACTCCGTCGTCATTCATCCGCCCGTTGCGACCGACGATTTTGCGGTGGGGAAGGGGAAAGGCGAATTTTACCTTTATGCGGGACAGCTGACCACCTACAAGCGGCCGGATATCGCGGTGCGCGCCTGCACCGAGGCCGGCCGGAAGCTGGTCGTCATCGGCGAGGGAGAACAATTATCTTATCTGAAGTCGATCGCCGGCCCGACCGTTGAGTTTCTCGGCCATCAGCCTTTCAACGTGCTGCGCGACCATCTGTCGCGATGCCGCGCGCTGTTGTTTCCGGGCACGGAGGATTTCGGCATCCTGCCGGTGGAAGCCATGGCATCGGGGCGGCCGGTTCTGGCTTTCGACGCGGGCGGCGCCCGGGAAACCGTATCCGCGCCACAGGTCGGCTTTCGCTTCGCGCAACAGACGACGGAAGCCCTTTTGGAAACGATGGCAGCATTCGAAGCGGTCGAGGACGATATCGATCCGCATGCAATCCGCGCGCACTCGCTGAAATTCTCCGCCGCCGTATTCCGCGATCGTCTGTCCAGCCTGATCGAGCGACAGTTGTCCAGCCATGGAGACGGATCTGCCGACGTCTTCAGAAGACGGCACGGTTGAGGGGGAAGGAACGGAGCTGCCTGCCTTGCCGCGCCCCGCCCGAATCCGTCTCAAGCCCCCGACGAGGAATAGATAAACAGATCATGTCAAGCGTATCTCAGAGGACGGCGACGGCGAGCATCTGGACCATCAGCGGAAAATTCCTCGCGCGGATGCTCGATTTCGTCAGCCTCCTTGTCCTGGCAAGGCTGCTGAGCCCTGAGGATTTCGGCCTGGTCGCCATCGCAACGTCGGTCTTGGTCATCGTCGAGGCGATCCTGGACCTGCCGTTGACGCAGGCCCTGATGCGCCAATCGTCGCCTTCGGACGAGATGTTCGCCACGGCCTTCACCCTCAGCCTGCTGAGAGGGCTGGCTATCAGCCTGCTGATGATGATCATCTCCTGGCCAATGGCGCTGGTCTACGCCGATCCGCGGCTTTTCGCCCTTGTCGCCGTTCTATCGATCGCGCCTGCCATGCGCAGCATGATCAGCCCGCGTATGGTTCTTTTCATGCAGCGGTTCGATTTCAAGCGTGAGTTCGCGCTCGATCTTATTGCCAAGGGATCGACATTGTTGTTCGGGGTGGGTGTAGCTGTGGCAACAGGCAGCTACTGGGGGCTGGCGATCGGAGCGGTCGCCGGCCCGACGGCGGCGATGATCACGTCCTATGTCTTTGCGCCGATGCGACCGACGTTCAGCCTTTCCGAATGGAAGCATTTTCAGGACATGATCAGCTGGAATACCGTGTCGCAGGTGCTGAATTCGATCAATTGGCAGCTGGACCGGCTGCTTCTGCCGCGTTTTACGGGCTTGTCGACGTTCGGCGCCTTCAGCGTCGCCGACAATATCGCGGGCATTCCGTACCAGACCTTCGTCGGACCGTTGCTACGCCCGCTGATGGCGGCATTCTCCACCGTCGAAGACCGCCGCAACCTGGTCGCCGCCTATCTAAAGGCGACGAATGCGATCACCTTCGTCGCGGCACCCATTCTCATCGCGCTTGCCCTCCTCGCAGAGCCGACCGTGCGCATCCTCGTCGGCGAAAAATGGGCATCGTCCGCACCGATCCTGCAATGGCTGTGCCTTGTCAGCCTACTCGGTCTTCCCACGAACATGATGCCGCCATTGGCCATGGTCATGAACAATACCCGCTATGTCGCTCTCAGGATGTTTGTCGAGTTCGCCGTCAGGGCTCCGGTTACCATTCTGGCTATCGCCTATTTCCAGGTGGCGGGGGCGCTGGGGGCGCGGTTCGTGGCAGTCCTCGTCGCCTATGGCGCATCGCTCGTCATCACAAGGCGTCTGATCGGCGCGAGTTTTGCCGCGCAATTGATGTCCTTTTTCCGGCCTCTGCTCGCGAGCTTGCCGATGATCGCTTTCCTGCTCTGGGCGGAGCCGATGCTTGTCGCCATGCCTGTCGGTCTCAATCTTATCGTCGGCGTCGCGCTTTTCGGCGGGGCGGCAGCGGGGATTTTCTGGGCTGTCGCCTTGCTGTTGTGGCAGATGATCGGAAGGCCCGACGGTATCGAGACCATCATCGTCCAAAGGCTCATGCCACGACGAAACGAGGTCTTCACCTCATGATCGAGAAGAGTGCATCCCAATGATTGGTTCGGCGTTTCCAGAGGAGTAGTAATGCGTTACGGGATATCTGCTAAGGGGCTCGGTTTGCTCCTCGTCCTCGGTCTGGGCGCATTGCGGGGCCAGCCCAGCGTGGCCCAGGAACCACTCAATATCGATGCATACCAGCTGACGTTCGAGGAGAGTTTTGACAGCCTTGACGTTTCGGCCTGGGGAGAGAAAAGCTCCCGCTGGATCGCCCATACGCCCTGGAACGGTGATTTCGGTGATGCCCGTTTCACCGATCCGGCCCCCGGCTTTCCATTTACCACCGATCAGGGAATTCTGAAGATCGAGGCGCGCAAGGAGGCCGACGGCACCTGGCGCTCGGGCTTGCTTTCGTCGGTGAACCCGAAGGGTGAAGGTTTCTCGCAGCAGTTCGGCTATTTCGAAGCACGAATGAAGCTGCCGCCGGGCAAGGGAGTCTGGCCGGCATTCTGGCTCATCGGGCTCGATCGGTCGAAATACACCTCCGAAATCGACGTGCTGGAATATTATGGACGCGCGCCCTACGAATTCAGCATGGGCTTTCATGTCTGGCGTCAGAGCCAGGGCGGCGAGAACAGCACCGGTGGCCATTGGCAAAGCGTCCAGCACGGAATTTTGAACAGCGAATATCACACCTACGGCGTCGATATCCAAGCTGACAAGACGAGTTTTTACTTCGATCGTCAGTTCATCTGGAGCTTCGACACGCCGAAAGAGTTCCACATGCCATTTTATCCGTTGGTAAACTTGGCGCTTGGCTCGGGTTGGCCGATCGATGAAACGCCGAACCCTTCCATTCTGCTCGTCGACTATATCCATGTTTACAAGCGGAAGCCTGCCGACGCAGCGAATTGAACGAGTGGCTCGTGGTGCGTGACCGGCCTATTGCTCGCGGAGACAGCTGAGACCGGTTTCAGGGTCGAAGAGATGCATTGCCTCCTCGTCGAAGAAGAGGGTCAGCTTTTCGTTGTCGCGGATCGGCGTGCGCGGCGGCAGGCAGGCCATCAGACGCTGATTTCCGGCAAGGGCGGTGACGACGAGTTCCGGGCCGGTCAGCTCTGCGACCTCAGCGGTGGCCTCGATCGACGGGCCGGAGCCGTCTGTGCGAAGCGCCTCGGGGCGGATGCCGAGGACGAGGTCGCGGCCATTGCCGGCCGCATCGCGGAAACGGGCGGGCAGGGGCAGGCCAGTGTCGGAGCCTGAAAGCACCAGGCGGTTGTCCCGAACGGTGGCCTTCAAAAGGTTCATCGGCGGCGCGCCGACAAAAGTGGCGACGTAAAGCGTTGCCGGGTGGTTGTAGATCTCCTCCGGCGTGCCGAGCTGCTCGATACGGCCGTCGCGCATAACGGCGATGCGGCTTGCCAGCGTCATCGCCTCGATCTGGTCATGGGTGACATAGACGACCGTCGTCTTCAGCATCTGGTGCAGCCGCTTGATCTCGGTGCGCATCTCCATTCGCAGCTTGGCGTCAAGGTTGGAGAGCGGCTCGTCGAACAGAAACACCTCAGGTTTGCGCACCAGCGCACGGCCGATCGCGACGCGCTGACGCTGGCCGCCGGAAAGCTGACTCGGCTTGCGGTCGAGGAGGTTTTCGATCTGCAGGAGCTTTGCCGCATCGCGAACGGCCTTGTCGCGGTCGTCCGCCGGCACCTTGCGCATTTCCAGCCCGAAGCCGATGTTCCTGTGCACCGTCAGATTAGGATAGAGCGCGTAGGATTGAAAGACCATGGCGATGTCACGGTCCTTCGGATGCACGCCGAGCACCGAGCGCCCACCGATCCTGACATCGCCGCTCGTTGCCTCGGCAAGTCCGGCGATGATGTTCAAGAGCGTAGACTTGCCGCAGCCGGACGAGCCGAGCAAAACGAGAAATTCACCGCTTTCCAGCGAGATGTCGATGCCTTTCAGGGTCTCGACATCACCATAGGACTTGCGGATGGTCTGGATTTCGAGCGCACTCATCGCACCGGCTCCTGAAGAGTTGTCGGGCCGCCATAATTGCGGGGAAGGGTTGAGATGGCGCGCGAGGCAACCTCCGTTCCGGCTATCAGGCAGGAAAGCAGCGGCGCATCGCCTGCGAGAGCCGCGAGGAAAGCGGCGTTGAAGACATCGCCGGCACCGATCGTATCGACAACTTCGACAACGGGTGCGCCCACCGAAACCAACACGCCCTCCGGCCCGATCGCGATCGCGCCGTCCGGGCCACGCTTGACGACGACGATCGCATCCTGCGGCATATGCAGCCTGATGTGACGTGCGGCCTCGATCGGACCGACGATGCCGGCAAGCGTCGTCGCCTCGATTTCGTTCAACAGCGCGATGCCGCTGCGAGACAGCCAGGCGCGTGTCGCCGCGCAATTCCGCTGCGTCCAACCGTCGAGCGGCCAGCCGGTGTCGAGTGCGACGGTAACGTCATGGCTATCAGCCCAGTCGAAGAAGGCGTCGTATTGCTCGGTCAGATCGTCGGTCAGGAACGAGCCGCAAAGGAGGGCGTAACCGCTGCTAAGGCGCGCTGCGTCGAGGACCGCGAAGACATCGGCCAGACTGAAACGCGGCAGATGGCCTTTGGTCGTGAAGAAGGTGCGCTCGCCGTCCGGATGGATGATGCCGACGGAGAGCGTCGTTTTCTCAGGACGTATGGGCCACTTCTCGGAACGGTGGCCGAAGGCTTCGCGCAGCCAGTGGCCGAATTGGTCACTGCCGATATTGGCGGCGATCTCGAATTCGACGCCAAGCGCCTGCCAGGTGAGTGCGCTGTTGCCGGCCGCTCCGCCGACCCGTAGTTCGTCGTGATCGACGATGATTTCCGTCCCGGCCCTCGGCCAGGCGGCTGCCGGCCCAAGGATCAGATCGACGTTGACGTTGCCGATGACTGCAAGCGGCCGCATTCATTCACTCCGGGTGATCTTGGTGGATCGAACCGGCGTTCCGGCATTCTCCACACGGGCGTCGGCAAAGGCGATCATCAGCCGCTGGGCAACCGGCAGCATGGCGAAGATCGCGGCAAGGCCCGTTACCGGGGTAAAGCGGATTGTCACCGCGCCGGCGACCGGCGCTTGCCCGGATGCGTCGAACAGGATGACGGGGGCGCCGGTCTCGACGGCGGAGATCGCCATTGCGGTCACCAAGCCGGATGTCTCGTCCAAGCCGCGGAACAGCACGACGCCGATTTCCGGCCCCAGCATCTCCATCGGCCCATGGCGCAACTGGCCGCCTTCGAGCGAGAAGCAGGGGCGGCGCGACAATTCGGTCAATCCGAGCGCCAATGCCTCGGCGATGCCCTGCAGCCGGCGGCCTGAGGTGACGACCGTTGCGACGTCTTCGAGCGCGGTGAGGGCGGCGGCGATGTCATGGTCTTCAGGCGCGTTGAGGATCGCAAGTGCGGCCCGGGGATCTTCGCCGAGGGCGGCGAGGATTGCCAGATGCAGGGCGAAGGTTACCGTCAGGCTGCGTGTCGCGGCGAAGGCAAGTTCGGTGCCGCCGGCGCCCACCAATGACGGGGCGGTTCTTGCGAGGAAGGAACTGGCTTCGAGCGTCAGGCCGAAGGTCTCCTCAGTGCCGCCGGTCTCATCGAACCAACGCACCACCTCGGCGCTCTCACCTGATTGCGAGGTGACGAAGATCGTCCTGCCAGCAACCGGTAGCGGCTGGCCAAGCTGCTCAGACAGTGGCAAGGCGACGGCATCGATGCCGAGGGCCCGATAGAGCGGCTCGACGGCGCGGTTGACGGCATGCGAGCCGCCCATGCCGAGCAGGAGCAGCCGGCCGGTTTTCTTCAGCGAGACGGCGGCTCTTGTCGCGCTCGGCCCGGCAACTTCATAGGAGGCGATCGCATCGGCATGCTGGCGCGCCATCTCGCGATCGATCGCGGCAAGTCCGGCCGGCCGGATTATTTCTGTTGTCATGTTCATCCCTTGACGCCGCCGCTGGTGAGCCCTGAAACCAGGGCACGTTGCATGATGAGACCAATCAGCACCGGAGGCAGGGCGGCGAGCACGCCTGCCGTGGCGATCAGTCCGTAATCGGAAACGCGGCCACCGGCGAGATCCGCGATGGCGACGGTCAGCGTTTTGGCGCGCTGGTCGGAGGTGAAAAGCAGCGCATAGAAGAATTCGTCCCAGGCAAGCAGGAATGCAAACAGGCTTGACGTCGCGACCACGGGGCCGGCGAGCGGCAGCGTAATGATCCTCAGCGTCTGGAACAGGCCGGCGCCGTCGATCATTGCGGCGGATTCGATTTCGCGTGGGATGGAATCGAAGCCCGATTTCATCAGCCAGGTGGTGAAGGGCGCCAGGATGCTGAGATAGACGAGGGCCAGGCCGAAGACGTTGTTCAGCATGCCGAGATGGGAGAGACCCATATAGAGCGGCACCGCAAGCGCCACCGGCGGCAGCATATAGGTGCCGATCACCATCGACAGCGACCATCCCACAGAAGGCGTGCGCGACACCGCCCAGCCGGCCGGAATGGCGAGCGCGATCGACGCGATCGTCGCCATGCCAGCCACCTCGATGCTGTTGCGCAGCGACGAGGTGAAGGCGGCGCCGGCGCTGTTTTCGATCGTCGAGAGCAGCACGGCGTAGCGAGAGAAATCCGCCGTTTGCGGCCACCAGCGCAATGGCTTCGCCGCAAGGTCGGCGGCGGGCGAGATGCTCATGATGAACAGCCACAGGATCGGCGCCAGGATGACGGCGGCAAGAAGCAGCGCGCAGACATAGATGAAGGCGGTAAAGATTGGGCTTTGGCGTTCCATCAGGCCGCACTCCCGGCGGTCTTGCGCACCAGGGCGGCGTAGCCGGCGGCAAGCAGCGTCACCAGCAGCGTCACGATCAACGCCAGCGATGCGCCGGAGCCGGCTCGCTGGAAGGAGAAGGCTTCCTGATAGACGAGGATCGACAGCGTGCGCGTGCTATTGGCCGGGCCACCGCGGGTCATGACCCAGATGATGTCGAACACCTTGAAGGCTTCGATCGTGCGCAGCACCAGGGCCACCATCAGCGGGCCGGCGAGATAGGGCAGTATGACGAAGCGGAAGCGGGCGAAAGCGCCGGCGCCGTCGACGAGCGAGGCGGCGGTGATGTCGCGCGGCACGGCCTGGAGTGCGGCCAGCGCGATCAGCGCCACCAGCGGGAAATTCTTCCAGCAATCGGCGACGATGAGGGCTGCCAACGCCGTGCCCGGTTCGCCGAGCCAGGAGCGGTAGGCATCAAGCAGGCCGAGCTGGGTCAGCGCCGCGTTCAGCGCGCCATATTCCGGGTTGTAGATCAGCCGCCAGAGCGTGGCATTGACGACGGTCGGCAGCGCCCAGGGCAGGATCATCAGGGCGCGAAGCGCGGCGCGGCCGCGGAATTGCTGGTTCAGTAATAGGGCGGCGAGAACGCCGATCACCATTTCGGCGGCAACCGAGACGATCGCGAACCATGCGGTGGTGATGAGGGTGCGTTGAAAATTCGAGCCGGAGATCATCTTCGCGTAATTGCCGATACCGACGAAACTTCCTTCGGTGCCGACGAGCTTGGCATCGGTGAAGGAGAGGCCGACAGTATCGATCAGGGGCCAGCCGATGACCGATATCATGACCACGAGAAGCGGCAGCATCAAAAGCCACGCGCGGGTTGTCAGCCAAGTGCCCGACATCAAGGCGACCCTTCTTCATTCTTAAGTTTTTGGAAACCGGGCGACGGCAGGCGCCGCCCGGGGTTCTGAGCTGGATCAGAGACCGCTATTATCGGCCGCCGATTTCAGCGCGTTCTCGGGAGAGGACTGGCCAAGCAACGATTCCTGTATCGCCTGCTGCAGGGCGGTCGAAAGCTCCTGATATTTCGGTGTCGTCGGACGCGGATACATGGCGGCGAGGCCGACCTTGGCGGCGGAGATCAGCTCTTCCTGACCCTTGGTGACGGCCGGGTCCTCATAGGAGGAGGCCCAGATCGGCAGGCTGAGCTTGGCATAGGCATTCTGCGTCGCCTGCGAGGTCATGAAGGTGATGTATTTCCAGGCCTCATCCGGATGCTGGCTGGCCGAGGTGATGCCGAGGCCCATCGAACCGTTGACGGCCGAAGCCGCGCTCTTGCCGGCCACACCCGGTGCCGGGACAACGCCGACCTTGCCCGCGACCTTGCTGTCCTTCGGATCGTTGGCCATATTGTACATATAGGTCCAGTTCAGCGCGAAGGCGGCATCGCCGTTTTCGAAGACCTTGCGCACGTCCTCTTCCAGGAATTCCTTGGAGTTCGGATTGGTCAGGCCGGAGGAATAGCTGGAGACCATATATTTCAGCGCATCAAGACCGCCGCCGGTCTGGAAGGCGGGCTTGCCCTCCTTGAGGAAATCGCCGCCATAGGCGCTGACGAGCGTTGTATAGTCGCAGATTGCCGCTTCGGCCTGCGACCAGCTCCAGGCGATCGGCGTAGCGAGCAGGCCCTTGTCCTTGATCGTCTTTGCCTGCTCGGTCAGCTCGTCCCAGGTTTTCGGTGGAGCCTTGATGCCGGCCTTTTCAAGGATCTCCTTGTTGTAGAACAGGTATTTGGTATCGAGGATCCACGGCATGCCGAAATATTTGCCGTCATACTGCACGGTGGTCCAGGCGCCCGGCAGCACGCCTTTCTTCATCTCGTCGGTGATGTGCGAGGAGACGTCGACCAGCACCTTGTTGGTGGCGTATTCCGCCGGCCAGATAACATCGAAGAGGACGACGTCATAGCCGCCGCCGGAACCCTGCGCCAGCACCGTCTTGTCGTGCAGGCCTTCATAGGGAACGAATTCGAGATTGACCTTGATATCGGGGTTCGCCTTGGCGAAGGCATCGGTCATGGCCCGCACGTCGGCCTCGCTATAGGCGGCCTGCGCCATGAAAAGCGCGTTCAGCGTCGTCTCGGCGAAAGCGTGCGGTGCAAGAGATGCGCCGATCAAGGCCGCACCGAGAAGCGTCTTGTTAAAGGATTTCAGCATTGCAGCCTCCAGTTTTTGACATTTACGCATTGCCGAGGGCTTCCGCCATCGGTGTTCGAGAAGTCGTCTCGGAGCGTCGTCGGAGCCCTTGTCGGCGTCCTGCGTTCCCTGGAACTCTCCGGTCCCTTATTAAGTCAAGTGTCTTGACTTATTACTTCTTCAACATTCTATTGGAGTCAAGAGGCAATTGCACATGAATGACAGCCGTCCGATCCGGGCCAAGAGCGGCACCAACCACGGGGGCACCAGTGCCCATAACCGGCGCGTGATGATCGATGCCCTGAGAATCAACGGTGCGCTTTCCCGCGCCGATCTGGCGCGGGCGACGCGGCTGACCAAGCAGACGGTGTCCAATATCATTGAGGAACTCGAACGCGACGGTCTCGTCAGTTCGCAGGAGGCGGTGAGGAAGGGCAGGGGCCAGCCCTCGACGCCCTATCGGCTCGTGCCGGAAGGCGCCTTTGCGATCGGCCTGCAGATCGACCGGCATGTGACGCGTGCGGTTGCGGTCGATCTTGTCGGTAGCGTTCTCGTGCGCGACGAGGCCGGGCTCCCACCTGGAGGTCCGTCGCAGGGGGCGAAGGTGATCCTCAATCTTGTCGCCAGCGTGCGTTCGAAGCTTGCCGGCGTCGTCCGGCAGTCGGAAAAGCGGCTTGTCGGCCTCGGCGCGGCCATGCCTGGGCCCTTCGGCGTCGCCGGTAGCGGCGACGATCCGTGGATGATGGAGGCTTGGCAGAAGTTTCCGCTGTTGGAAACGCTGACTGCCGGCACCGGGCTCGATGTCGACCTGCAGAACGATGCGGCGGCGGCGGCGACCGCCGAGCGCATGGTGGGGGCGGCCCATGGGCTCGACCATGCCATCTGCCTCTTCGTCGGCTATGGCATCGGTGCCGGGCTCATCCTGAATGGCGAGCTCTACCGCGGCGCGAACGGCAATGCCGGCGAGATCGGCATGGCGCTGCTGTTTGCCGACGGCAAATCGACGCCGCTCGAACATCGTGCCTCCCTCGCCTCGCTCTATCAGCATCTCTCGGCCGATCCCGCCGATCCCGACCTCCACGCACGCATCAACGACCTTACCTTGAGCGGCGATCAAAGCATCGACGCCTGGGTCGAGGCGGCGGCGGTCGACCTGCGCTGGAGCATCCATCTCATCGAGACCCTGTTCGATCCGCAAACCGTTATCCTTTGCGGCAGCGCGCCGGAAGCGCTGGTGAACAAGTTGATTGCGGCAATCGGCCGGTTGCTGCCCTCGATCGCCGAACGTCGCGGTCGCATACTGCCGCGCCTGCAGCCCGGTATGGCCGATCCCTGGTCGGTCGCACTCGGTGCTGCCGCCGGGCCGATCAGCCACGCGTTCGATCCGCGTTTTGCTGCAATTTTGAAGGATTCCCTTTGATTTCAAGGCTAAAACCAGACGTTGCACACGAGTGCAGTGGCAGAAAGATAGCCGTTTCTGCCAGTTTCATGTGACGGTATCCCCGAATAAGGATGCTCTGTCGCAATATAGGCAAATATTGAAAACCCTTGATAATTATAATTATTCGAATATGAATATAACTGTTCGGCAGTGCGCTGGGGAGGCTGGCGAGGCTTCTCTAAATATAGCCTCGGCTGCGGCAAATAACATCCGAATGAAGGTTTTGTGACGGCACGATTTCGATCGTTTCATGTCATGTAATATTCATTAGCCGCAGCAATTTGAACCAGCTAATAGGGCGTGCGCTGAAAGTGCGCGTCTCTTTTACGTTCGAGGTTCTCATGCAAGCCAAGCTTCTCGGCGCCGTAGGCGCCCTTCTCGCTACAGCGTTTCTTGCTGGTCCCGCTGCCGCCGCCGATAAGACCAAGATTGACTTCTGGTTCGGCAATTCCGGTGACATCGCAAAGCGGGTCCAGGAACAGTGCGATCGGTTCAACCAGTCGCAGGCCGATTATGAAGTCGTCTGCACCAGCCAGGGCAGCTACGACGCTTCCCTGCAGAACACCATCGCCGCCTTCCGCGCCGGCAAGCAGCCGACCATCGCCCAGGTCTCCGACGCCGGCACGCTCGACATCATGCTTTCCGGCGCCTACTACCCGGCCAACAAGCTGATGACCGACATGGGCTACAATGTCGACTGGAAAGATTACTTCTCCGGCATCGCAAACTATTATGCGACGTCGAAGGGCGAGATGTATTCGTTCCCCTTCAATTCCTCGACCGCTCTGCTCTATTGGAACAAGGATGCCTTCGCCAAGATCGGCAAAGACCATGCTCCCGCCACCTGGCAGGAAGCCGGCGAAGACTTCAAGGCTCTGAAGAACGCCGGCTATGCTTGCCCGCTCGCCTTCGACATCTCCAACAACGAAGTCTGGCAGTACATCGAGCAGTTCGAAGCCGTCAACGGCGAAGCGATCGCGACGAAGAAGAACGGCTTTGAAGGCCTCGACGCCGAGCTGGCGTTCAACAAGAACCCGCTGCTCGTCAGCTATGTCAAGGACCTCAAGTCCTGGTACGACAACAAGCTTGCCTTCATCAAGAACAAGGCCGTCGGCCAGACTTTCGTCGAGGCTTTCGCCGCCGGCGATTGCCAGGTCATCCTGACCTCGGTCGGCGACCATGGCAATGTTGGCCGCACCGCCAAGCAGGGCATGAACTGGGGCGTTGCCATGCTCCCCACCTACGGCAACGCAACCCGCCACAGCTCCTACGTCGGCGGCGCTTCGCTCTGGGTTCTGAAGGGTCACTCCGACGCCGAATACA
Organism: Rhizobium sp. NZLR1b; assembly: GCF_019685155.1. Lineage (NCBI taxonomy): Bacteria > Pseudomonadati > Pseudomonadota > Alphaproteobacteria > Hyphomicrobiales > Rhizobiaceae > Rhizobium > Rhizobium sp. NZLR1b. Next base: position 44,504 of record NZ_JABDWC010000012.1, read on the forward strand.
AGGCTGCTGCTGCCTTCTTCAACTTCATCGCAAAGCCGGAAGAAGCTCTCACCTGGTCGACTGTTACCGGCTATATCCCGGTTCGCAACTCCGGTTTCGAATACCTGAAGAAGCAGGGCTTCTACGACAAGGCTCCCTATGCCGGCCGCGAACTCGCCATTCAGAGCCTGACCGCATCGCCTGCTGACGACACGGCTGCGCACGGCATCCGCCTCGGCGGCCTGCTGCAGGTTCGCACCGAAATCGCAAACAGCCTGCAGGCAATCTTTGTCAACAACGCTGACGTCCAGGCTTCGCTCGACGGCGCGGCCGAACGCGGCAACCAGCTCCTGCGTCGCTTCCAGCAGACCTACAAGAACGTTCAGCTTCCCTGATCATCCGATATGAGCCGCACCCAGCCCGCGTTTGGCGCGCTGGGTGCGTTTTGCAGGTTCTTCAATCGGACGCGGATGCGAACTCGCCGCCCGCGCCTACTGCATAATCCCTTAAATCGGAATCGATTTAGGGATAAATTATGCAGCAATTCAAAAGCTGCAGCGTCCTTTGCGCGTCTGAAAGAGGCGCGGCGCTGTGGGTCAAACCAGGGCGAAAACGACCACTCATGGAAAAGCGCGTCACTTTCTCCTCGACGACGATCGGACTGCTCTTTGCATTTCCGATGCTGCTGCTGATCTTCGTATTCTTCTATTGGCCTAGCGCCCAGGCGCTCTATTGGGCGTTCACGCTCGAGCAGCCATGGGGCGGCGGCAATGCCTGGGTCGGTTTCGACAATTTCAAACAGCTGCTTACCGACCCGGTCTATTGGGACTCGATTTCCCGCAGCATGATCTTCGGCTTCAGTTCGACGGCCATTGCCATGGGTCTGGCGCTCATCCTAGCGCTTTTGACAGATCGTGAACTGCGCGGCCATAAGATCTACCGGTCGGTCTTCATCTGGCCCTACGCGATTGCCGCGCCCGCTCTCGGTCTCGCCTTCCGCTTCATCCTGGCGCCGGAGGCAGGCCTTCTGTCGGTCATCAATCACGTCTGGCCCGGTCTCTGGAATCCGGCGCTCGACGGCAAGGATGCGATGATCGCCGTCATCGTTGCATTCTCCTGGAAATATATCGGCTACAATTTCATCTTCTTCCTCTCGGCGCTGCAAGGCATTCCGCGTTCGCTGATCGAGGCCGCCGCAATGGACGGTTCGGGGCCGATGCGCCGTATCTGGGATATTCAGCTGCCCTTGCTGACGCCGACGCTGTTCTTCCTGCTCGTCATCAACATCACCGAGAGCTTCCAGGATTCCTTCGGCATCGTCGACGTCATGACGCAGGGGGGGCCGGCGCGCGCGACGGACCTCATGGTTTACAAGATCTATTTCGACGGCTTTAGGGGCCTCGATTATTCGGGCGCCGCAGCCCAGTCGATCATTCTGATGGTGCTCGTTGTTCTTCTTACCATCTTTCAGTTCCGCTTTATCGAGCGGCGCGTGCACTACAAGTAAGGCCCCTGCACATGATCGAACGCACCCCAATATTCAATTTCATCTGCTATACGCTTCTCGCGCTCGGCATGGTCATCGCGCTCCTGCCTTTCGCCATTGTCATCATCGCGTCGACCCTCGATCTGGAGACGGTCAATCGTGTGCCGCTGCCGCTCACGCCGGGCTCGCATTTCTGGGAAAACGTCCAGACCGCCTGGGTCCGTGCCGATCTCGGCAACAAGCTGTTTCACAGTATCATCTTCGCCGCGGCGGTCGGCGCCGGCAAAGTGATCCTTTCTGCCATGGCAGCCTTCTCGATCGTCTACTTCCGCTTCCGCGGCCGGTATGTGATTTTCTGGATCATCTTCATCACGCTGATGCTGCCGCTGGAGGTCCGCATCGTGCCGACCTATTCGATCGCGGCCAATGCGCTGCAGCCGTTCCAGACGATCCTTGATGTCCTCGGCATAAGCTGGCTCGTGGCGCAGATCACCGGCATCCAGATCAAGCTCGAATGGGGCCTGCTGAATTCCTATCCCGGTCTCGTTCTGCCGTTGGTCGCAACGGCGACCGGCACTTTCCTTTACCGGCAGTTTTACCTGACGGTTCCGGACGAACTTGCCGAGGCCTCGAAGATGGACGGATCGGGTCCTGTCCGGTTTTTCTGGGACATTCTGGTGCCGCTTTCGCGGCCCAACATGATCGCACTGTTCACGATCATGTTCGTCTGGGCATGGAACCAGTATCTCTGGCCGCTGCTGATTACTACCGATCCGAATTTCGGCATTGCTGTGACGCAGCTCAAGACCCTCATTCCCTCCGAATTCGGCCTGCCAGACTGGAACGTCGCCATGGCAGGTACACTTATCATCATGTCGCCGCCGCTGGTGCTCGTCATCCTGATGCAGCGTTGGTTCGTGCGCGGCCTTATCTCTACCGAGAAATGAAGGAATAGTCCTGTGGCACCTATCTCAATCCGTGATGTGAAGAAGAGCTACGGCAAGAATCCCGTCGTTCACGGCGTCGATCTCGAAATCCAGTCCGGTGAGTTCATCGTCATCCTCGGCCCGTCCGGCTGCGGCAAGTCCACACTGTTGCGCATGATCGCCGGCCTGGAGGAAATCAGCGGCGGCGAAATCGCAATCGATGGGCGCGTCGTCAACCGGCTTGAGCCGCGCGAGCGCGGCTGCGCCATGGTGTTTCAGAACTATGCGCTCTATCCGCATATGAGCGTCGCCGAGAATATCGGTTATGCCCTTAAAGTGGCCGGCGTCTCCAAGGTGGAGCGTGAGCGCCGCATCGCCGAAGTCGCCAAGGCGCTCAGCCTGGAACCCTTCCTCGACCGCCGGCCCGCCGCCCTTTCCGGCGGGCAGCGCCAGCGCGTCGCCATGGGCCGTGCGATGATCCGCGAACCGAAAGTGTTCCTCTTCGACGAGCCGCTTTCGAACCTCGACGCCAAGCTGCGCATCGCCATGCGCGCCGAAATCCGCCGGCTGCATCGCCGCCTTGGCGCCACTTCGATCTTCGTCACGCATGACCAGACCGAGGCCATGACGCTGGCTGACCGGCTGGTGGTGATGAACGGCGGCAGGGTCGAGCAGGTCGGCACCCCGGAAGAAGTCTATCATCATCCGGTGTCGCGTTTCGTTGCCGGCTTCGTCGGCACGCCGGCGATGAACCTGCTTGAAGGCACAATCAATGACGAGGGTGTCTTCGTCTACGACCAGAGCCGCAAGATCGCGCTGCCGCGCGAGCGCGCAGCACCGCTGAAAGGCAAACGCGTCGTGCTCGGCATGCGCGCCGAAGCGGCCCGGCTGGTGGCCCCGGATGCGCCCGGTGCTCTCACTGCAACGGCCGATTTCATCGAAGAACTCGGCGCGAGCCGTGTCGTTCACGCCGATTTCGACGGGCTGCCCTTTGCCGTGGCGCTGACCGAAGCCGTGAAGGTGAAGTCCGGCGATCCGATCGGCATCGCGATCGACTATAACGCGATCCATCTCTATGCCGCCGATACCGGCCGGATCATCAAGAACCCTGTGATGAGCAGCGCTGGCGCCGTTCACGCGTGAGGGGACGCGCCGAGGTTGCTTTCTTTCCAGCGGGCGTGGCGGCATGCATCAGCGATGGATCGGGTCGATCCAGGGCACGTCTTCCGGTTTCTCGATCGGCTCGATGTCGAGATTGACGACGACCGGCTCCTGGCCTGAACGGACGAGCACGCATTCCAGCGTCTCGTCGCGGCTGGCGTTGATCTCCTGGTGCGGCACATAGGGGGGAACATAGATGAAGTCGCCGGGACCGGCCTCGGCGGTATATTCCAGATGCTCGCCCCAGCGCATGCGGGCTTTGCCCTTGACCACGTAGATGATGCTTTCGAGGTCACCGTGATGATGGGCGCCGGTCTTGGCGTTGGCATGGATCGTCACCGTGCCGGCCCAGATTTTCTCGGCCCCGGCACGCGCATTGTTGATCGCGGCGGCGCGGTTCATGCCCGGCGTCTGCGCGGTGTTCGGATCGAGCGAATTGCCGGGAATGACCTTGACGCCATGTTCCCGCCAGTCGACGTGATGATGCTCGTGATCGTCGCTCATGCCTTGCCTCCACCTTCGATGAGATCAATCTAGGCGGAGGCGGCGCGAGGGCCAAGTGGATTTGCCGGTCACGCGGGCCGGAATATCTGATCGAAACGAAAAGCTGAACGAAGTTGGGTTGCACACTATGCCGGTGCATCGATAACGTCTGCGCAAAACGAAAGAGCGGACCCGATGAGCCACCTCCCACAGATCGACTACGACACTGCTTCGCAAGAGGTTCGTGCGGCGCATGACGAGGAAGTCAGGCTGCGCGGACGCATGACCAACATGAAGCGCACGCTGCTGCATTCGCCGGCCGCCCATCGCATCTATGCCGAATGGTTCACGCTACGGGCAGAACTCGATCCTGCTATCGGCGACCGGGCGATCTGGATCTTCTCGCATGCAATCTCGAAGGCGGCGAAATCGAAGATCGCCGTCACCTTCTTTCGCCGGGCTTTGATCAACAAAGGTTTCAATCCCGACGCGCTCGAACTTTCCGAGGAGGAAGCGCTGCTCGAGGCCTTCGGCAAGGCGACCGTCGCCGATTCCAATGCCGTTCCCGCCGAACTCTGGGCGAAGCTGAAAGAGCGCTACGAGACGCGGGTGCTGGTCGATCTCGTCGCTTTCGCCGGCATCATGCTGGCTACCGCCGTCTTCAACAATGTCGTCGAGGTCGATTTCGACCCCGAGCTTGAAGCCTTTGCCGAAAGCGCCGATTCACCGGCATCCTGAAACTCAACGATCGAGCGGCAGGATCAGCACATCGCGCGCCGGCACCTCGATGCCGCCATTGTCCATATGGTCGATCGGCCAGACGGGTTGGCCTCGCGCCAACATTCCGCGGGCAAGCGTCACCTCTGTTTTCTGTGCAGTTCTCGTCGGGTTGACGAGCCAGAGAAAGCTGCCTTTCTCCCCGACGTGAATGCGCGGGAAGAGCGCGCCATTCGAAAGCGTCGCATGCCGCTTCTTGCCGCTCCATGTTATTAGTTCGGCGAAGAAAGCCCCGTTCGCCTTTCCCAGCGTGCGGTAATAGGCGACGGAGGGATTGGTGCCAATTAGCAGCGTGCGGCCGTTGCCAAAGGTATTTTCGACGACGGCAAGACGGCCGTCGGTGAAATGCCCACGTGCCGCGCCGCCCGCCAGCCGGTAGGACTGCAGGAAACCGCCGCCGTCGACAGCTGCGCCGTCGAGATCGAAATGGATGCGGTCGCCGATATCGGGCATGAATTCGACTTCTTCCTCGCGCGCACCGAAGACCTCGTCGAGGCCCATGTTCGGCTGCACGGTGCCGACATGGCCACGATCGCCGAAATAGCCGGGGCATGCTTCGGCAATCAGTGTGCCGCCGTTTTCGACCCAGGCTTTCAGGCGTTTTGCCTGTTCTGATGTGAACATGATCGGGTAGGGGAAATAGAGGAAATCATAGGGGTCGATATCGTCGATATGCACCCAGTCCGGTTGCGCGCCCTGTTCGAGGAAGGCGCGATAGGCGCCCCACATGGCTTCGGGGTAGGGCTTTTCCTTACGATCGTGGTTCAGGAGGTAATCGAACTCCTGCGTTTCGCGGATAAACAGGATGCCGACCTCGCCGCGCACCGGCTTTGCCTCCCAGAGGGGACCTTGCGCCGTGTCGTTTGCCCACTTTGCCATGGCGCTCGCCATGTCGGAGCGCGGCGTGCGCGAGCCGTCCATGCCGTAGGAGCCGAAGGCGCCGAAAAGGGGGCCGTCAAGCAGCGGGCGCCAGCGAAGGTTTAGGACGCCGCGGGCGCCGCCGGCAAGCGAGGTCATGCTCCAGAGGCGGATATCCTCGGGCTCGGCGACACGGCCATCCTCCTTGTCGCGGCCGATCACCTGCGGCTGCAGCCAAAGCGGGCCGCCCTGGCGCTCGGCATGCCAGAAAGGCTTGCCGCGGGCGGCGGCGCGGTTGATATCGACGCCGTACCAGTTCTTCCAGGCTTCCGAGCCCTTGCGCGCCTGGATCCAGGTGAAGCCGTAGACTTCGACCTTGGAAGCGGCGAGCCAGTCGTCGCAGCCGTTGGCCGCCATGTTGGGAATTGCGCCCGATATGCCATGGGCAACGATGGTGTTCTTCAGATCGACGGCGCGGAGTGTGTCGATGCGCCACTGCATCTGGTCGTAGAAGTTGTCGCGCTTGAACTGCAGCCAGTCGATGCATTCGGGATAGGGCGCCATGTGGACCGGCGGCTCGATATCCTCCCATTCGGCGTAGCTGTAGCGGTGCCAGGCTGTCGCCAGGGCCTTCAGGCTCCCGTATTTCTTCTCCAGCCACTTCCGGAAGGCTGATTTGGCGTAGCTGCTGTAATCGACATCGGCGGAATAGTTGCACTCGTTCCAGACGTCGTAGCCATAGATTGCCGGGTGATCCTTGTAGCGGGTGGCGAGCGCGGTCAGGAACTTGCCCGCAGCTTCCTTGACCTCCGGGCAGTTCAGCGTCAGGGCGCCGGCACCGCCGCCATTATTGGAGAAGCCGCCGGTCGCCGCCGAGACGCCCATATAGGAACCGAGCTTGTTGCCGTCGGCATTGACCTGCAGCGCATGGGCGTATTTGCGAACGGCCCAGTCGGGCACGGCATGGATCAGTTCGGCGATGACTGTCTTGATGCCGTTTGCGGCGGCAAGGTCCAACTGGCGGTCATATTCTTCCCAGTCGTAAACGCCGGGTGCTGTCTCGATCGCGCCCCACATGAACCAGTGGCGGAAGATGTTGAGGCCGTCTTGCCCAGCGGTCGCGTAGTCGCGCTCCCAATCGTCGCGGGGCGGATTTGATTTGCGAAAATAGACGGCGCCGTAGGGCAGTTGGATATCTTTATTGAGCATTGTCTTGTCCTTTTCTATCGATGTCCGGACATGGCTTCGCCGTCCGGAGAAGAGGCTCCGGCAATAGGCAATCGAGGATGTCGTCCGGCTATTTTAAAAAGCGTTTCTTCTAGCGCGGCCCTCCGGCGAGGAGTTCGAGCGTGCGGATGAGGGCGGAATGGTCGCGTTCGCCGTCGCCAATGGCGATGGCGGCATTCATCAGTTGCTGCGTCGCGGCGGTGTTCGGCAGCGACAGATCGAGCGCGCGGGCTGCATCGACGGCAAGTGTCATGTCCTTGCGATGCAGGCGGATGCGGAAGCCGGGCTCGAAGGTCTCCTTGACCATGCGCTCTCCATGCACCTCGAGGATGCGCGAGGCGGCAAAGCCGCCCATCAGTGCGGCGCGCACCTTGGCCGGGTCGGCGCCGGCCTTCCTGGCAAACAGCAGCGCTTCGGCAACCGCTTCGATCGTCAGCCCGACGATGATCTGGTTGGCGACCTTGGCGGTCTGGCCGTCGCCACTGCCGCCGACATGGGTGATGTTCTTGCCCATCTTTTCGAAGAGCGGTCTGGCGCGCTCGAAAGCCTGCTCCTTGCCACCGACCATGATCGTCAGCGAGGCGGCCTTGGCGCCAACTTCGCCGCCGGAAACCGGAGCATCGAGATAATCGCAGCCGAGGGCCTCGACGCGCTTGGCGAAGCTCTTCGTCGCCACCGGCGAGATCGAGCTCATGTCGATGACAAGCTTGCCCTCGGACAAGCCCGAGGCGACGCCGTTCTCGCTGAAGAGAACCGTCTCGACGTCAGGCGTATCCGGCAGCATCAGGACGATGATGTCCGAGGCTTCGGCCACAGCCTTGGCGCCTAACGCCGCCTTGCCGCCCTTGTCGACGAGATGCTGCGAGACCTCCTTGACACGGTGGAGATGCAGCGTGTGGCCGGAATCGATCAGGTGTTCCGCCATCGGGCGACCCATGACGCCCAGTCCGATGAATCCTATATTCATGCTGTTCTCGCTTGCTTCCGGTAGGGTTTCATCCAGCCGAGGCCCTCGCTGGTGCCTGATTTCGGCTTGTATTCACAGCCGACCCAGCCGTCGTAGCCAAGGCGGTCGAGTTCAGAGAGGATGAAGCGGTAATTGATCTCGCCGGTGCCGGGTTCGTTGCGGCCGGGATTGTCGGCGATCTGCACATGGGCGATCTTCTCCTGCAGCCTTGTGAAGGTCGGCATCAGATCGCCCTGCATGATCTGCATGTGATAGAAATCATACTGGATATAGAGATTGTCGGAGCCGACCCTGTCGAGGATGCGTTCGACATGGGCGGTGCTCGACAGGAAGAAACCCGGAATATCGCGCAGGTTGATCGGCTCGATCAGCAGCCTGACGCCGGCATCGGCGGCGCGCTTTGCTGCATATTTCAGATTGTCGACCAGCACCGTTTCCAGCGTTTCGAGGTCCGCACCCTTCGGCACCAGGCCGGAGATGACGTTGACCTGCCGGCAATTGAGCGCCTTGGCATAATCGAGCGCCTGGGTCACACCATCGCGGAATTCCTGCACGCGATCCGGCAGGCAGGCAATGCCGCGCTCACCGCCGGCCCAGTCTCCTGATGGCACGTTGAAGAGCGCCTGTTTCAGGCCACTTGCCTTCAGCGTCTCGGCGACCTTCTCCTTCGGCTCGGCATAGGGGCCGAGATATTCGAGCGCGCCGAAACCGTCCCGTGCGGCAGCGGCGAAACGATCGAGGAACGGTAGGTCCTGATAGAGGAAGGAAAGGTTGGCGGAGAATTTCGGCACTGGACAGTCCTTAGATGGCGGGCGCGACGAAACGATGCCGATGCAGCATGCGCTTGTCGCGGGGGTCAGGATTGGGAACGGCTGATATGAGGCTCTTGGTATAGGCCTCCTTGGGAGCGGTGCAGATCTGCTCGGCCTCGCCGAGTTCGACGATTTTGCCGCGATGCATGACGGCGACCCGATCGCAGAAATAACGCACGACTGAAATGTCGTGCGAGATGAAGATGAAGCTAAGGTTCAGCCGCTGGCGGATATCGAGCAGCAGATCGAGAATCTGGCTGCGGATCGAGACGTCGAGCGCAGAGGTCGCCTCGTCGGCGATGATGATGCGCGGATCGAGCGCAAGCGCGCGGGCGATGCCGATACGCTGGCGCTGGCCGCCGGAGAAGGCATGGGGGTAACGCTCCATGCCCATCGGATCGAGGCCGACGAGCCGCATCAGCTCGGCGACGCGGTCCTCCAGCGCCTTGCCCTTGGCGAGGCCGTTGACGATGAGGGGATCGCCGATCACCTCCTTGACGGTCATGCGCGGATTGAGCGAGGCGAACGGATCCTGGAAGACGAGGCGGACTTCGCGGTGGAAGGTGCGCAGCTCGCGTTTCGTCAGCTTGGTGACGTCGATCTCACGGCCATCCCGGTTGCGATAGCTGATGCTGCCCGATGTTGGCTCGATGGTGCGCAGGATGAGCCGGCCCAACGTCGTTTTGCCGGAGCCGCTTTCGCCGACGATGCCGAGGTTTTCGCCCGGATAAAGATCGAAACTGGCGTCGTCGACCGCGCGTAGCGTGTTGGCCTGGCCCTGCCAGCCGTAAATCTTGCCGAGGTTGCGGACGGAAAGGATCGGCTTCGGCGCCCGCGGCGACGGCGCCACGGATGGCAGCTTGTCTTCGACATGGTGGGTGAGTTTCACCGTTGAGGCGAGCAGCTGGCGGGTATAGGGATGCTCGGCGGCGTGATAGATCGCGTCGACCGGACCCCGTTCGACGATGCGGCCGAAGCGCATGACGGCGACGTCGTCGGCCACTTCGGCGACGATGCCCATATCGTGGGTGATGAGCAGCATGGCCATGCCGCGTTCGACCTGCAGGCGCTTGATCAGGTCGAGGATTTCGGCCTGGGTGGTGACATCGAGCGCCGTGGTCGGTTCGTCGGCGATGAGAATATCGGGATTGCCGGCAAGCGCCATGGCGATCATAGCGCGCTGGCGCATGCCGCCGGAAAATTCGAAGGTGTAGCGGTCCGCCATCCTGTCGGGATCGGGGATTTCGACCTGGCGCAGCAGTTCGACGGTTCTTTCGCGGGCGGCGCGCTTGTCGAGATCGCTGTGCAGGCGCACGGCCTCGATGATCTGCGAACCGATGGTATGGACCGGCGACAGCGAGCTCATCGGCTCCTGGAAGATCAGGCCGATGCGGCGGCCGCGGATGGCGCGCATCGCCCGATCCGACGGCTTCAGGGCGGCGATATCGGTGACCCCGTTACCCCCGGTGACCTCGTCGCCGTTGCGCAGCAGGATGCGGCCGGAAACGATGCTGCCGGGGCTGTCGACGATCTGCAGCAGCGAGCGGGCGGTGACGCTCTTGCCGGAGCCGCTTTCGCCGACGAGGCAGAGCGTTTGGCCGCGTTTCAGCTCGAAACTGACATTTTCGACCGCGTGCAGGATGTGGGTGCGCAGCCTGAAATCGATCGAGAGGTTTTCGACGGAGAGAACGACGTCTTCGGAAAGATCGGTCACGATTTCCTCCTCAGCTCTCATAGGGGTCGGCGGCATCGCGAAGGCCGTCGCCGAAGAAATTGAAGGACAGCACGGCGACGACGACCGCGAGCGACGGCCAGATCAGCAGCCATGGCGCGGTGGCGACCGTGCGAATGTTCTGCGCGTCCTGCAACAGCACGCCCCAGCTGACGACCGGCGGCTTCAAGCCGATGCCGAGGAAGGAGAGCGACGTCTCGGCGACGATCATGGTCGGCACGGCAAGGGTGACGACCGCGAGGATGTGGCTCGTCAGCGACGGCAGGATGTGGCGGAAGATCAGCCGCGCTTCGCTCGATCCGTCGAGTCTGGCGGCAACGACGAAATCCTCGCTGCGTAGCGCAAGAAACCGGCCGCGCACCTCGCGGGCGAGGCTGGTCCAGCCGAGCAAGGAGACGATGATCGTTATGACGAAATAGACGTTGACCGGCGACCATGTCAGCGGGATCGCCGCCGCCAGACCCAGCCAGAGCGGGATGGTCGGCATGGCGCTGACGACCTCGATGAGCCGCTGCATCAGGGTATCCACCCAGCCGCCGTAGAAGCCCGAGATCGAACCGAGTACGACACCCAGGATCAGCGACATGGCGACGCCGACGAGGCCGATCGACATAGAGACTCGGGTGCCGTAGACGAGGCGCGAGAAGACGTCGCGGCCGAGACGGTCGGCGCCGAGCAGATACATCGGGTCGTTCTGGTTGAGAGGGCCGATCAGGTGCCTGTTCATCGGGATCAAGCCCCAGAGATCATAGGCGGCGCCTTTGACGAAGAAGCCGATCGGCACCACCTTGGTGTCGTCGACGACGAAGGTGCGGCGCAGCGCCACCTTGTCGATCTCGACCTTGTAGCCCTTCACGTGGAAATTGAATTCCGAGCTGCCGTCCGGTTTTTCGACGAAGAAGCTGAAGCCCTGCGGTGGGGCATAGGTGTATTGCGGCCGCGAGGTCGTCGGTAAGGCGGGCGCCAGAAATTCGGCGAAGAGGCCGACCAGATAGAGGAAGAGAATGATTGCGCCGGCTACCATCGCCACCTTTTGGCGGACCAGCTTGCCCGCGACCAGCCGCCAGGGGCCAATCGCGGCGGTCGAGACGGTCTTGCCCTGTTTCAGCGGGCTGATCGAGGGACCGTCGGCGACGGCATGGAGCGGGCCTGCATGGGTTCCGAAGGTTTCGTGCGTGCTCATCGCATTCCCCTCAATTGAACCGGATGCGCGGATCGAGCAGCGCCAGCAGCAGATCCGACAGCAGCATGCCGACGAGGGTGAGGGCGCTCAAAAGCAGGATGAAGCTGCCGGCGAGATACATATCCTGTGAGATCAGCGCGCGAAAAAGCAGCGGGCCGGCGGTCGGCAGGTTCAGCACGATGGCGGTGATGGTGACGCCGGAGACGAGGTGCGGCAATACCCAGCCAATTGCCGAGACGAAGGGATTGAGCGCGATTCTGACAGGATATTTGAGGATGACCTTGTACTCCGGCAAGCCCTTGGCGCGGGCGGTGACCACATAAGGCTTGTGCAGTTCATCCGTCAGGTTGGCGCGCAGGATGCGGATCATCGCCGCCGTTCCCGATGCGCCGATGATGATAATCGGGATCCAGAGATGGGCGAGGAAGTCGCCGACCTTGGCAAGGCTCCACGGCGCTTCGGCATATTCCGGCGAGATCAGCCCGCCGACGCTCTGGCCGAGATATTTATAGGCGATGTACATCAGCGTCAGCGCGAGGATGAAGTTCGGCACCGCCAGGCCGATGAAGCCGAGGAACGTGAAGACGTGATCGCCGACGGAGTGGCGGCGGACGGCGGAATAGATGCCGATCGGCAAAGCGACGATCCAGACGAAGAGCAAGCTCAAGAGCGAGATCACCAGCGTCGAGCCCATGCGGGCCCAGATCAGGCCGGAGACCGGCTGGCCCCATTCGAAGGAGTAGCCGAAGTCGCCGCGGCTGACGATGCCCCAGATCCATTTCAGGTATTGGACATAGAAGGGGTCGTCGAAGCCATAAATTTCCTTGAGGCGCTCGATCTGCGCGGGATCGACGGTCTGGCCGCTGTCGCTCATGGTGGCGATCATCGAGGTCAGGTAGTCACCCGGCGGCAGCTGGATGATCAGGAACGAGATCAGCGACATGCCGAACAAGGTCGGGATCATGTAGAGCACGCGCTTGAAGATATAGCCAAGCATCGGAATGTTTCTCCTCCCGTCGGGAACACCGTGAGGTGCTTCCCCCGGATCTCCATCCGCTTTCGGCCCCTCCAGGCCAAAAGCGCTCCTCGCGTATCACCTCATTTCCAGGTGAGGTGCAGCACCTCCAGCCGATCAATGCTCGGCACCTCCACCTGTGCGCGGCCATTCCCGAGGGTGAAGCTTGCGGCGCGGTCGGCAACGACAAGCCACGCCTTCGCCATCGATCGGCCCTCTGGAATCTCCACCGAAACGGTCTGTGTAGCCAGAGGGTAATTCTCGCGGATCGGACCTTTCATCATCATCGGGTTGGTGAGGTTGAAGAGGCTAAGTGCTAGGCCATGATCGTTTTCTCGAAGCGCCAGATCGACGACGCCCTTGCCCTTGACGGTGATGCGCGGCGTCTTGCCGAGCGCCCAGTGGACGGCATTGGCAAGCAGGCGGGCGTGGTCGACAGCAAAGACTTCCCAGAAGATCTCGCCGATATTCCAGGGGATATAGACTGTGCGTCCGCCCTTGCCGGTTTCGCGGGCGATGACGGCCGCTCCTTTCGGGTCCTCACGCGGATAGACCTCTTCCATCGGCAGATCCGGGAAATCGGGAACGTAGAGGAAGGGTGTCTTCGCATCGGCATACGGCTCGGCGTGGATGAGGCGGGTGCCGCCCATGATGCGCTCGGCGTCTTCATAACCCTGGTTGATCGGATGATCGCCGGAAAGGGCGATATAGGTATTCTTGACGATGCCGCGCGGGCCGGCGATGAATTTTGCACCGAGCACGTCGGCAAGGCCGAAGTCCGGACGTTTCTTGCCGAACTCGTCCCGCAGCGATGTCTCATAGGAAGCGATGACGCTGCCGCCGCGATCGACATAGGCGCGGATCGCCGCGTTTTGCACATCCGAGAGGCAGGAGGCATTGGCGAGAATGATCAGCTTGAAACGGTCGAGGTTGTCCTCGGTCAGCACCTGATCCGAAAGCAGTTCGAAGGGCAGGCGGGCTTCGACGAGGGCGTGATAGAGACCGAGATCGTGCTTCTCGGCAAAGTGCCGCTCTTCCGGCGCCCAGTGACGCAGCGTCGTCGAGGGATCGACGACGGCGATTTCTGCGGTCGGCTTCATGCTTTCCAGTACCGGCTCGACGGCTGCCTGCAGACCGAAGGCGTCAGCCACAGGCTCGACCCAGCGCTTGTCGGGCACGACGCCGTTGAACTTGGTGAACCAGGCGTAGAGGCCGTGGGCCGTGCCGTCATTGATCCAGAGCTGCATCTCCTCACCCGAGGTGACGGCGTCCTTCCAGCGATATTCCTCCTCCGGGCCGATCGAGGTGATCAGCACGACCGGGCGGTCGGGGAAGGTGGCGCGGATGCGCTTGCCGTTGCGCCCGGCCGACCAGCCGAGTTCAAGGCCCTTGCGGCCCTGATGGTCGACGACGAGGAAGGGGCAATGCCTGGCGATGACCGAGAGGTCGAACTCCATCAGCGAAGCGCCGCCCATGTTCGGGATGAAGCTCGCATGCGGGCGGATCGCCTTCACGGCATCGTCCCACTGGGCGATCATGTCCGTCAGCACACGGCGGCGCCACTGCACCCAGGCCTGCCAGGCCGGATCCTCGGCATCGGGCTTCTTCGGCAGGTGATGGCCAGACATGTCCTTGAAGCGGCGAGCGCTGTCTTCGCTGTAATCGACGCCGTGGCCCTGCCAGCGATTGGCGAAGATCGCGTCGATATCGTATTTGCGGACGATCTCCTTGACCACTTCCGGCATGAAAACGGTGTTATAATCGCCATAGGCATTGGTCACCCAGACATCGGGATAGGCCCAGTGGCGGCGCGGCGTGCCGTCGGCATTGATCATCACCCATTCCGGATGGGCCTTGGCTGCGTCGTCGTGGATCGCATGCGGGTCGACGCGGGCCATGACATGCATGTCGAGCTTGCGGGCGGCGTCGACGAGCGCGCCGAAGATATCCTTGTCGCTGAGATATTTGCTCACATAGTGGTAGGGCACATCGCTCGGATAATAGGCGATATAGCCGCCGGCGCTGAGACAGACCGCATTCGATTTGGTGCGCTTGAAGACATCGATCCAGAAGGCCGGGTCATATTTTTCCGGGTCATCCTCCACGAAGGTCAGCTGGGTCCAGCGGGTCGCGGTCTTGAACCACTCCGGCGTCCTCAACGTATCGGTGTTCTGTTTCCTGGCGTCGAGCATCGTCTTCATCCAATCATTGGCAAAAGAAGGGCCTTAGAGCGGCGCGCGTCGAAAAGGACGCGTTAGTGACGCTCTAACACTTTGAATTTGCGTATAATCCTTTCCGAAAATCGATTCCGATTTTCGGGGCTATGCGCTGGCGGCGGCCGGTGAAGCCGGCGCCTGACATGCATCATTGGAAAAGGCCATCAGACCTTGTAGAACTGCTCCGGCATCGTCGGAGCGGGCGTCGGCCAGCCGAAGGAGTTCGGCATGGTCTTCGTGATGTTCTTCATGTTGTTCTTGACGATGCCGTAGCCATCCGGCGGCAGCGAGATGCCGAAGACATAGAAGTTGTCGGCGGCACCCTGAAGGAGCTGCTTCATGATCTCGTGCTGGCCGGCAGCGTCGGAGGTCGCTTTCAGCTTGTCATAAAGAGCAAGCTGGCTCTTCGTGCCTTCCGGCGGCTCCTCGGCATTGGCGTTGCCGCGGTCGCGGTACCAGAGCTGCCAGGCCGGTGCGTACATGGCATTGGCATCGGTCGGCACGTAGTAGCGCGGGTCCAGCATGGCGGCGACGCCGCCATTGGCGCCGAACTGGTGCGCCGTCGCATCGAAATCGCGGCCCTGGCGGACGCGGGTTTCCCAGAGCGACCGGTCCATCGAGCGCATCTGCGCATCGATGCCGACCGCCTGGAACATCGGGATGACCAGTTGGAAGAGATCGAGGAAGACGGCTCGGGCCTGGTCGATCTCGAAGATGATCGTGAGGCGGCGACCCTTCTCATCGAGGCGGAAGTTCTGGTCGTCGCGCTTCGGCACGAGCTGGTCGAGCATGGCATTCGCCTTGTCGACGTCATAGGCCGTGAATTGCGTGGCGAGCTGCTCGTTGTAGAGCGGATCTTCCTTCTTGATCGAGGGCTGGGCGGGCGTACCCTGGCCGACGAGCACGGCATCGATCAGCGCCTGCCGGTCGAGTGCGGTGGAGAGTGCCGCACGGAAATCCTTGTTCTGGAAGAGTTTCCGCTTGGTCTCGTCATTGTGGTTCAGGTTGAAGATGAAATTCATCACATTGGCTTCGGTCGAGGTCAACGTGTAGAAATCATAGCCGCCCTGCTCACGCGCATCGTAGAGCACCGACTTGTTGTTCGGAGTGGCGATATACTGATCCATTAGGTCGACTTCGCCCTGCATGGCCTTCAGCAGCAGAACCTGCGGGTCGGCGACCATCTGGTAGACGATGCGGTCCATGTAGGGCAGCTGGTTGCCTTCGGTATCGACCTTCCAATAGTAGGGATTGCGTTCGGCGACGGCGCGCTCGGTGTTTTCGCCGGGTGCTACGGTGAACATCCAGGCGTGGACGCAGGGCTTCTTCGAGGAGTTCAGGAAGAAGGCATTGTCGTCCTGGAAACCGGCGGCCGCCTGGAAGGAGGCGATCCAGCTTTCGAAGCCGCGCTGCTTGGCGAGCTCATCGGCCTTCGGATTGTAGTCGATGTGGAATTGCTCGAGATAGTGCTTCGGCGTGCGCGTCGTCTGGTCGCTGTTCGCCCAGGCGACCTGCAGCGGGAACAGGCCGTTCGGCCTGTCGAAAGTGACCTTGAAGGTCTGTTCGTCGACGATTTCGAGCTTGGCCGGCTTGCCGCCAGACTTCCAGTGATCCTGGCCGACGAAGGCGACACGCTTGTCGGTGAAGACAGTGTCGTACCAGAACTTGATGTCCTCAGTGGTGTAGGGATGGCCGTCAGACCATTTCATGCCCTTGCGCAGGCGGATCGTGTAGACCTTGGAGTCGGCGTCGCCCTCGAAGGACTCTGCAACATTCAGCGTCACGCCGGACCAATCGGGCGTATAGCGCAGCAGCGGCTCATAGGCCTGGTAGCGGAACAGCATCGACAGCGAGCCGCCGCCGACCAGCGCCATGTTCCAGTCGCCGCCGTGTTTGCCGACGCTCTCGACCGGCTTGACGACGAGCGGATTTTCTGGAAGCCGGTCCTTGAGGGCCGGCAGGGCGCCGCTTGAAACTTTCGCTTTCAGAATATCCGCTTCCTTGAAGTCGGCGGCGAAAACCGGCAGCGCCGGCAATATGAGTGCGGCCGACGTCCCGGCCAGAAACGCACGACGTTTCAGCTTGATCATAGGGGTCTCCTCCGAAAACCGCGCCCTTGTTCTTAATTTTGCCGTCGGGCTTGGGATGTAGGAAAGATTACATTTGGATATTGTTAGGTAAAGCGTTATGTTCTGTTAGTGCAATATTTTGGCTTGCGAGCGCGATAGCGCCGATCAGTCGAAGAGCGAGGTGTCAGGTGGGAAGTAGGGGCCGGGTTACGTTGCAGACGATCGCGCGGGAGGTCGGCCTCTCGAAATATGCCGTGTCACGCTCGCTTGCCGGCAAGAGTGGTGTCAGCGAGGAAACGCGCACGCTGATTCGCGAGACGGCACAGCGTCTCGGTTATACCAGGCCCGCGGGACAGGGGGGCGCTGGTGAAGTCGCAGTCGTCTTTCATGATCTCGATGCGGTCAATAGCGAGCTCTATATGCAGGTGCAGAAAGGGGTGCAGCGCGAGGCGCACCGGCTCGGCATGACGTTGCGCGTGCGTTGGACGCACAATGCCGGACAGTTGGAGGAACTTGCGCGCGCTTGCGACGGGCTGATCATCGTTGGGCCTCACGACCGCGAGGCAATGGTGGCGGTGAGTGCGACGGGCGTTCCGATCGTGCGTTTCGGCTGGGTCGATCCGCTGGAACAGGCCGACCAAGTGACCGGAACGGACCACGAGGCGGGGCAGGCGGTGATCCAATATCTGGTAGATCTTGGACACCGTTCCATCGTCTATGTCTATGGCACGCCGGGGTTCAGGGGGCGCCAGGAGCGTTACTACGGCGCCCGGGAGATCGCAGAACGTTATGGCAATGTTGCGCTGCATGTTATGCATTTCGACGAACAAGCCGGCTTCGGCGCAGCCTTCCGGGCGTTGGCAGAAAAAGATATCCGGCCGACGGCCTTTTTCTGCGCACATGACGGCTTGGCGCTGACCGTGGTTTCCGAGCTTCTCGGCCAAGGATATCGCATTCCCGATGATATTTCGGTCGTCGGTTTCGGCGATTTTTCGCCGGCGACGCAGATTTCGCCTGCGCTGACGACGGTGAGGATGGAAGGGCAGGAATGCGGGGCGGTCGGCCTGCGGCTCCTGCTCGAACGCATCGAGAATCCACGCCTGCCCGGTATGCCGGCGCGGCGTGTCATGATTGCCTCCCGCATCGTCGAGCGCCGCTCGGCCGGCCCATGCAAGGTGGCGCCGAGCGCTGACGTCGCTCAAGCTTAACCGCCGAGCGAGGCGATCGCAGCTCTGACTGCGTCCGCACCGGGCCTGGTCGGTCGGTACTCCAGGCCGACCGAACCGTCGTAGCCGTTGGCGAAAATCCAGCCGAGGCGGTGGGCAAGGTCGATGCCGCCGGAGCCCGGTTCGTTGCGGCCGGGATGATCGGCGACATGGACGTGGATGACGCGGTCGAGACGGCCCTTCAGCACCTCTTCTGTGCGCTCGTCCATCACGGCGGAATGGTAGATGTCGTAGACGATGCCGATCTCCGGGCGGGCGACGTCATCGATGATGTCGAGGCCCTCGCGGGTCGAATGGAGGAAATAGCCGACATGATCGATGCGGATGTTGAGCGGCTCGACGCCGAGGCGCACACCGCTGCCGGCAAGAATATCGGCGCCGGCTTTCAGCGTTTCGGTGAGCGCCCGGCGCTGCTCCTCGCGGGGCACGTTTGGAAGATCGTTGCCCGCCTGGGCAATCAGGACCGGCGCGCCGAGACGTTTTGCCACGGCGACGGATTCGGCAAGACCTTTCAGCCAGGCCTGCCGGTTGGCGGCATCGGTCAGCGCGATCATCGGTTCGGCAACGAGGCTGGTGACGGCAAGGCCGCTTTCCTTCAGCGCCGCCTCGATCGCATCCAGATCCTTGTCGGTCCAGCGCCAGAATTCGATCGCCGTCAGGCCGCTGGCACGAGCGCGGCCGATGCGATCGGGAAAGCGGTCGCCTTCTTCGGCAAACAGCCACTCTATACAGGCTGAATAACGTCGCATGAAAACTCCTCTTATGTGTGGATGCAGGCTGCGACAGATCGGTGACTGCCGCAAGAGGCGTTTGGGTGCTTGACGCCCGGTTTCATTGACGGAACACTCGGCACATCAGGCCGGAACCGCCGGCCGCTTGCGCGGAGGAAAATATGGATCTCGGACTTAAGGGAAAGACCGCCGTCATAACCGGCGCCTCTGTCGGGATTGGGTTGGCGATCGCCGAGGGGCTGGCGGCTGAGGGCTCCAATCTGGTGCTGGCGGCCCGTGGCGGCGAACGGCTCGAGGCGGAAGCCGCCCGGATCGCCGAGAAGTATGGCGTCAGCGCCGCCGCTATTGTCGCCGATGTCGCGACGGTTGCGGGAACCGAGGCGATCATTGCAGCGGCGGCCGAAAAAGGCGGCGCCGATATCCTCATCAACAATGCCGGCACCGGTTCGAACGAGACGGTGATGGAGGCGCCCGACGAAAAGTGGCAGACCTATTGGGACCTGCATGTGATGGCCGCCGTGCGGCTGGCGCGCGGAATTGCGCCGCAGATGAAGGAACGCGGTGGCGGTGTGATCCTGCACAATGCCTCGATCTGCGCTGTCCAGCCGCTCTGGTACGAGCCGATCTACAATGTCAGCAAGTCGGCACTGATGATGTTTTCGAAGACGCTTTCGACTGAGCTCATCAAGGACAATATCCGCGTCAACTGCGTCAATGCCGGCCTGATCCTGACGCCCGACTGGATCAAGACCGCCAAGCAGTTGACGGCCGAAACCGGCGGGAACTGGGAGGGCTATCTGCAGGGTGTCGCCAACGAACACGCCGCCTCCAAACGGTTCGGCACTCCCGAGGAACTGGCAAACGTCTTCGTCTTCCTGAGTTCGGAACGCGCGAGCTATTGCATCGGCTCCACCTATTTCGTCGATGGCGGCATGCTGAAGACGATCTGACCAAAGGCTGTCAATGGCTCGGCAAGTCGGTTCTTCTCAAGACTGCCGGGCGGGCCTGTGGACGTTGCCGATATAAGCTATAAATAATAGCTATTTTGTTGTATGTTCACGCTTTTGACGCTATTTGCCTGCTATTGGCAGGATAAATACTGCGTTTTCTACAGGGCAAAGACGATGCTGACGAAAAAGGGCAAATACGGGCTTAAGGCGCTGGTGGATCTGGCGCGGCTGGCGCCGGGTGAGACCGCCTTCATCAATGACATCGCAAGCCGCAATAATATCCCGAAGAAATTCCTCGATACGATCCTGCTCGAACTGCGCAATGTCGGCATCCTGCGGTCGAAGAAGGGGCCGGGCGGCGGCTATTCCCTGTCGCGGCCGGCTTCCGAAATCCGCATCGGCCATGTCATCCGCACGCTCGATGGGCCGCTGGCGCCGATTCGCTGTGCCAGCCGTACGGCTTACGAGGCCTGCGACGACTGCGCCGATCCGGAAACCTGTCAGGTGCGGCGCTCGATGACCGATGTTCGTGACGCGATCGCCGCCATTCTCGACAATATGAGCCTCGAGCAATTCGTCGCCGATGGCGGCGGCATTGAAGGCCCCAAGGAACAATTCCCGGTCTCCGCTGCCAGCTGAATTAGGCGTCGCCGGGCTTCGACCTATATTCGCCTGCGGAACGCACCAGCTTGTCCCGTGGCAGCGATAGAGCGTGAATGCGGGCATTGCGCCAATGCCGGTCGAGATTGAGCCCGATGCCGGCGGATGTTTCCCCTACAAGTTCGAACAGCGCGTTTGCGGTGTCGATTGCCGTTTCCCCTGCAAGGATCGCGGCCGCCGAGGCAGAGAAATGCGCGTCCGCCATCGCGGCCTCCACAGGGTTGACCTGGGCAATATCGAGTTTGCGGCCAGCCCGTTCCAAGGCTGCCGCCGTCGCTTCGATGCGGACGGCGCGTTCGCCGAGCTGCGCAAGGACGGCGGTGCAATCGTCAATCGCGGTCGTGAGGTCGGTCCATGCGGCCCGCGCGATGCCGAGGCTGACGCTGGCCTTGAGCAGCAGGCCGAGCGAGATGCCGGTCGGATTTCCGGAGGAGGGGGAAGGCGCTATCGCATCGGCATTGACGTGTAGCCTGCCTATGATCGCCGTTCCCGAGCCATTGGTGCGTTGGCCAAAACCGTCCCAATCGTCGATCACCTGCAGGCCTACCGCATCGCATGCGAGGTAGAGTGTCACTGGGCGGCTGGGCGGCGCGGTGGCGGCAGCCGCGATCCAGTCGGCGAATAGAATGCCGGGCGTCTGCCGAGTTCGCCCGCTCAGGCGGTAGCCTGGACCTTCGGCGGTAAGCTCGGCCCCTTCGGTGAGGCCGGCGCCCGCAAAGCGGTCGCCGAGCAGCGCACGGGTAAACAGCGATACCTTCAAATCCTCGCCGGCATGGGTGCGGAGTGTTTCCAGGACGCAATAATGGTTTTGCAGCGCCTCGCCGATCGAGGCATCGGCCTCGGCAATGATTGCAACGATTTCGGCGAGCAGCGCGTTCGACACGTCGAGCCCCTGATAGTCGGGCGGAACGGTGATCGCCGTCAGTCCCGAGACCGACAGCGCATCGAGTTCAGCAAAGGGCAGCACGCGGTTGATATCGCGTTCGCTCGCCCGATGCCGGAATGCGGCGGCGAGGCTGCGGGCCGTGGATATCGCCTCCTCTTCACTTTCGATGCGATGTGCGGGAGGCCTCACTTTATCCTGAAACTGCGATACCGTTCCCATCGGTCACTCTTTCCTACAGCGCCGCGCGTCTTTTCAGACGCGCAACGGACGCTGCAACACGTTGACTCCGCGTATCGTGTCTTCCGAAAATCGCTCCGATTTTCGGGCCGATGCGAGAGATACAGGAGTGAAGGATTGGCCCACGAATGATAAGGCCGGTTTTTCTACAAAACCCGAAGGCTTTGAATTTTCTTACCAGCTTGATTGCCTTGTGCTCCACTCTATTTACGGTGAAGTGGGGCTTCCTTGATCGAGAAACATGATGGGCGACACTCTTGCTCGCAACGGCGAGGTTTCGAAAATGGCACGCCAGCCGAGACCGCGTCTGAGGCTGGATATTGCCGCTATCCCAACCTATGCGATCGGCGACATCCATGGGCGGTACGATCTGCTTGTGAAAGCAGAAGAGGCGATCCTGCGCGATGCCGCTCGATTGCCGGGTCGCAAGCTGATCGTCACGCTTGGCGACTATATCGACCGTGGGCCGGATTCGGCCCGGGTCATCACGCATCTCATGGAGCCGCCGCCTGATGATTTCGATCGCATCTGCCTTACCGGCAATCACGAAATTGCCATGCTCGACTACATCGATGGCTGGATCTCCTATGACGAGTGGATGGGGATGGGTTCGGCAGAGTCGCTCAAATCTTATGGACTCGATCCGGAGCATCTGCCGCTAGTCTTTCCCTCCGGCGCAAAGCTCGATGCCTTTATCCGCCCGTCGCTGCCACACACGCATATCGATTTCATGCGGGCGATGCCTGTCATGCTGGAGACTCCAAGCGTAATTTTCGTGCATGCCGGCATCAATCCGAAGCTGTCGCTGGGCGAGCAGACGGATGAGGATCTGGTCATCATCCGTCAGCGTTTTCTCGAAAGCCGGGTGCCGTTGCCGAAGCTCGTCGTTCACGGCCATACGCCGAATGACGAGCCCGACATACGGTCGAAACGGCTCAATCTCGATACGCGCGCCTATCGCAGCGGCAAGCTCACCGTCGCCCGCCTGTGGCAGGGCGAGGTGCATCTGTTTTCAACCTGATTTCTCGCCTTATCAGCCGCCTGTCGAAGCGGATCAAGCCGTCTCGCTCTCAACCGGGACGGTCTCGACCGCCTTCTCAGGCGGACGGTTGCGGCGCCAACCGCGCAGCACGACGTAGAAGACCGGCGTCAGGAACAGGCCGAAGATCGTCACACCAAGCATGCCCGAAAAGACGGCGGTGCCGAGCGACTGGCGCATTTCGGCGCCGGGGCCGGTGGCGATGGCAAGCGGCAGAACGCCGAAGATGAAGGCGAATGCCGTCATCAGGATCGGGCGCAGGCGGAGATGGCTGGCCTCGATGGCCGCCTCCACCGGCGACTTGCCCTCATCTTCCGCTTGCCTGGCAAACTCGACGATCAGAATGGCGTTCTTGGCCGCGAGGCCGATCAGCACGATCAGGCCGATCTGCGTCAGGACGTTGTTGTCCATTCCTCTCAGCGAGACCCCGATCAACGCCGCGAGCACCGCAAGCGGAACGATGAGAATGATCGCCAAGGGCAGAACCCAGCTCTCATATTGTGCCGCCAGCGCCAGGAAGACGAAGACGACAGACAGGGCGAAGATGTAAACGGCCGTGTTGCCGGTATGGGTCTCCTGGTAAGCGAGTTCGGTCCATTCGAAGGTTGTCCCTTGCGGCAGGATCTTCGCCGCCAGCGCTTCCATCTTCGCGATGGCATCGCCCGTCGATGTCCCCGGCGTCGGATTGCCCTGAAGCGGCACCGAGACATACATGTTGTAGCGCTGGACAAGCGCCGGGCCGCTGGCATCTTGGATATCCATCAACGTTCCAAGCGGAACCAGCGCGCCGGTCGCCGATCGAACCTTCAGGGCGAGGATGTCTTCCCTGTCCATGCGATATTGCCGGTCGGCCTGGGCACGGACCTGGTAGACGCGGCCGAACGCATTGAAATCGTTAACGTAGGCGACGCCGAGATTGATGGAAAGCGCGTTGAAGATATTGGGGATCGGCACGTTCAAGAACCGCGCCTTGTCACGGTCGATCGCCAGGAAGTATTGCGGGCTTGCATCGGAGAATGTCGTAAAGACGCCGGTCAGTCCCTCGGTCGTGGCTGCCGCACCCATCATCTGGCGGGCGAGACCGAGCACGCGCGTCATGTCGGCGTTTTCAAGATCGGAAATCTGCATCTTGAAACCACCGGAATTGCCGACGCCACGCACGGATGGCGGCGGGATGGCGATGATGAAGGCTTCCTGGATGCTTTGCAGTTTGCCGTAAAGCTCGCCGATGATCTTGTTGGCGTTCTCTCCGCCTTCTTCACGTTCAGCAAAGGATTTGAAGGGCACGAAGACGACGCCGGCATTCGAGGCATTGGTGAATGTCGCGCCGCTGAAGCCGGCAAACTGTACGGCGTTGCCGACACCGGGCACAGTACGGGCGATATCGCCCACCTGTTTGACCACGGCGTCGGTACGCGCAAGCGAGGCACCATCGGGAAGCTGTATGACGATGATCGCGTAGCCCTGGTCCATGGTCGGGATGAAGCCCGCGGGAACGCGGGTGCTCATGTACCAGGTTGCTCCGAGCAGGCAGACGAAGGCGACCATCGCCGCGGTCAGGCCGACCCAACTGCTGACCAGATGCCGAATGGTCCATGAATAGCCGGAGCTCAGCCGATCGAACCCATGATTGAAGCCATTTGCAAGACCTCTTCCCAGGCGTGATGCAACATTCGTGGGCTTGGTTTCATGGTCATGGGTTTTCAGCAATATCCCCGCAAGGGCGGGCGACAGTGTCAGTGAATTCAACGCCGATATCGCGGTGGTGACCGAGATCGTCACGGCGAACTGCCTGTAAAACTGGCCGGATATGCCCGGGATGAAGGCTGTCGGCACGAACACGGCGATCAGCACCAGCGAGATGGCGACGACGGCGGTTCCGACTTCGTCCATCGTGACATGGGAAGCCTGCTTCGGCGTCATGCCGCGGGCCAGATTGCGCTCGACGTTTTCCACCACCACGATCGCGTCGTCGACGACGATGCCGATCGCCAGCACCAGACCGAACAAGGTGAGCATGTTGAGCGAGAAGCCGAATGCCAGCAGGACGGCGAAGGTGCCAATCAGCGATACAGGGATGGCGATGATCGGAATGATTGCGGTTCGCCAGGATTGCAGGAAGACAAGAACGACGATCGCCACAAGGATGGCCGCCTCGGCGATGGTCCTGTATACCTCGGTGATCGAATCCGAGATGAATTCGGTCGTGTCATATACAATGCGATATTCCAGGCCCGGCGGGAAATTCTGCGAGACGTCCTTCATGAGCGTCTGGATCTGATGGGCCGTGTCGAGCGCGTTGCTTCCCGGCCGGGCGAAGATGCCGAGAGCAACTGCGGGGTCGTTGTTGAGATAACTGTTGGTGACGTAGTCCTGCGCGCCGAGTTCGATACGGGCGACGTCCTGCAACTGAACAAGTCGCCCCGCTGTCGTCGATTTCACGATGACATAACGGAACTCTCGCGCATCGGAGAAGCGGCCTTCCGTTCGTACCGTATATTCGAATGCATTCTTGCCGGTTACCGGCGGGGCACCGATCTTGCCGCCCGATACCTGGACGTTTTGGTCTCTCAGGGCGGAGACGACATCGTCTGACGTCATGCCATAGGCGGAGAGCTTTTCCGGATCCAGCCAGATTCGCATCGAATATTGGCGTTCGCCGAAGATCTGCACGTCGCCGACACCGTCGAGGCGCACGAGAACGTCGCGAATGCGGTTGCGGGCGTAGTTCGAGACGTAAAGCTGGTCATAGCGGTGCGACGGCGACAGCAGGTGCACCACCATCATCAGATCAGGTGAGCTTTTGTCGGTGGTCACCCCAAGCCGCTGAACTTCCTCGGGAAGACGGGGGAGGGCGATGGAAACCCGGTTCTGGACAAGCACCTGGACCTTGTCGAGATCGGTGCCGAGCTTGAAGGTGATGGTCAACGACATGGCGCCATCGGCGCTGGAGTACGAGGACATGTAAAGCATGTCTTCGACGCCGTTGATCTGTTGTTCAAGCGGCGTCGAAACGGTATCGGCGATCGTCTGCGGGTCGGCGCCGGGATAGGAGGTGCGCACGACGATGGTCGGCGGCGCTATCTCCGGATACTGGGATACCGGCAATTGCGTGTAGGCAATGCCGCCGACGACGAGAAAAAGGATCGAGATGACCGCCGCAAAGATCGGCCGGTCGACGAAAAAATGAGCAAATCTCATTGTCCGTTCTCCGCGCCGGCAGTTTCGGGCGCAGTATCCTGCCGCTCCTGCGGCAATTCGGTCATCTGAGGCGTGATCTTTGAACCCGGTCGGGCGCGCATCAGGCCGTTGACGATGATCGTCTCGGTGCCGTCGAGGCCCTCGCGTATCACGCGGTAACCGTAAAGCCGCGGTCCGGCTCGCACCGGCTTGGTCGAAACCGTGCCGTCCGTTGCGACGACATAAACGACACGCTCATTCTGATCCGAACCGATTGCCTCGTCGGGGACGAGAATGGCCTGGTAGGTGTTGGAGGCTTCAACCTGAATGCGGCCGAATAGGCCGGGCTGAAGGACGAGATCGGGGTTGGGAAAGCGGGCGCGGAGACGAATGGTGCCGCTCTGATTGTCGACCCGGTTCTCAGCGAAATCGAGCTTTCCCTTAAATGGTTTGGCAGAGGGATCCGAGATCGTGACGGATACATCCAGCCCGCCACCGCCCAACTGGAGTTCCTTGCCCACTTTGCGCGCCGTGTCGGCGAAATTCAGCAGGCGGCGCTCATCGACGTCGAAATAGAAATCGATCGGGTCGAGCGAAACGATGGTCGTTAGGACGGTCTGGTCGGTCTGCACAAGGTTGCCGGCCGAGATCAGTCGGCGGTCGATGCGGCCGCTGAGCGGCGCCTTGATTTCGGTATATTCCATGTCGAGAGAAGCGCGATCGGCTGCGGCCTGCGCGCCGCGGACATTGGCCTCGGCCGAATCGAATTCGCGGCGGCGATCATCCAGTGTCTGCGCCGACTGGCTGCCGCTCGCGGCAAGCGATTGCGCGCGCTTATACTGCGCATCGGCAAAGACCAGAGCCGATTGCGACGCTTCGAGCGTCGCCTTTGCCTGGCTGAGCGCGGTGACGAAGGGCCTCTGGTCGATGACGAAGAGCAGGTCGCCCTGCTTGACCAATGCACCGTCCTGGAAATGGATTTCCTGCAGGTATCCACCAACGCGCGAGCGAACGGAGACTTCGTCGACCGGCTCGAAGCGGCCGATGAATTCGTCACTGTCGATGACATCACGAACGACCGGCTTGGCGACGGTGACCGGAGGAGGGGCAGACGGTGCGCCCTGCGCCATCGCCGCCAGAGGCATGAACGTGGTGATGCAGCCGAGCATCAATATCCGTCGAAGCACGTAACTCATACCGGTCCCTCCAATCGCGACGGCTGATAGACTGCCGCCGAACCTAAGATTAGGTGATGCTATTCACGTCTTGCTGCTTTGAACGAAGGCCTCGGCCCTCGTGATTTCCCCCGGCGTTCAATCCATGGGAGGGAAGGCCGGCATACAATGCAAATCGGAAAAATCGTAACCTATGGAACCGGATATAAACGGCAGCGGCGAAAAATAGCAAATGCCAATTGGCTGCGGTTTCGAAATCCATCAAAACGTCATGGATGGCGTCAGCTCTCGACGATCTCGTCGCGGCCGGGCGGCAGGACGGCGAGTTCGGCCCAATCGAGCTCCTGTTCCAGCATGTGAAAAACATCGTCGTCGATCTCGTCGGCACGACGCATCGCCGCCAGTCTGCGGCGTTTGGCGGCGATGACGTTGCGGCGCTGCTTGTCCAACTTGCTGACCTCGCGTGGGTGTTTTCCGTCGGCGGCGATCTCGCGTTCGGAGGTATAGACCTCGCGCAGGATGCGCGCGGATTTATCCTCGTCGTCGGCAAGCTCGGCAAGCGCTGCATCGATCAACGCGACGCGAGCTCTGACGAGGTCGCGGTCCAGCGAGGTGTCGGGGTCGAATTTCAGGAAACGGATCAGCGGTCCGAGCGTCAGGCCTTGGATGATGAGCGTGCCGAGAACGACGGCCAGCGCGCTGAGCAGGATGACATCGCGATCCGGAAAGTCGATTGGCAGAGCAAGTGCTGTCGCCAGCGTGACGAGACCGCGCATGCCGCACCAGCCGGCAAGCAGGCTGGTCGCGAATGTCGGAGCCGCTTGTGTCGTGTGTCCGCGCGCGGCGAGAAAGTTCACCACGCGATTATAGAAGAGTACCCAGGCCAGGCGGACGACGATAACGGTGATGAAGACCGCGGCGGCTAAGGTGATGGCGAAACTCAGGCGACCGGGATCGAGGTCGAGAACGATCTGCCGGACCTGCAGGCCCATCAGCAGGAAGGCGAGCACGTTGAGCAGGAAAACTGCTGCTTCCCAGACCGAATACGAATGAATGCGGTGGCGGGCGGTCTGCCGCTCGGGCATGTATCGGGCGATCACCATGGCATAGACGACGATCGCCAGAATGGCCGAAAGGTGCAGCCGCTCGGCGATGATCCACGTGCCAAAGGTGGCGACGAATTCGAGCAAGGTGCCGCCAAGCGTGCCGGCCAGCCTCAGACCGACGATCATGTACAGGCGGCCCATGAGGTAACCGAGGATGAGGCCGCCAGGCACGGCGAGCGCCAGTTGCGCCAGAACGCCGGCGAAGAAGGTGGGGCTCGCCGCCGCGGCAACCGCGGCGCTGAAGATCAGCAGCGCGACGGCGTCGTTGAGCAGGCTTTCGCCCTTCAGGATCACATAGGTTTGGCGCGGGAGGGTGAAACGGTCGAGCATGGCGGTCGCCGCCGCGGCATCCGGCGGCGCGACGATGGCGCCGAGTGCGACGGCAGCGGCAAGCGGCAGGCCGGCCATCGTCACGCTGACGGTGGCGACCGCGGCGGCCGTTAGGATCACGGCGATGGCGGCGAGCGAGAAGAGCGGCAGCCAGTTTCGTCGCAACGTTCTCGGCGGCAGATCATAGGCGGCGTCGAAGAGCACGGGTGCCACCAGCAGCGCAAGTGCAAGTTCGGGATCGATCGCGACCTCGGGCGCCCAGGGCACGGCGGCGACAATGACGCCGGCGATCGCCAGCATGGTCGGATATGGAATTTTGAACTTCCTGGAGAATTGCAGAAAGACGATTGCCACCAGCAGTAGCGTCAACATGCTTTCGAAGAACGCCATCGAGCTCCCCAATGCGCGCCTCCGACGGAGGCTGCTCCTGTCTCGGAACTAGGGCGGAGCCGGGCCGCGGCTACCGTCTGGCGTCTCGAAAGGGCGATAGAGGGGAACCCAGGATAGGCTCGGCCGGCTGCGGCATTTTCACCGCGGCGGCCGAATCTGTCTTCCATACCCTTGTGCAGCGCACAAGCTCAATATATCTACCCATATTATAAGTATGCTTATAAATAACAGTCACAGGTTTTCATGAACGCCACTCCTACCCTCGGTTTCCTTCTCCACGACGTCGCGCGGCTGCTGCGCAAGCGGTTCGAGCAGCGTGCGAAGTGCCTTGGGCTGACCCGATCGCAATGGCAGACGCTTGCCTATCTCTCGAACAATGAAGGCATCCATCAAAGCGGGCTTGCCGAAATCCTCGAGGTCGAGCCAATTACGCTGGTGCGCATCCTCGACAAACTCGCCGAACGCGGGTTGATCGAGCGCCGTCAGCACCCGACCGACCGGCGCATCTGGTTGCTCTACATGCGCGAAGAGGCGCATCCGCTGCTCGCCGAAATGCGCGAGATTGGCGACACCACCCGCGCGGAAGCGCTGCAAAGCGTTTCAGCCGAGCAGCGCGAGCAGCTTTTCCACACCCTATCCGTAATGAAGACGAACCTGGTTCAGGCATGCCGGACCCCGGTTGACGAGAACGAGACGAACGATGGCTGATCAATCCCCCCTCCGCGTCGTTGCTGACGCCAATACCAAGACATCTGTCGAAGACAACCAAACGAAACAGCAGGAAACGGTAGCCGAAGCGCCTTCATCCAATTCAGCGCCGGCTGCCGCCGTGGCTGCGCCCGGCGGCATCAAGGTCCGCCGCCGGCGCAGTCTCACTCGGCCGATCCTGTTCGCCCTGCTGCCGGTGGCACTCGTTGTCGGCGGTTATTATTACGTCAATGGCGGCCAGGTGATGTCGACCGACAACGCTTATCTCCAGGCCGACATGGTCGGGCTTACCACCGATGTCTCGGGTATCGTCGAGCAGATCAAAGTGCACGAGAACGAGGCGGTCAAGGCGGGGCAGGTGCTCTTCAGCCTCAGAGCCGATTCCTTCAAGATCGCGCTCGACGGCGCCAAGGCGCAGCTCGGCGTGCAGCGCAACCAGATCATGAATCTCAAGGCGAGCTACCAGCAGTCGCTGGCCGAGATTACCCAGGCGCAAGCCGATCTGCCTTATTACCAGGATCAATTCGACCGGCAGCAGAACCTGGTCAACAACGGCAGCGCGACGCAATCGGCCTATGACGAAGCCAAGCATAATCTCGAGGCTGCTGAGCAGAAGGTGACCGTCGCCAAGGCGGAAGCCGCAACCACGCTTGCCCAGCTCGGCGGTTCGGCCGATCAGCCGATCGAGCTGAACCCGCTCTACCTGCAGGCAAAGTCGAATGTCGACAATGCCCAGCGCGAACTCGACCACAGCGTCGTCAAGGCGCCGTTCGACGGCATCGTCACCAATGTCAACGCGCTGCAGGTCGGCTCCTACCTGCAAGCTTCGCAGCAGGCCTTCTCGCTCGTTGCCACCGATCATCTGTGGATCGCCGCCAGCCCGAAGGAAACCGAGCTTACCTACGTCAAGCCAGGCCAGACGGCCGAGATCTACGTCGACACCTATCCTGGCGTGACGTGGAAGGGCAAGGTCGAGAGCATTAGCCCGGCCTCAGGCTCCAGCTTCTCGCTGCTGCCGGCGCAGAACACCACGGGCAACTGGGTGAAGGTCGTCCAGCGCATTCCGATGCGCGTCAGCATCGAAGACACCGAAGGCAAGCCGCCGCTTCGCGTCGGCATGAGCACGGTGGTCGATGTCGAGACCGGTCATGCCCGCGGCCTGCCCGATTTCGTCAACAAGCTTCTGGGTCGGCCTCAGGGCAAGGATCATGAGTAACGCTTCCGCTTCCCCGGCGACCCCGGTTGCCAATCGCGGCGCAATCACGGCCTGCGTCATCCTCGCCGTCATCATGCAGGCGCTGGACACGACGATCGCCAACGTGGCGCTGCCCTATATTCAGGGCAGCGTGTCGGCTTCTGCCGACCAGATCAACTGGGTCCTGACCTCTTACATCGTCGCGGCGGCGATCATGACGCCGCCGTCAGGCTTCCTTGCCGCCAAGTTCGGCCGCAAGCGCGTGCTGCTCGTCGCTATCGCCGGCTTCGTGGCCGCCTCGATCCTATGCGGCCTGGCGCAATCGCTGAATCAGATCGTCGCCTTCCGCCTGCTGCAGGGTCTGTTCGGCGCATCGCTGGTGCCGCTTTCGCAGGGGATCCTTCTCGACATCTATACCGTCGAGGAGCGCGGGTCGGCCATGGCCCTCTTCGGCGTCTCGGTCATGGTCGGGCCGGTGCTCGGTCCCGTCATCGGCGGCTGGCTGACTGATAACATCAGCTGGCGCTGGGTGTTCTACATCAACATTCCGATCGGCGCGCTTGCCTTCGCCGGCATCGTCATCTTCGTCACCGAGACCAAGAGAGATTTCCTCGCCAAACTGGATTGGTTCGGGTTCGGGATGATGAGTCTCGGCATCGCCTCGCTGCAGCTCTTCCTCGACCGCGGCGAGCAGCTCGACTGGTTCTCCTCCGGCGAGATAATCCTCGAGGCGCTGATCTGCGCTTCCGCTTTCTATCTGCTGATCGTGCATACGCTGACGGCGGAGAAATCCTTCGTCAATCCGAAGCTGTTTCTCGACCAGAATTTTACCATCAGCATGATCTTCATCTTCGTGATCGGTATCACTTATCTCGCCTCGCTGGCGCTGATGACACCATACCTGCAGACGCTGATGGGCTATCCCGTCATCACCGCCGGCATCGTCATGGGGCCGCGCGGGCTCGGCACCATGCTCTGCATGTTCATCGTCGGGCGTCTGATCGGCAAGGTCGATACGCGTTGGCTGCTGGTGCTCGGCCTCGGCCTGACTGCCTGGGCGATGCACGACATGACCGGTTGGACGCCCGACGTCTCGCAATGGACGATCGTCTCGGTCGGCTTCATACAGGGCGCCGGCCTCGGTTTCCTGTTCGTGCCACTGACAACCATCGCTTTCGCCACGCTGCCCGCCCATATGCGCGGCGACGGCACCGGGCTCTACAACCTGTCGCGCAACATCGGCTCCTCGGTCGGCATTTCGATCGTCGCGGCGCTGATCGTCGAGAACACGCAGAGCAATCATGAATCGATCGCGGCCTATGTGACGCCATTCAACCACGCCTTCAATGCCGTGGCGGCGCAGGGGCTCAGTCCGCTGACGGCGGCGGGGCGCGCTTCGCTCAACGAGATCATCACCCTGCAATCGACGATCATCGCCTACATGGACGATTTCAAGCTGCTGATGGTGATGTCGCTCGCGGTCATTCCGCTGGTGCTGCTGCTGCGCAAGCCGAAAGCAGCGCCCGCCGTCGACCATAGTGCGGTCATGGAATAATCAGCGGAAAGGTTTGCTGAGATAACGCGAGCCCTGAATGCCGAAGCGCCACGGTGCTTCGGCATTTTTGGTGATGCCGATGCGTTTTCCCGAGATGATCGGCACCGGTGCTGACGGCGCGATCGCATAGGGCGGGCGGTCGAGCAGACGGTCGTTGATCTGAGTATCGATGCCGAGCCCCTGGCAGAGTTTGCCGGGACCGCTGCAGAGCGCGGTCAGCCTCTCGGTGCCGCGCCGCTCGATCATCAGAGGGATTCCCGTTTCCGGCTCCAGCGCGCGAATGAGCGCGGCCGAGCCCGGATGGCAAACGAAGTTCAGGCACCAGTACATGCCGTAAATGCGGTAAATGTAGACATTGCCGGGGCGGCCGTACATGGCGCCGTTCCGCTTGGTCGGGCCGCGGAAACTGTGCGAGGCCTCGTCATCGGGGAAATAGGCTTCGGTCTCGGTGATCCGGCCGCCGACGCCATCGACAGTGAGATGGCAGCCGAGCAGGTCGCGAGAGACGGTGATCGCGTCGCGCTCGAAAAACGCCCTGAGGTTTTCGCCGGTGAGCGCGCCAGCGCCGATCGCGCCAGTTATCGTTCCACCATCGGTCATGGCCGACGCAGATAACATTCATCGCACCCGCCGTCATCCCAAAACCGCTTCATGCTTTCAGCCACCGGCATCAGCGGCCGGCATTCGGATCGCGCATCGGGATTGAGGAGACGGTGACCGAGACCGGGTCGCTCGCCGGGAAGGAGCCTTCCAGACCTTCCTCCAGCTCTTCTTCGAGCAAAGCTGGGTCCTTGCTGCGCGCGCCGTCGTTATGGGCAGGTTCGATCGCTGCCGCAAGCAGGGTCTTGGCCCGCAAGACGGCGGTTTCCAGGGTCAGCTCGGGCGTACTCCGCAGTGTCGCGGCAATCCTGTCTTCGCCTTCGCCGCCGAATTCGACGACAAAGCCGTCTTCCGTCTGGTAGACGGTGATATCATTGAGTGCCATGGCCGTTTCCCCAAAGAACGCTCATATTAGCAAGGTGCGTTTTACTGCATAATTCCCTAAATCGGAATCGATTTAGGGAATTATGCAGCGATTCAGAGTGTTACAGCATCCTTTGCGCGTCTTTTCAGACGCGCGGTGCTGTAATAAACGCGTTTTCCGAATTTTGTCGTGCGAAGACCTTCACCAGCCAGTCGATGAAGACGCGCACGCGCGGCGTAAGCTGGCGGTTGCGCGGATAGAGCAGGGAAACCGGTGTCGGGGTCAGCGGAAAATCCTTGAGGACATGAATAAGCGTTCCTTCGGCCAAGTCTTTTTCGGCGTGATAGCGTGGGATCTGGATCATGCCGAGGCCCATCCTCGCCGCTGAAATGTAGCTTTCGGCGGCGTTGACGGCGACGGTAGCGGGAATGGTGATGTGACGCACCGCGCTGTCGACGATGAATTCGAGCGGTAACAGGCTGCCTGTACTGCTGGAGCGGAAGCCGACCATGCGGTGGCCGGCAAGCCCGTCTGGATGCTGCGGCAGGCCATGGGTGGCGACATAGCCAGGTGAGGCGAGCGTGATCTCATCCAGCATGGCAACGCGCCGGGCGATCATGTCGCTATCCCCAGGCGTGCCAACGCGCAGCACGCAGTCGATGCCCTCGCGCACCAGATCGACCAGCCGGTCGCCTTCGCTCATGTAAAATTCGATCTCAGGATAGGTCTGGAGAAAAGACGGCAGGCTCGGCAGCACGAAATGGCGGGCGAGTGTGCCATGCACATCGACGCGCAGCAGACCCTTCGGCTTGGCGCCGGCAAAGCCGCCTTCGGCATCTTCGATATCGGCAAGGATCGACAGGCAGCGCTGGTAATACGCTTCGCCGTCGAGCGTTGGGCTGACATGGCGTGTGGTGCGCTGGAGCAGGCGCACGCCGAGGCGGGCCTCGAGCTGCTTCACCGCATCGGTGACGGTCGAGCGCGGCAGGCCGGTGTCTTCGGCGGCAAGCGTGAAGCTGCGGCGTTCCACGACGCGGCAAAGCACCCGCATGGCATCGAATCTGTCCATCTTTTTGTTCGCCATTCCCGGATAGTGATGCCGAAGAATGCCTGATTATCCGCGGAAGGAAAAGGCGCATCTTCTCCTCATCGAAAACGCGCTGCGGCGCAGGATGAAGGAGACGGACCATGGCTTCCCAAGAAAACGGCAAGGTGGCGCTGGTCACCGGCGCTTCCCGCGGCATCGGCGCGGCAGTCG
This sequence comes from Rhizobium sp. NZLR1b, assembly GCF_019685155.1. Classification (NCBI taxonomy): domain Bacteria; kingdom Pseudomonadati; phylum Pseudomonadota; class Alphaproteobacteria; order Hyphomicrobiales; family Rhizobiaceae; genus Rhizobium; species Rhizobium sp. NZLR1b. The sequence goes on from NZ_JABDWC010000012.1 coordinate 78,985, forward strand.
CCCGACGCCTCGCCAAGGACGGTTTCACCGTCGTCATCAATTACTCCGGCAACGCCACCCCGGCCGAGGAACTCGCCCGGGAGATCGAGCAGGCCGGCGGCAAGGCGCTGACTGAGAAAGCCGATGTCAGCGATGCGCAAGCCGTCCGTCGCATGTTCGATGCTGCGGAAACTGCCTTCGGCGGTGTCGACGTCCTCGTCAATAATGCCGGCATCATGATGCTGTCCTCGCTGGCTGAGGCCGATGATGCCCATTTCGACCGCCAAGTCAGCGTCAATCTCAAGGGCACCTTCAATACGCTACGCGAAGCGGCCAAGCGGATGCGCGACGGCGGCCGGATCATCAATTTCTCGACCTCGGTCGTCGGGCTGAAGCTCGAAACCTACGGAGTCTATGCCGCCACCAAGGCTGCGGTCGAAACGCTGACAGCGATCATGGCCAAGGAGATGCGCGGCCGCAACATCACCGTCAACGCCATCGCACCTGGTCCTGTTGCCACGGGCCTTTTCCTCAACGGCAAGTCGGACGAGCTGATTGCCCGGATGGCCAAGATGAACCCGCTGGAGCGCCTGGGCACACCTGAAGACATCGCCGCCGCGGTGGCCTTCCTCGCCGGCCCCGACGGCGGCTGGATCAACGGCCAGACGCTGCGCGCCAATGGCGGAATGATCTGACGAAGGCAAGCGGCCGATGCCCTATGGCATCGACGATTTGCTGAAGCCGGCCGTCGAGAACTGAAACCCGGCCCGCCGACGGGGGTACATGAGCCAAGCCGTCATCGCGATTATGTGAACGGGCTTGCGGAATTTCCCCTTACAATCCTGCGGGGAGTACCTATGTTTGTTCTATCGGGAGAGAGTGGAATTCCCTACCGTTCTTTTCCGAAACTCCAGAGCCTGCCGCTCTCTTCCTGCGGTGCGACAGGCTTGATGTTCAAAGTTGCACAGTGCGGCCCGTCGAAAGTTTCCCCTGCCTTCCGGGCCGTACTTGTTTTGGCGCTCAGCCGTCGTTCAGTCTCGCCTCTACCAGAAGCTTTACCAGCCAGTCGACAAAGACACGGACCTTGTTGCTGAGGTGGCGGTTCGGGGGGTAGACGACGTAGAGCGGCAGCGGATCGCGGCGCCAGTCCGGGAGCACGCGGACGAGTTCACCCCTTGCCATCGGCTCACGCGCCATGAAAATCGGCACCTGCGCGACGCCGAGCCCCGTCAACGCAGCTGTCAGATAGGTGCGGCTATCGTTAACCGAGGCGATGTAACGTGGACTGGTTTCGATCACCTCGTTGTGCCGGCGAAATTCAAAGGGCAGCGTTCGGTTGTTCTGAGCGCGGAAATAATTGACGGAGTAATGATCGGCCTCCAGATCCTCCGGCCGCTCGGGCATGCCGAATTTTTGGATATAGTTCGGCGAAGCACAGGTGATCATCTCGACTTCGGAGACACGCCGCGCAATCAGCGACTGATCGGCCGGCGTGCCGGCCCGTAGCGCGCAGTCGACATTTTCTGCAAGATAATCGACCGTGCGGTCGCCGACCCCGAGATCGATGCGGATATCGGGATAACGCTGATAGAAATCGTAGAGCGCGGGAACGACGATCCAATCGGCGAAAGCGCCGGCCATCTCGACACGCAGCCGCCCGCTCGGCAGGCTCTGCGAATTGGAGAGGCTGCCATCGAGTTCCTCCAGCTCCGAAATAATCTGGGCGGCGCGTTCGTAATAAAGCGCGCCGTCCGTGGTCACCATCACCCGGCGCGTGGTACGATTCAAAAGCTTGGTGCGCAAATGCGCCTCCAGGCCCTGGATGAGATTGGTTACCGTCGCCTTGGGCATGGCGAGCATGTCGGCGGCACGGGTGAAATTGCCCGTCTCCACCACGCGAATGAAGACGCGCATTGCCGAAAGCTGATCCATCGGTTTGAAATCCGCGGTTTGCGTTGCACCATTGTTCGAGATCTGGAACAGTGTTATCGCGATATAGCTTCTTATTCCTCGGTTGGAATAACAATATCTTTTTTGTACAAAATGCAAGCGGCAGGCGTTGTCTGCTTCTGGCTGACGCAAAAGAGACCGGACGCATGACGGTGGAATGGAAAGATATGATGCTGGATAAGGTGGCCATCGGCCCCGTTTCCGCACGTATCTACCAGGGCGCCGATTACGGCAAGGGTCCGCCAATCGTGCTTTACCTGCATGGCGGCGCGTTTCTCGACAGCGACAAGAACGTCGACCGGCCGGTGGCAATGAGTCTCGCCAAGGCGGGCGCCATTGTTGTCGCCGCTGATTACAGCAGCCTTTCCGATAATATTTTTCCGAGGGCGTTGGAAGTCTCCTTCTCCGTCTTCAGCTATCTCGCCAACAAACGCGCTGGCCTCGGTGACCGCAAATCGCTGCTCTTCGTCGCCGGCGAAGAGGCGGGTGGCAATATTGCCGCCGGCGTGGCGCTGAAGGCGCGCGACCAGATGCCGGATGCGCTCGACGGTCAGGTGCTGATTTCGCCGCTGCTCGATCCGTTCATGGGCACGTCCTCGATCCGCAAGGCCGATGCCATCGGCATGCGCCGGCGCTGGACGGAAGGCTGGAGCCACTATCTAAGCGGTGGCGGTTGTCACCCTTATGCAGCGCCTTGTCTCTGTTCGCGTATTTCAGGCGTCGCGCCGGCGCTGATACTCACTGCGGAGGACGATCCTCTGCACGACGAGACAATTGGTTACGGTGCCCGCCTGAAAACGGCCGGCGTCGGTGTGCGCCAGCATGTCCTTCCCGCCGGGACGGGCTGGCCTTCGATTTATGGTGGGAAATCCGACGGAGCGCCCGACTGGCAGGAAAACGTCAGCCGCCATTTCGGAAGCTTCCTTCGGGACGTAAGCGTCCAAACGCAATTGCATTGAAGAAGATCTGATATTTCGGCGGCTCGTAGCCGCAAGGAGAGCACTGATGACGTCCAGAAAGAAGCGCTGGGCCCTGGTGGGCGCCGGCTTAGGCCTTATTGCGTCCGTTTCCGGCGCTGCATTGTTTTTCGAGCTGCCGATGAGCACGACCGCCACGGCTGCTTCCGCCCCCGCACAGGCTCCCGCTGTGCCGGTGACGGTCGCCGTCGTTGCGGCGCGCGACGTGACGGCCTGGGAGAGTTTCTCCGGCCGTCTAGAAGCCGTCGACCGGGTGCAGGTGCGTTCCCGCGTCGCCGGCGCCATCCTGGCGGTGGCTTTCCGCGAAGGGGCGCTGGTGAAGCAGGGCGACCTGCTCTTCACCATCGACCCGGCTCCCTACCAGGCAACCGTAGCCCAGGCGCAAGGCCAGGTCGCTTCGGCCGAGGCCAGGGTCAGCCTGGCGCAAACCGAACTCGATCGTGGCCACAGGCTTTCCGACAATCGCACCATCTCCCAGAGCGATCTCGATCAGCGCCAGAGCGCACTGACCGAGGCTCAGGCGGGGCTGCGGTCGGCACAGGCTGCGCTGCAGTCGGCCCAGCTGGATCTCGATTATACGCAGGTGCGGGCTCCGGTTTCCGGCCGCATCGGCAAGATCGAGGTTACCGCCGGTAACCTTGTCGCAGCCGGCTCGACCTCGCCGGCGCTGACGACGCTTGTTTCGGTCGATCCGATCTATGCGAGTTTCAACGCCAGCGAAGAGATGGTGACGCGGGCGCTTGCCCAGCTTCCGCAGACCGACAGCGCCCTGCCTCCGGTCGAGCAGATCCCGGTCGAGGTCGGCACGCTGACCGACAGCGGTACGCCGATCAAGGGCAAGCTGCAGCTGATCGACAATGAGGTCGATGCCTCAAGCGGCACGATCGGCGTGCGCGCCGTGTTTGACAATCCGGGCGGGCGTCTCATCCCCGGCCAGTTCGTGCGGGTGCGTATGGGCCAGCCGAAGGCCGAGAACAAGATCGTCATCAGCGACCGCGCCGTCGGCACCGACCAGGACAAGAAATTCGTCTTCGTCGTCGATGCCGAAAACAAGGTCGCCTACCGGCAGGTCCAGCTCGGCACACTTTCCGATGGCCAGCGGGTGGTCGAAAGCGGCCTGAACGCCGGCGAGACGATTGTCGTCAACGGTTTGCAGCGCATCCGTCCAGGGGCAGTCGTAGCACCCCAGATGGAAGAGAAGGTCGCGACCGCTCAATAACACATCGCCTGCCCCCTCCCGGGGGAGGGCGATGCCTTCGCTTCTGGGAAGGCCAATACCCGAAATGATATGACCCGCCGGCGGCTTCCAAACCGCCGGAGAGGGACTTTGCATCCATGTTCACCCCGGAGAGGGCTTTGATATGAACATCTCCAGATTCTTTGTCGACCGCCCGGTCTTTGCCGGCGTTCTTTCGGTCCTCATCGTGGTTGCCGGCCTGATCGGCCTGCGCTCGCTGCCGATTTCCGAATATCCGGAGGTGGTGCCGCCGTCGATTGTCGTGCGCGCCACCTATCCCGGCGCCAACCCGTCGGTCATCGCCGAAACCGTGGCGACGCCGCTCGAAGAGCAGATCAACGGCGTCGAGGGCATGCTCTACATGTCCAGCCAGGCGACATCCGACGGCGTGCTCAACGTGACCGTCACCTTCAAGCTCGGCACCGACGCCGACAAGGCGCAGCAGTTGGTGCAGAACCGCGTTTCGCAGGCCGAACCGCGGCTGCCGGCGGAAGTCCGTTCGCTCGGCATCACGACGGTCAAGAGTTCGCCCAACTTCATCATGGTCGTCAACCTCGTCTCCGACGGTGACAATCACGACATCACCTATCTTCGCAATTACGCGACTCTGAATATCAAGGATCGGCTTGCCCGCATCGCCGGCGTCGGTCAGGTGCAGGTCTTCGGCGCTGGCGATTATTCCATGCGGGTCTGGATCGACCCACAGAAGGCTGCCGAGCATAATCTCGCCGCGAGCGACATCAGCAACGCCATCAGTTCCCAGAACGTCCAGGCCGCCGCCGGCATCATCGGCGCATCGCCGAGCCAGCCGGGTGTGGATCTGCAGCTCAACGTGAATGCTCAGGGCCGCCTACGCACACCCGAGGAGTTCGGCAGCATCATCGTTAAGACGGGCGCCAGTGGCGAGATCACCCGCCTGCGCGATGTCGCCCGCATCGAACTCGGTGCCGCGGACTATACGCTGCGTTCGCTGCTCGACGGCAAGCCGGCCGTTGCCGTTGCCGTGCTTCAGGCGCCCGGTTCGAATGCGATCGAAATCGCCGACAATGTGCACGCCACCATGGATCAGCTGCAGCTCGCCATGCCCGAGGGCGTTAAATACGAGATCGTCTACGATACGACGAAATTCGTGCGTGCCTCGATCGAGAAGGTCATCGACACGCTGCTCGAAGCCATTGCGCTTGTTGTTCTCGTCGTCATCCTGTTCTTGCAGACATGGCGCGCCTCGATCATTCCGCTGATCGCGGTTCCGGTATCGATCATCGGCACCTTTGCGGTGATGTATGTCTTCGGCTTCTCGATCAACGCGCTCAGTCTGTTCGGGCTGGTGCTCGCGATCGGTATCGTCGTCGACGACGCGATCGTGGTGGTCGAAAACGTCGAGCGCAATATCGAACAGGGGCTGTCGCCACGGGCCGCCACCTACAAGGCGATGAAGGAAGTCTCCGGTCCGATCGTCGCGATCGCGCTGGTCCTCGTCGCGGTCTTCGTTCCGCTGGCCTTCATCTCCGGCCTTTCGGGTCAGTTCTATCGTCAGTTCGCACTTACGATCGCCATCTCGACCGTCATCTCGGCCTTCAACTCGCTCACCCTCTCGCCAGCGCTGGCAGCCCTTCTGCTGAAGGGCCATCATGAGCCGAAGGACTGGCTGACGCGCTTCATGGACGCCATCTTCGGCTGGTTCTTCCGTGGCTTCAACCGTGTCTTCGGCGCGGGCTCGAATGCCTACGGCAAGGGCGTGGGCGGATTGCTGTCGCGCAAGAGCATCGTCATGGTGATCTATCTGGCGCTGGTCGGTGCGACCTATAGCCTATTCAGTACGGTCCCCGGCGGCTTCGTGCCGTCTCAGGATAAGCAGTATCTGATCGGTTTCGCCCAGTTGCCGGACGCCGCAAGCCTCGACCGCACGGAAAATGTCATCAAGCGCATGACCGACATCGCGCTGGCGCAGCCGGGCGTTGCCAATGCGATCGCCTTCCCGGGCCTGTCGATCAACGGCTTCACCAACTCTTCGAATGCCGGCATCGTCTTCGTGACGCTGAAGGATTTCGAGGAGCGCAAGACGCCTGATCTCTCCGGGGGCGCCATCGCTATGGCGCTGAACCAGAAGTTCGGCTCCATTCAGGATGCCTTCATCGCCATGTTCCCGCCGCCGCCGGTCAACGGTCTCGGCACGACGGGCGGCTTCAAGCTGCAGATCGAGGATCGTGCAGGCCTTGGCAACCAGGCGCTCGACGAGGCCACCAAGGCAGTTCTTGCGAAAGCCTATCAGACGCCTGAGCTCGCCGGGCTGTTCTCCAGCTTCCAGATCAACGTGCCGCAGCTCTATGCCGATCTCGACCGCGCCAAGGCCGAGCAGCTCGGGGTTTCCGTCACCGACGTCTTCCAGACACTGCAGATCTATCTCGGTTCGCTCTATGTGAACGACTTCAATGCCTTCGGCCGCACCTACAGCGTCCGTGTGCAGGCCGATGCCAAATTCCGCGCTCAGCCGGAAGATATCGGCCAGTTGAAGGTCCGTTCGGCATCGGGTGAGATGATCCCGCTTTCAGCCCTGCTGAAGGTTGAGCCGAGCACCGGTCCGGAGCGCGCGAACCGCTACAACGGCTTCCTCGCTGCCGATATCAACGGCGGTCCGGCGCCGGGCTTCTCGTCCGGCCAGGCGCAGGCCGCTATCGAGAAGATACTTCACGAGACCCTGCCTGCGGGTATCGACTTCGAATGGACGGATCTGACCTATCAGCAGATCCTTGCCGGTAACTCCAGTATCGTCGTCTTCCCGCTGGCACTGTTGCTCGTCTTCCTGGTGCTTGCCGCCCAGTATGAAAGTCTGACGCTGCCGCTTGCGATCATCATGATCGTGCCGATGGGTGTACTGGCCGCGCTGACAGGAGTCTGGCTCACCGGTGGAGACAACAATATCTTCACCCAGATCGGCCTTGTGGTGCTTGTCGGTCTATCGGCGAAGAACGCGATCCTGATCGTGGAATTCGCCCGCGAACTGGAGTTCGAGGGAAGGACACCGCGGGAGGCCGCGATCGAGGCCAGCCGCCTTCGTCTTCGCCCGATCCTGATGACCTCCCTGGCGTTCATCATGGGTGTCGTGCCGCTCGTCGTCTCCACGGGCGCCGGCGCGGAGATGCGCGCGGCCATGGGTGTCGCGGTTTTCTCGGGCATGATCGGGGTGACCTTCTTCGGCATCTTCATGACGCCCGTCTTCTACGTGCTGCTACGGCGGTTGACGGGCAACCGTCCGCTCGTCCAGCACAAGCCGGACGAGCACAAGGAAGAAGAGGCGGAGGTCATCCGGCTCGCGGCGGAATAAACAGAATTCAACCTTCCTTTGTCGAGTAAATCGGGCGGGAACTTCGGTTCCCGCCCGTATCGTTTTCAGGCCGATGCATCACCAAAATAGTTGCAACGGCGGGTGAGCGGGTTATCAAAGACGAACAACAGTTGGGAGGACTGAATGACAGGTTCGAGCAAAGGTCATGACGGGAGGCGGATCGCCTTTCTCGGCACCGGCCTGATGGGAGCGCCGATGGCGCGTCGGCTGCTTGGCGCGGGTTTTGCCGTCGCCGTCTGGAATCGTGATCCCAGCAAGGCCGAGGCCCTCGCAGGAGACGGCGCGATCTGCGCGGAAACACCCGCAGATGCCGTTTCAGGCGCTGATGTCGTCATCACCATGCTGACCAACGCCGAGGCGGTGAAGGACGTGCTGTTTAACCGCGGAGCGGTCGATGCGATGACATCAGGCGCCGTCGTTATCGATATGAGTTCGATCGCCCCGCATTTCGCCCGCGACCATTCTGCCAGGCTTTCCGAACGCGGTATCGCTCATGTCGATGCGCCGGTGTCCGGCGGCGTCGTCGGGGCGGATGCCGGTACGCTGGCCATCATGGCCGGCGGCGACAAGGACGTCGTCGATGCGCTTACAGATGTCTTTGCGCCGATGGGGCGCGTGACCCGCGTCGGCCCAAGCGGAGCAGGCCAGCTTGCCAAGCTTGCCAACCAGCAGATCGTCGCGGTAACGATCGGCGCCGTTGCCGAAGCGATGATGTTGATTACAGCCGGCGGCGGCTCGCCGGCAGCCTTTCGCGACGCCATTCGCGGCGGCTTTGCCGAGAGCCGTATCCTTGAACTGCACGGCAAGCGCATGGTCGAAAGGCAGTTTACTCCAGGCGGTTCGTCGAGCAACCAGTTGAAAGATCTGAACGCCGCCATGGAGACGGCCGACACCTTGTCGCTGACGCTGCCCCTGACTGCGACGGTGCACGCCGAATTCAGCGAATTCGTCGCAAACGGCAATGGCGAAAAAGATCATAGCGCCCTGCTCCTCCATCTCGAAGAGAAGAATGCCCTGCCGGGAGGAAAGAGGTGACTGACAGCCATTCTCCGAAGCGGCGCCTGCGTTCCCAGGATTGGTTCGACAATCCCGACCACATCGACATGGCAGCGCTCTATCTTGAGCGTTTCATGAACTACGGCATCACGCCGGAAGAATTGCGATCCGGCAAGCCGATCATCGGGATTGCCCAGAGCGGCAGCGATCTCACGCCCTGCAACAGGGTTCATGTCGAGCTTGCCACGCGCGTGCGCGACGGCATTCGCGATGCCGGCGGCATTCCGATCGAGTTTCCGACGCATCCGATCTTCGAGAACTGCAAGCGCCCGACGGCTGCGCTCGACCGCAATCTCGCCTATCTCGGCCTCGTTGAAATCCTCTACGGCTATCCGCTCGACGGCGTCGTGCTGACGACCGGCTGCGACAAGACCACGCCTTCGGCGATCATGGCTGCGTCGACGGTCGATATTCCGGCGATCGTGCTTTCCGGCGGTCCGATGCTCGACGGCTGGCACGAGGGGGAACTGGCGGGTTCCGGCACGGTGATCTGGCGGATGCGGCGAAAATATGCGGCAGGCGAGATCGATCGGGAAGAATTCCTGCAGGCGGCGCTCGATTCAGCGCCATCAGTCGGCCACTGCAATACGATGGGCACGGCTTCGACGATGAACGCCCTTGCCGAGGCACTCGGCCTTTCGCTGACCGGTTGCGGCGCCATTCCGGCCGCATATCGCGAACGCGGCCAGATGGCCTATCGTACCGGGCGGCGCGCCGTCGAAATCGTCTTCGAGGATCTGAAGCCGTCGGATATCCTGACCCGCGAGGCTTTCCTCAATGCCATCCGCACCAATTCGGCGATCGGCGGTTCCACCAACGCACAGCCGCATCTGGCGGCAATGGCGAAACACGCCGGCGTCGAACTTCATCCCGACGACTGGCAGGTGCACGGCTTCGATATCCCGCTGCTGGCCAATGTCCAACCGGCGGGCGCCTATCTCGGCGAGCGTTTTCATCGCGCCGGCGGCACGCCGGCGATCATGTGGGAATTGCTGCAGGCCGGAAAGCTCGATGGCGACTGTCGCACGGTGACGGGCAGGACGATGGCCGAAAACCTGCAGGGCAAGGAGGCGCGCGACCGCGAGGTTATCCGGCCATTCGCTGAACCGCTGAAGGAGCGAGCCGGCTTCCTTGTTCTCAAGGGCAATCTCTTCGATTTCGCGATCATGAAGATGAGTGTCGTCTCGGAGGATTTCCGCCGGCGCTACCTTCAGGAGCCGGGGCGCGAGGGCGTCTTCGAGGGCCGGGCGGTGGTTTTTGACGGGTCGGAGGACTATCACAAGCGCATCAACGATCCTGAACTCGACATTGACGAAAATACCATCCTTGTCATCCGCGGCGCCGGGCCGCTCGGCTGGCCGGGTTCGGCTGAGGTCGTCAACATGCAGCCGCCGGATCACCTGCTGAAACGCGGCATAAGCAGCCTGCCGACGATCGGCGATGGCCGCCAATCGGGCACGGCCGACAGCCCCTCGATCCTCAATGCTTCGCCGGAAAGTGCTGCCGGCGGCGGCCTCGCCTGGCTTCGCACCGGCGATGTCATCTGCATCGACTTCAATCAGGGGCGCTGCAACATGCTGGTCGACGAGACTGAAATCGAACGGCGCAAGGCAGAGGGAATTCCGCCGGTGCCGGCGGACGCGACGCCATGGCAGCAGATCTACCGCCGCTCGGTCACGCAGTTGTCCGACGGCGCAGTTCTGGAGGGAGCGGCGGAATTTCGTCAGATCGCCAAAAGACCGCCGCGGCACAACCACTGATCCTGAAGGGCGCCGTGGACTGCAAGTTCTCTGATCCAAAAGGGGAAAGTCGTAACGGACGGTTCACCTAGTGACTAGTTCGATCATCGGCACAAGGCTTCATTAATGCCGGCTTGAGACCATATTGCAATTATGGAAGCTCCTAAGGCTGAGACCGCGTTGCCAGAAAATAGACCCACACGATCCGAACAAGAGTTCCAGGATCTTCTGCGCCGGCTCGAACTCGCTCTCGATGCATCCCGGATCGGTGTCTGGGAACACAGCATCGCAAAGGGCGGGATCCTGTGGGATGCGCAGATGCACCGTCTCTACGAGACCGGCGAGACATGTCGGGACGTGCCGGCATGGTTATGGTCGAATGCGATCCATCCCGACGATCGTGAGCAGGCCGAACGCGACTTCGACCAGGCGATTGCAACACGCGGCGCCTATAATTCGCAATTCCGGATCGTACTGCCGAGCGGCGAAATCCGCTATCTGCGTTCACGCGCGCATTTCTATGTGGATGCAGAGGGGCTTCCCTCGTTCATCGGCGCCGAATGGGATGTGACTGCCGACATAGTGCTCAATGCCGAGCTCGCGCGACAGAAAATGGTGGCCGAGGCGAAGGCGGTGGCGCTCGAGGAAAGCAATGCGCGCATCGAGCACGTCGCCGATCACGATTATCTCACTGGCTTGCCGAACCGGCGGCTTCTCGACAAGCGGCTCACCGAACTGCCGGTTGACAAGAGCATCACGACGCTTGGCGTCCTGCATCTCGACCTCGACCAGTTCAAGCAGATCAATGACAGTCACGGCCATGCGGCAGGCGACGCCGTGCTCAGGGCCGCAGCGCTTCGCATCACCGCCGCCATTCCCGCAAATGGCATGGTCGCCCGCGTTGGCGGTGATGAATTCGTCATCGTACTGGTCAATTTCAGCGATCTCACTGAGCTGAAGCTGATCACCGAGGATCTTCAGCGTCGGCTGCGCAAGAAGATCCGCTTCGGCCACGAGATGCTGCAATCCGGCGCCTCGATCGGTGTTTCCTGGAGCGGCGATCGGCGGGCGCGCAACCTGCTTGCCGAATCCGATCTGGCGCTCTACCAGGCGAAGAAGCTCGGGCGCAACCGCGTCGAATTCTTCACGCGGCAACTACAGGAGGATCTGCGCGCCAAGCGCCGCCTCGCCGAAGAGCTCAAGCTGGGGCTGGAGCGCGGCGAGATCGTTCCCTACTATCAGGTGCAGCTTGACGCCCGGACCCGGGAAGTCATCGGCTTTGAGGCGCTGGCGCGCTGGAAACATCCCGACAAGGGCGTGCTCGCCCCAGGGATTTTCCTGAAGATCGCCGACGAGCACGGGCTTGCGGCGGAGATCGATGCGGCGATCCTCAAGAGCGTTCTCGAAGACCGGCTGTCCTGGCTGTCTCGCGGCCTTGCGGTTCCACGCATCGCCGTCAACATCTCGGGGTCGCGCCTTGCCGATCCGACATTGCTCGGCAAGCTGAGGAAGCTCGATATTCCGCCCGCCGCGATCGTCTTCGAACTGGTCGAGACGATTTTCCTCGACGACAGCGACGAAAGACTGCTCGATCATATCGGCGATATCAAACAGATGGGTATCGACATCGAGATCGATGATTTCGGATCGGGCCATGCCTCGCTCATCGGTCTCGTTAAGCTGCGGCCGAAACGGTTGAAGATCGACCGGCAGCTCATCGCCGAGGTTGTCAGCTCCGCCGAGCAGCGGCGCGTGGTGGGTTCGATCGTGGAAATCGCCAAGGCGCTCGACGTCGAGGTGATCGCCGAGGGCATCGAGACCGAGGCGCATGCCGTCGTGTTGGCGCAACTCGGCTGTGATGGCCTGCAGGGTTACGCGTTTGGTTATCCCGCACCGGCGGCCGAGACAGCGCGTCTTTTCTCGCCGATGGCGAGCGGGATCGAAAAGCAGAAGACCGTGATGAGCGGAACGGCCCGGTGATCCGTCGGCGCGGCGACCGCCGCCGCGCCCGGTTTCAACAGCGGTTTTCCCGGCTTGCGGAAGTGATTTCGGCCGAAATGTTTTTCTCTTTTTCGGAACGGCCAGGCGATATCTTTTCGGCGCGGCGTTTTATTCGCGCTCGCAGGAGGATAATTGGCGCGCAAGTAATTTTCTTGAGCTTGCATCGGCATTGTTTCATGGTAATGCGGAAACCAAGCTTTCTGCATTGCCTCGAAAAATGATTATACGCGTCGTCACGTCCATCAACGCGGCTCTCCATCATTCGCAGGTGCAATCGGGGAGTCGGGGACCTGACAATTACTTTGACATTGCCGGGATGGACTTGCGGGACATGCAATCTGGGAAAGTCGCATGAATTCGGAATTTGCCGTTCGTTCGATGCGGCCCGGCGAACTGGAACTCGTGCTCGAATGGGCGCGTCAGGAGGGCTGGAACCCAGGCCTCGATGATTCGCTTGCATTCATGGAGGCCGATTCGTCCGGATTCTTCGTCGGCGCCATCGGTGAAGTCCCCGTCGGTTCGATCTCGGTCGTCAAATATGGCGAGAGTTTCGCCTTCCTCGGCCTCTACATCGTTCATCCCGATTTCCGCGGCAAGGGTTATGGCAGGACGATCTGGGAGGCGGGCATCGCCAGCGCACACGATCGCACGATCGGCCTTGACGGCGTCGCCGCACAGCAGGATAACTACCGCAAGGCCGGCTTCGAACCCGCCTACTCCACCCTTCGCTACGGCGGCGTCGTCACCTCCTTGCCGGTCTCGACGCTTGCCGCGCAGCCGGTGCTGGATTCGCGCCTGGAAGGCCTGCAGCGTTATGATTCGGCGATCTTTCCGCAGCCGCGCGATGCCTTCCTCGCGGCCTGGTGCACCGGTCGCAAGGGTCGCCGCTCAGTAGTGGTACGCAAAAGCGGCAAGATCCGCGGTTACGGCACGATCCGCCGCTGCTACGAGGGCTACAAGATCGGCCCGCTTTTTGCCAATGATGCCGACAGCGCCGCAGCACTGCTTGCCGAATTGATCCCCGAGGCGAAGGGGGCTTCGATCTTCATCGATATCCCCGCGGAGAACCACGAGGCGGTCGCGCTTGCCGAAAGCCTCGGCCTTCAACCGGTGTTCGAGACGACACGCATGTATCGCGGGCCGGCGCCGGCCATCCCACTAAAGCATGTCTTCGGCGTGACGACTCTGGAGCTTGGATAGACCAATGCGCGTCGCGTCAAACTTGATTCATCCGAGGCGCTTTGGTTCTTTTGTTGAACCGCCGCGCACTTCCTGACATGCATCAATCCACCGGTGAGGCGGGAACAGTCGCGGCCGAAGCTTTCGGCCGGCCTTTTTCGGCGATCGCGATGCCGCCCAAGGTCAACACCAGCGCGATCACATGGACGGACTGCAGCGTCTCGCCGATCAGGACGACGGAGAGCAGCGTTCCGAACACCGGCACGAGATTGATGAACAGGCCGGCCCTGTTGGCGCCGATAGCCACGACACCCTTGATATAGAGGATCTGCGCCACCAGCGAGGGAAAGATCGCCGTGTAGAGCGTGATGATCCAGCCAGCATGGTCCGGCCATTGCGCGGCATCGCGGCCGGCTTCCCAAAGGAGCAGCGGCACCGAGGTCAGCATGGCTGCAAATGCCGGGATCGCCATCAGCGTGCGCCAGTCGAGCGGCGGTTTCCAGCGCAGGAAGATCGTGTAGACCGAATAGGCGGCAATGGCGATCAGCATCAGCCCATCACCGCGGTTGAGGCTTAATTGCAGCAGCGTTGTCAGGTCGCCATGAGCGGCGGTCAGAGCGACGCCGATCAGCGTCAAGCCGAAGCCGAGACATTGGGCCAGCGAAATGCCAGTGCGGAAGAACATGAAATTCAGCAGGAAGATCAGCATCGGGATGCCGGCCTGCTCGATGGCGACATTGATTGCCGTCGTATATTGCACGGCCGAATAAAGCATGGCGTTGAAAAGCGTGTAGCCGATGACGCCGTAGAAAAAGAGCAACGGCAGGTTCTTCCTGACCACCGGCCAGTCCCTCTTGAGCTGGGGCACCGAGATCAGGGCGATCAGCGCCACGGCGATAAACCAGCGCAGGAAGGTCAGCATCATCGGGCTGATATGCCCGAGTGCGAGCTTGCCGGCGACGGAGTTGCCGCCCCAGCAGAGGGTGGCGATAACGAGGCAGATGTAGGCCCTGGCTTGCAAAAGCGTTCTTCCCATCTTTCCGCGATCGCCGCGCGGCGTTTTGTGACGGGCAATAACCTGCCGGCTGCTGATTTGTCACGTAAAAAGCCCAATCACCTGTGACAACAGGGTCGCTTTCCCAAAAACAAAGCTTTATAGATGCGCGGGTTTGAGCAGGTGTGCGGTTTTCCGCCGGTAACAGGAAGAGTTGGATGACGAACGTAGTCGTGGTCGGTTCGCAATGGGGTGACGAGGGCAAGGGCAAAATTGTCGACTGGCTTTCGGAGCGTGCGGATATTGTCGTGCGCTATCAGGGCGGACACAATGCCGGCCACACGCTCGTCATCGACGGCACGAGCTACAAGCTGTCGCTGCTGCCGTCCGGTGTCGTGCGCCCGGGCAAGATGGCGGTGATCGGCAACGGCGTCGTCGTCGACCCGCATGCGCTGATCGCCGAGATCGGTCGACTGGAGGCCCAGGGCGTGACGGTGACGCCTGATAATCTGCGCATTGCCGACAATGCGACGCTCATCTTGTCGCTGCACCGCGAGCTCGATGCGATGCGCGAGGATGCGGCATCTAACAGCGGCACCAAGATCGGCACGACACGCCGCGGCATCGGTCCGGCCTATGAAGACAAGGTCGGCCGCCGCGCCATCCGGGTGATGGATCTTGCCGATCTCGACAGTCTTGCCGGCAAGGTCGACCGTATTCTGACGCATCACAATGCGCTTCGCCGCGGCCTCGGCGTCGCCGAAGTCAGCCACCAGACGATCATGGATGAACTGACCTCGGTCGCCGATCGGGTGCTGCCGTTCCGTGATACCGTCTGGCTCTTCCTCGACAAGGAGCGCCGCAAGGGCTCCCGTATCCTCTTCGAGGGCGCGCAGGGCACCCTGCTCGATATCGATCACGGCACCTATCCTTTCGTGACCTCGTCTAACACCGTGGCCGGCCAGGCCGCGGCCGGTTCCGGCATGGGACCGGGCTCGCTCGGCTATATTCTTGGCATCACCAAGGCCTATACGACGCGCGTCGGCGAAGGTCCGTTTCCGACCGAGCTGAAGGACGCCATCGGTGAGTTCCTTGGCGAAAAAGGTCATGAGTTCGGCGTGGTGACCGGGCGCAAGCGGCGCTGCGGCTGGTTCGATGCCGCACTCGTGCGCCAATCGATCGCCACCAACGGCATCACGGGTATCGCGCTGACTAAGCTCGACGTGCTCGACGGCCTCGAGGAATTGAAGATCTGCGTCGGCTACATGCTCGACGGCGAACAGATTGATCATCTTCCGGCAAGCCAGGGAGCGCAAGCTAGGGTCGAACCGATCTACATCACGCTGGAGGGGTGGAAAGAATCGACCGTCGGCGCCCGTAGTTGGGCGGATCTGCCGGCGCAGGCGATCAAATATGTTCGCCAGGTCGAGGAACTGATCGGGGCGCCCGTCGCGCTCCTTTCCACGAGCCCGGAGCGGGATGACACGATACTTGTGACCGATCCGTTTGAGGATTAAGCTCACGGGTCACTGTGGAGGATAGTTCGGTAGGGTGCCGGACTTCTTGAGAAAGTACTGATGGCGGATTTTATTGCAGTTATTCGGCGGGCCGTCGACGGCCTGGCTGAAAATACCCCCGAGATGCGGGTGAAAGTCTACGAACGTGCCCGCGGCGCAGTGCAGCGGCAGCTCGAGAACATGAAGCCGCGTCCGCCGGAAGCCATGCTGCAACGCCAGCTCGAAAAACTCGAGGCCGCCATCCGCGAAGTGGAAGGCGAACACTCCGAAGCGCTGCCGCTCGAGGCGGCGGTTGCCGCGGTCCCCGCGCCGGAATCTTCGGAAGAACAAACGGTTCACGACGAAAGCGAACCAACACCTGCGCCTGTCGTCGAAGAGCCGACCTACGAAGCCTCTGCGGAACCGCAGGCGGTTGAGCCCGCCGACGAGCCGGATCACCTGGAGGCAGCCGCGCCGCAGGAGCCCCAGGAAAAGCTGGCGGACGAGGAACCTCTCTCCGAGCAAGCGCGCAGCCTCCCGGAGACGTCTGTTGCGGCCGAGGCCACCGCTCCCGCGCAGGCAGAGACACCCGTTCCTGCCGAAACATACTGGCATCCCTCGCATGAAGAGGAAGCGCCGGCCGAGGAATGGCATTCCAGCGAGGGGCGCGACATCGCTGCGGAGGCTTGGCCTGCAGATGATGAGCGCTGGGAGCCGCCTGCCGAGAATCGCAACGAGGAATCCGGCGAATATCATCCCGACGAGCAGCATCCCGCAGAGGCCGAAGAACTCGCGGCCGAACCGGCGACGGTGGAAAGCGAGGAGCCGGCTGCCGAGAAGGCGTACGAGCCTATCGACGCCTCCCAACGCGTCGCGCGCGGCCTAGACCATGCTGCCCATCGGCTGGTGGAGCCGGTTGCAGAGTTCGATCGTCCGCAGGAATTCGTCGAGCACAGCCGCGAGGAGCCGCTGCAGGCCGATGCCGCAGCGCATTTCGATCCCGTCTGGAGCGAGCCCGCCGCCGAAACGCCGGCTCCGGCGCCGAAGGATGCCGAGACCGAATGGGCGCAAGAGGAACTCCGGCAATATTCGGAAACGGCGCCAGTCACCGCCGACGTCTCGGCACGCGCCTTCGAAGAGGTGATTTCGAGCCTCGAAAAAGTCGCGCCTGCGGCCGTCATGCCGACGGCCAAGGAAAGTTTCTCCTGGGAGACCGCAGCCTTCGACGATCTGCCGCCGATCGACGCCGGCAGCAGCAAGAAGACGCCGGTGGCCTCGCATTTCGACGATGTCGATATCTTCGCGGAAGTGCACAACGGCAAGCCGGCGCCTGCAAGCGGCGCGCCGAGCGAGGAATGGCGCGAGGCGAAGGCGCTGCGCGGCTACGACCGCCGCGGCTCGGTCGCCACTGACGATGATGACGCCAATCCGGCGATGGACATCGATCGGATCGTCGCTTCCAAGCTGCAGGGCAAGAATTTCCGGATGGAGCCGAAGCGCCGCCGCTTCGGCATCGGCACCGTGATCACACTCATCTTCGCACTCATCTTGATTGGTGGCGGCGCCTATGCCGGCTGGATGAACAGAGAGGCGCTGGTGGCGATGGTCGACGGGCTCGTCAGTTCGGCACCGTCGCAGGCGACCAAGAACGAGACGCCGCCGCCGGCTAACTCCGCGACGCCTGCCCAGCCGGGCGCGGTGGCGCCAGCTCAGCCGACCACGCCAGGAGCACAGAATACCCCAGTGGCGCCGGCCCAGCCGAACCCGCAGGTGGCGTCATTGAACAATGACGGCGCCGTGGCCAATTCGAAATTCACTCAGCGGCTGCTGATGGATGGAACCGAGGTCGACAGCGGACCGGCGACGGTGCCGGGAACGCCGACCGCGGAAGGAAAATCGGTCGCCGAACAGAATGTCGCTGCAGCCGATACGCCGCCTGCCAGCGCCCAGGGCGATGTCGCACCAGCCGAAACGCTGACGCCGAACGGCCCGGCGGCATCTCCGCAGCAGACCGCCCCCGTCGGTTCGTCGCAAAAGATGTTCCTCTATGAGGAACGTATCGGCCAAAGCTCGCCAACCGCGATCGAGGGATCCGTCGTCTGGAGTGTGCAGCACGAGGCCGGTCAGGACGGCCGCCAGGAGGCGACGGTGCAAGGCAACGTCACCGTGCCGGAACGCAATCTCTCGGCACTCGTCACTTTCAAACGCAATTCCGATCCGTCGCTGCCGGCAAGTCATCTGGTCGAGATCGTTTTCTCGGTGCCGCCGAATTTCGAAGGCGGCAGCATCGACAGCGTCCAGCGCATCTCGATGAAGCGCACAGAGCAGGACCGCGGCGACGCGCTGATCGCGGTTCCGGCCAAGATCACCGACGATTTCCACATGATCGCGCTCAACGACTATCCCGATGCGCGCAAGGCCAATCTCGATCTGATGGCGACCCGTAGCTGGATCGATATCCCAGTCACCTACCGCAACGGTCGCCGCGCGCTACTGACGATGGAAAAGGGGGGCACGGGAACGGACGCCTTCAATACCGCGATCAAGGAATGGACTGCGCTCGGGGATGTGTCGACGAGTCAGTGATGGTCGTCCGCAATGCCAGCTTTCCCGGCCTTTGACAGGGTGCCGAGGCTGCGAAAAGAGAATGAAACAGAAAGGCGGGCCGCAAGGACCCGCCTTATTCAATTCTAAAGCGCGTCGCATCAAAACGCGATTTATCGGGCGCATTCTAATGTCGTTATTCCGGGACCACTACGCACTTCCGGGCGACATGCATTCTCACGCGGCAGGTCTATGCCGTTGCTTCGACGACGCGGACGGCCTTGGCGCGTTCCTGGGCTTCCTTGCGGACAGCATCCTGCACCTTTTCGAAGGCGCGGACCTCGATCTGACGGACGCGTTCGCGGCTGATGTCGAATTCGGTCGAAAGGTCTTCCAGGGTCACCGGATCCTCGGCGAGGCGACGAGCCTCGAAGATACGGCGTTCGCGCTCGTTCAGCACGCTCATCGCTTTCGCCAGCATACGCCGACGGGTATCGAGCTCATCCTGTTCGATCAGCACGTCTTCCTGGCTGTCATGGTCGTCCACCAGCCAATCCTGCCATTGGCCGCCGTCACCTTCGGCCGCCTTGATCGGCGCGTTCAGCGAAGCGTCGCCGGACAGCCGGCGGTTCATCGAAATGACCTCCTCCTCCGAGACTTTCAGCTTGGTGGCGATTTCGGAGACGTGCTCCGGCTTCAAGTCGCCGTCATCAATTGCCTGGATACGGCCTTTCAGCCGGCGCAGGTTGAAAAACAAGCGCTTCTGGTTGGCGGTCGTGCCCATCTTCACGAGCGACCATGAACGCAGAATATATTCCTGGATCGAGGCCTTGATCCACCACATAGCATAGGTGGCAAGGCGGAAGCCGCGTTCGGCATCGAATTTCTTGACGGCTTGCATCAGACCGACATTGCCCTCGGAGACGACTTCGCCGATCGGCAGGCCGTAGCCGCGATAACCCATCGCGATCTTTGCGACGAGGCGAAGATGGCTGGTAACGAGCTGGTGGGCGGCGTCGCGATCACCGTGCTCGGCATAACGCTTGGCGAGCATATATTCTTGCTGCGGCTCAAGCATCGGAAACTTGCGGATTTCGTCGAGGTAACGATTGAGACCGGCTTCGCCGGCGGTAATGGACGGCAAGGTATTTCGGGCCATAGTGCACCCTCCTAAAGTGGCTTCCGGCTCCCGTCGGCAACGCGTTCTCGCGTTAAAAAAGGCAAACCGGGACATGCGGCTCTACTGCAAGCCCGCACTAAGTCAACATACAGATAAGTGTGGCGAAACGGCGGTTCAAGGTGCCGCTCACGCAGGTGTGAGATGGGGTCGAAGACGCCTCTATCCTCGCAATGACTCGACCAGTTCTACCATATCATCCGGTAGCGGCACTTCGAAACGCATGATTTCGCCGGTGCGGGGATGCTCGAACTGCAACATGAAGGCATGCAGCGCCTGGCGGCCGAAACCGTTGACGACCTTGCGGATTTCTTCGGGCAGGATATTGGCCTTGGTCTTGAAGCCAGCGCCGTAAACCGTGTCACCAAGCAGCGGATGGCCGATATGGGCCATATGGACACGGATCTGATGGGTGCGGCCGGTTTCGAGGTGGCACTCGACCAGTGAGGCAAGCGCGGTCGCGTCGGGTTTTTCTTGGAAGCGCTCGACCACCTCGTAATGGGTGATCGCCTCGTCGGCGTCATGACTGTCGGCGCGCTTGACGGCGCGGCGCGTGCGATCGCCGGTGGCGCGGCCAAGCGGCGCGTCGACCGTGCCCGTCAGCGTGCGGGGCCGGCCCCAGACGACGGCCTGATAGGCGCGCTCGAGCGGCATGGTGCGGCCATGGTCGGCAAATTGGAGCGAGAGGTGGCGATGGGCAATGTCGTTCTTGGCGACGACCATGACCCCTGTCGTGTCTTTGTCTAGACGGTGGACGATTCCAGGCCGGCGCACGCCACCGATGCCGGAGAGCGTATCGCCGCAATGATAGATCAGCGCGTTGACCAGCGTCCCCGTCCAGTTGCCAGGCCCGGGATGGACGACGAGACCGGAAGGCTTGGAGATGACGATGACGTCTTCGTCCTCATGGAGGATATCGAGAGGAATATCCTCGCCTTGCGGCGTCGGGTCTTCCGGCTCGGGAAGCGTGATCTCGAAACTGTCGCCATTGCGCACCTTGCGCTGGGGGTCGGTGACGGGTTCGCCGCGCAGAAGAACCTGGCCGTCCTTGATCAGCGCCTTGATGCGGCTGCGCGAAAATTCCTCGGCGACCTGTGCCGTCAGCCAGGTGTCGAGCCGGCCTTCTGCGGTTTCGTCGGCGGTCAGGACTTTTCTATTGCCGGCTGCTTGTTTAAAGGGGTCGCTCAAGACGCTTCTTCTCCGACGTATTTTTAGAATGGGACGCACAGATGACAGCTATCGAGCCAGACGATCAGGAAGAGAAGCCCCTTGATCCGGCGATGGAAAGTGTCCGGCGCAAGATGGTCCGCCTGCAGGTCGTTTCCGGCGCCATCATGTTCGTGAGCCTTATGGCGGTCTTCGGGGCGGTTGTCTACAAGACGATGCACAGCGAACCGAAGGACACAGCGGCGACGGTTTCCGCCTCCGGCGTGCCCTCGGATGCGCCGCTTTCGGCGACGGTTTCCCTGCCGCTCGGCTTCAAGGTGCAGTCCACTTCGTTTTCTGCAGGGCAGATCCTGTTTTACGGCGAGACGGCCGAGGGCAAAAGTAAGGCGCTGGTCTTCGATCTCAGGACTGGCCGCACCGTCGCCGATCTCACCGTCTCGGGCAATTGAGGCCGGCATGGCCGCCGTCCCGATCACCATCGACAGCGCCGACGATCCGCGCGTCGCGGAATTCCGCAACATCCGCGAGCGTGACCTGACAGGCCGAGAGAACCGCTTCATCGCCGAAGGCACTGTCGTGCTGCGCATGCTCGCCGAGGCGCACCTGGGAGACCGCGGCTTTTTCGCCGAGAAGATCCTGCTGCTGCGCAACCGCGTCGACGGCGTTCTGCCGATCCTGGAACGACTGCCGGCCGACGTGCCGGTCTTTGTCGCCGAGGCTGATGTGCTTAACGGCGTCGTCGGTTTCCATCTGCATCGCGGCGTACTCGCACTCGGCCGGCGGGAGGATCGCGGGGAGGCGGCACTTCTCGACGCGCTGCCGGAACGGGCGCTGGTTCTCGTCGGCTGCGGCATCTCCAATCATGACAATGCCGGCTCGATGTTCCGCAATGCAGCCGCCTTCCGGGCCGATGCAGTGCTGCTCGACGAAACCAGCTGTGATCCGCTCTACCGCAAGGCGCTGCGTGTCTCGGTTGGTTCGGTGCTGAGCGTTCCGCACCGGCGCGGTGGCAAGGCACTGGATATGCTTCTGGCACTTGCCGACCGGGGCTTTGCCATCTGGACGCTTTCGCCGCACGGCAAGACCGATATCCGCGCTATTCCGGCTTCAATGCGTATGGCGCTCGTCGTCGGCACGGAGGGGGAGGGGTTACCGGAGGCGCTGCTTGCGCGCTTTCAGAGCGCGCGCATTCCACAGTCGGAGGAACTCGACAGCCTTAACGCCGCGACGGCGACGGGGATCGCTCTATTTTCCATGGCTTCCGCGATGGGTCGGATCTAAATTATAGCGTCTTTTTAGACACACGAAGGACGCCGTAGCATATTGAATTGCTGCAGGTCTCAGCGCTGGGGATCGGCGATGATCGCCGTTGCCCGGTCGGCAAGGCTGACGCGATCGTTCGGGTTCTTTTCCGCAGCCTCCGCGAGAAGCGTGCGGATCGGCGATGAGGGACCTTCATTGAGTGCGGTCAGCGCCACCATGTTGGCGGCGATCGAGGCGATCTCCTCACGGATCGTGCCATCGCGCCCGGGTACGGCCTTTGCCTTTTGCAAGCGCTCGGCAAGGGCGGCGCTGCGTTTGCGGACATCCTGGCCTATCTCAGCCGTGCCAACGGCGGCGTCGAGCGTGACTGTCGTCGTATCTTCGGCCGCCATCTCCGCCGGCAACTCCGCGGCCATCCCGGCAAGACCGGCGTCGCGCAGCACGTGGTTGACCTTGCGGATCTCGGCATTGGCAGCCTTCAACTGTTCCTTCAACTTGACGATCTCCTGCTGGCGGCGAGTGACCAGGGTTTCTTTTTCGGCGGCCGACGCGCTGTCGCGCGCGGCCTTATCCTCCAGGCGGATCACCATGTGCTGCTGCTGCGTCAATTTCTGTTCGGCATCCTTGGCACGCTTTTGCAGCAGGGTGACGTCCTGGCGCAACGTGTCTCGTTCGTCGCGCAAGGCGTTGGCGCGAAATTTCAGGCTCTCCGCCTCGGTTTCGCGTGCAGCCAGGTCGATCCTCAGTCCATCGGTCTGTTCGCCGAGCTTGCTCAGCCGCGTCCTCATCGTCGCCAGTTCGCTCTCCTTGTTGGCAACGGACTGTTCGGCAATATGCAGATTGGTCTTCAACTGACTGATATAATTCTCGTCCTTGCGCAGATGCGAGCGCTGCTCGGCGGCCTCGACATGCATCTCGCCGATCTGGGCCTGCAATTCGCCGATATCGGCGGCAAGCCTGCCTGCATCGACGGCAAGCGCGTCGTGGCGAAGCTGGAGCGAAAGGGATTTCTCCCGCTCACGCAGAAGGTCCTGGGCGGTCCGGGCATTTTCAGCGGCATAGAGCGCGCGCACCATATCCTTCTGGGCGCGAACCTCCTGCGGGCTTAGCGGCATGGTCGCCTTCAAGCGGTTCTCGGTATACCAGACAATGCGGCGGTGAACGGCGGGTGAGACCAGAAAAACGAGGAAGGCCGCGGTCAGGAAGCCCAATCCGAACAAGAGAGCATATTCGATCACGGCGCGGCCATCGATTCGAAGGTTGATACGGGGTCAGCCGCGATGATTAAGCACGCAGGACACGTATGGCAAGGCCGCTGATGCGGGCGAGGATGGATTCCAGCGGCCTTGCGGCCTCAGAAGGGGTTCCAGGTCGGTGCCTGGGTGATCTTCAGATAGCCGACATTGATACCCAGGCGGGCGCCGACGCCGGTGCGGATCGGCACGACCAGGACGTCATTGTTCTTGAGAAGCGTCATGCCGAATCCGGCGATCACATAGGCAGAGCCGCTGACGCCGCCGAACCGGGCATAGATACCGTTGACGGAGGGCAGGTCGTAGACCAGCATCATTACGCGTGAGCCTTGGCCGCCGTAATCGAGGCCGAGCGAGGGACCTTGCCAGTAGAGATTGTGTTCGCCGGCGTTCTTGGTGTTCAACTGACCTTCGCCGTAGGTGAGGCCGGCGATGAAGGCGCCGCCGCCCTCTTGTCCGAGAATGTAGCCATTTGGCAGGCCGTATTTCTGGAAGGCACTCTCGACGACTTTGGCAAGTCCGCCGCTGGCGGAACCGAAGAAGGAGTGGCCGGCGTCGACGATTTCCTGCATCGTGTACTGGCCGTTGTCCTGAGCGGAGGCAGGTCCGGCAACCATCAGCGAGGAGAAGACGAGGGCCGAAAGCAACCTGTAGAAGTCGATGAATCGGTGCGGAAATCGAGGGCACATGGTATCATCCGTTCGTCGTTTGGCTGGAGCGGGCAAGCGCTCGCGGCGATTGGTGCATTTTGCGCCGATGATCTTAACAATCGGTTTACCAAATATGGTGTCATTATGGCACCGAATACGATCGCAAACTTCGCGCAATTTTGATGAAGCATATTCCCGGGCGCAATGAAATTGCTGCCCCTCAGGAGACGATGATGTCCAAGAACCTTAATCTCACCTTGGCCGGCCCGGATCTGGCCGCGCTTCTTTGCAGCCGCGTTTGCCACGATGTCATCTCACCGGTCGGTGCGATCAATAACGGCCTGGAACTCCTGGATGAGGGTGGTGCCGATGCCGATGCGATGGACCTGATCCGCACCAGCGCGCTCAACGCCTCCGTTCGCCTGAAATTCGCACGCCTCGCCTTTGGCGCTTCGGGTTCTGTCGGTGCCTCGATCGACACCGGCGAGGCCGAGCGAGCAGCCAAAGATTTCGCCGTCGCCGAGAAGAAGACCGAAGTGATCTGGAACGGGCCGCGCGCCATCGTCGCCAAGAATCGCGTCAAGCTGCTGCTCAACCTCTTTCTGGTTGCTTATTCCGCTATCCCGCGCGGCGGCGTCCTCGAAGTAACGCTTGAGAACCCCGAGTTCGATGCAAGGTTCAAGCTCACGGCCAAAGGCAAACTGATGCGCTTGCCGCCGAAATTCGTCGAGATATCGACCGGCACCATCGAGGAGGCGATCGACGCTCATTCGATCCAGCCCTATTACACCGTGCTTCTGGCGCAGGAGTGCGGAATGACGCTTGATCACAGCGCCAGCCCAGAAGAGCTGGTGTTCACTGCGGTAGCCGCCGCTGCCTGATTTCGGAGCGAGGGGCGGGTGTACGCGCCCGTCCGGTAACGATTCCTTAGCCTGATGGACCTATCCTCCAGGGTTGTAAGAGGCCTCTTGCTGCGACGAATGCGGGGGCAAAGGAGCGCCCATGCAAAGGTTCATGATCACCGACAATTCGGATATCGTCCGCAAGGTCGGCAAGCGCATTCTCTCTGAACTCGACTTTCTTGTCAGCGAGGCCTCCAACGCCGCCGAGGCACTGCAGCGCTGCCAGGCGGAGCTGCCGGAATATCTGATCGTCGATTCCGGCATGGAAGGCGCTCTCGACCTCATCGCCGCCATCCGCGCCATGGACGGCGGCAAAGAGGTCAAGATCTACTACTGTGTCGTCGAGGCGGATCTGAAGAAGCTGATGGCGGGCAAACGGGCCGGTGCCACCGACTTCCTGCTGAAGCCGTTCGATCGCAAGATCTTGACCGCTGTTTTTGGAAACCGCGCAATCGCTGCCTGATGGCATGCCTCTCCCCATGCAGCATGATGCCGAAGGTGTAAGCACGTTCGGCCGCAGCCATTGTTTCCCTTTGTACCGATCCAGCCCCGATCCTCTCAGGACGGGTTCTTATTGCCAGGCAGAAACGAAAAATCCCGCCGAAAGGGCGGGATTTTCGTTATCCGATAAGGGGGATCGGAAAATCAGGCGGTTTCGGCGTATTCGGCACCATCCGGCTCGCGCAGAACGTAGCCACGGCCCCAGACGGTCTCGATGTAGTTGGCGCCGCCGGCGGCGTTGGCGAGCTTCTTGCGGAGCTTGCAGATGAAGACGTCGATGATCTTCAGTTCCGGCTCGTCCATGCCACCATAAAGGTGGTTCAGGAACATTTCCTTGGTGAGGGTAGTGCCTTTACGGAGCGAAAGCAGCTCCAGCATCTGGTATTCCTTGCCCGTCAGGTGGACACGCTGGCCGCCGACTTCGACAGTCTTGGCGTCGAGATTGACGATCAGTTCGCCAGTCATGATGACCGACTGGGCGTGGCCCTTGGAGCGGCGGACGATGGCATGGATGCGGGCGACGAGCTCGTCCTTGTGGAAGGGCTTGGTCATGTAGTCGTCGGCGCCGAAGCCGAGGCCGCGAACCTTGTCTTCGATGCCGGCCATGCCCGACAGAATGAGGATCGGTGTCTTGACCTTGGACAGCCGGAGCGTGCGAAGCACTTCATATCCGGACATGTCGGGCAGGTTCAGATCGAGAAGGATGATGTCATAATCATACAGCTTGCCCAGATCGACGCCTTCTTCACCGAGATCGGTGGTATAAACATTAAAACTTTCTGATTTCAGCATCAACTCGATGCTCTGCGCCGTCGCGCTATCATCCTCGATGAGAAGTACCCGCATAATTATCCCCTTTACCGCCGCCGAAAGGTGGTCTGGCCCCCTACACGATACCGAACACGCTACGTGATTTGGAAGCTGCCACGAAATGGTTAACAAATTCTAATTCACTCTGGCAAGGAGTATCGAATTTATTAAATATTTTTTCCATTTCTCTGTTTTCCAATAGGAATCTCAAATGGCGCTCCTAAACTTTGACATTAGGAAAAGGCGCTAAGTGATTCATCCGACTCGCCAATGAAAAGGTTCGAACTTCATGCCGCGGCATTTACCGACCCTTAAATCATCTGGCCTATCATTAACGATGCCCGTAAACGAAAGGTTACCAGCGGTAGGTATTTGTTAATATCGCAGGAAATTTTTTAGCAAACCGTGTCAAAGCGGCGCGCAGGGCGGTTTCAAGTTGAGCCGGGGTCTCGCATCACGGGAGTAATGCGTATGAAGTCGCGAGAGAGCCTCGTTCGTCTGAAAGAGTTTCAGGTGAACGAAAAACGACGTCAATTGCAGCAGTTGCAGATGATGATGTCCGAATTCGAACGAATGACGAAGGATCTGGAAAGCCAGATCGTCGTCGAGGAAAAGAAGTCCGGTATCTCAGATCCGAATCACTTTGCCTATCCGACCTTCGCCAAGGCCGCGCGTCAGCGGGCCGATAACCTGCAGGTTTCGATCAAGGAACTGAAGATGCAGGAAGAGACGCTGGAAATGGCGCTCGAGGAGATGCAGGCCGAATATGCAAGAGCGACGGCGCTGGAAGAGCGTGACAGCGGCGCCCGCGCCAGAGCATGATGCCGAAAAGTGTGAGCGGTTTTCGGACGACATCATGCTCTTACTCTTCAATTTAGAACAGGATTCAGATCTTAGGCCGATCTGGCCTAAAATCATCCTGTTCTAGGGCG
Organism: Rhizobium sp. NZLR1b; assembly: GCF_019685155.1. Lineage (NCBI taxonomy): Bacteria > Pseudomonadati > Pseudomonadota > Alphaproteobacteria > Hyphomicrobiales > Rhizobiaceae > Rhizobium > Rhizobium sp. NZLR1b. The sequence goes on from NZ_JABDWC010000012.1 coordinate 106,138, forward strand.
TAAAAGAAAACCGCGGGCGCCGACTTCGGCGCCCTGGCGATCGCCACTGAGAAGCCATGTATGACGGGCGCACTGTCCGTCATACATGGCTTTTGGTGTTTTCGCCGTCTGAAGGGTCGTCGGCTTAAAACCGCCCCTTCGGGCCAGAATCAGTTCACCACATCCTGCCATTCCGGATGGCGCTGTGCCTGCGCCTTGAAAAAGGGGCACAGCGGTATGATCTTCCAGCCGCCGGTTCGGGCTGCCTCCACGGCATGAAGCGCCAATGCCTGGCCTACACCCTTGCCGCGCAGCGCATCGGGTACAGCCGTATGGTCGATGATGATAAGCTTCGCCGATGCGCGCGAATAGGTCATCTCCGCCGCATGCCCTTCGACCTCGGCTGCATAGCGGCCCCCGGAGGCGCCATCTTCATTTCGAATGTCCATTGTCGTTCCTTGCAACCAGATATGGTGGTAGCCGACGGTGACACGGCCACACAGCCGTGCCAAGCCTGTGCGGCGATTCTTTGGGAGACGAAGTGTTCATGAAAAATGTCGGATCGATGCGGGGTTCAGCGCAATGAGAGCGCTTTTGATGATCCGCCCCGTTCTTCTGGTGGCCGCGCCGTTCTTCCTGGCGCTCGGCCTGGTCCTGCCGCTGGTCCATTTCGAGACGCTGTATTTCTTCGACAGAACGCCTTCGCTCATCGAGATCGTCATGTCGCTGTGGCAAGGCGGGGATGGGCTGTTGGCGGCGATCGTCGCATTGGTTTCGATTCTGCTCCCGCTTCTGAAGATGATCGGCATTGCCGCGGAAGTGACGACCGCCGGCGGTGGGGCCGGCAGCCTGTTCTATCGTCGCGTCGTGCCGCATCTGTCCAAGTGGTCAATGATGGACGTGCTGCTGGTCGCGATCGTCATTGCGGCGGCGAAGACAACGGGGGTGGCAAACGCCTTCACCCAGCCCGGCCTCTGGTGTTACGCCGCCTCGTCAATGATTTCGGGCCTTCTTCATTCTCTGACGGGAGATGCGTCCGGCCCGAAATAGATGTCGATGATGGCGTGCGATCAGTGGCGATATTGCTGGATGCGCGTGGTGCGCAGGCCGGCAAGGCCATGGCTGTTGATCGATGACTGCCAGGAGAGGAATTCTTCGACCGTGAGCGTATAACGCTCGCAGGCCTCTTCCAAGCTCAACAGGCCACCGCGAACAGCCGCGACAACCTCTGCCTTCCGACGGATCACCCAGCGCCGCGTATTGGGCGGCGGAAGATCCGCGATCGTCAGGGGGCTGCCATCGGGGCCGATGACATATTTAACTCGGGGACGTATCATTTCGGTCATTGGACTCTCTACACAACGCAAGACCACGGACGCCACTCTAGCTTGCCACATTTAAAAATTGCCTAAACTCATCGTAAGACTTTGATAACAAATTTAGATGCCCTGGCGCGGCCGGTGGCCTGGGACGGCCTTCTGCAGGCCGTCAATTTGTAGCGCTGCAAAAAGGGGGCGAGCCGAAGAAATAGGACTGATTTGCCGGGATGATCTTTGTGGCGCTGGGTATAGGGCTGAGCGCAAGACATCGTCTCCGTTCCTTTTGGTGTATCAGTCCAGCTCGCGCTTTTGGTGATCTGGTTCGTCGGATGCAGTGCAAAAGTCGTCTTTGCCAACGCCCCGGCTCGGAGCCTTTTGCTGCCAGCGGCGGGGTTCGGTTGAAGCAGGCCATACGTGGTACGAAGATGAAAAGAAGTGAGCATGCGCGCGGCGATTGCATTGAGGATGCTGGATTTTCGCCTTCACGGACCGGTCGCGCCGAACGGCGGCAAGGAGCGGCTCGGCGAGATGACAAAGCTTGCGGACTTCGATTTTTATCTTGCCCTCGGCTTTCCCGAGAAGCGACCGCACGGCTTTCATCGAAGTCCGGCTGACCGGCAACTCGGAGGGAAGCCTGACCGGCTTTTGCTGGGCGACCGATTTCTTCTATTGCATCAGATTGGTGACCGTGGCGAAGCGGACGATCGTGCCTAATCTTCTGTAAGGAGGGGCGATTGCGGGCGGCGTTGCCAAAAGACGCCGCCTCAACCCGCTCTTTCAGATGCATGCGCTGAAGAGTGCCTTCGCCTTCGCGCTCGCACGGCGATGACCTGAAATAATACATCTACGCCTTTTCAGGCGCTTGCCCATGTCCAAGCACGCGATGGCGCTGCGTCACAGGTGCATGGAACTTCTGGCCAAGGTTTTGCGACGATGCAGTTCGGACGACAGCCGGTCGGCGAGGCTTACTCGGCGCGAAATCGAATGCGCGCGCTGGTCGGCGGCCGGCAAAGGCAGCGATGAGTCACGATCATTTCGGTCTCTCGTCACACACGCTGGGACTTATCTGAGGAGCGCAATGCGCAAGCTCTTGGTCAGCCGCATGCAGGCGGGCGCCAGAGCATTGCGGGACCGGCTGCCGAGGCAGCCGGTCCCTTTCATAAAGCTTAGAAACCTTTTCCGCGGGTCAGCTCCGACACGACGGTTCCGGCAATGATGCGGATGTCCATCACAATCGAAAAATTCCCGACGTAATAGAGATCGCTGACGATGCGCGCGCGCGCCTTGGCCGGACGGTCGGTCGGGCCGCGCAGGCCGCGCATCTGGGCAAGACCCGTCATGCCGGGACGCATGGCATGGCGCTGATGGTATTCCGGAACCAGCTCTTCGTAGAGCATGCCGCCGGCACGCATGCCGATTGCATGGCAGCGCGGACCGACGACGGACATGTGACCCATCAGCACGTTCAGCAACTGCGGCAGCTCATCAACGTTGGTGCGGCGAAGAATGGCGCCGACGCGGGTGATGCGCGGATCGTTCTTCACTGTCTGGGCAATACCCGAGACATCGCAAAGATCGGTGCGCATCGAGCGGAACTTGTAGACCTTGATGGTCTTGCAGTTCTTGCCCCAGCGGGTCTGCTTGAAGAGCACCGGTCCTGGGCTGTCGAGCTTGATCAGCAAGGCGACGAACAGAAGGAAAGGGGCGAGGACGAGGAGGGCGCTCAACGACGAAACGATGTCGAACGCCCGCTTCAAGACGAGATCCATCCACGGCGCCTGCGGCGCATCGCTATGGATGACAGGGGTCTGGATCTTCGGGCTGGGCTGCTGGCGGCGGCTTGGCCTAAAGGACTCTGTCGAAATGCTGTTGTTTAGTTCCGTGATGCTCAAGGATCGTACTCTGTTGTCTTCGAGGGGTGCGGCGGCAATAGGCGATCAATGGTTTACCCTGTCACCAGGGCTGCACTCAGGTCTTGGTAACCCTACTAAAACGGAAAAATGCGACAATTGTGTAATGGTGTCCAGAGAAATATCGCATCGCAGCAAATCTTTCGCATTTGCGTTAAGTTGAGGCAAGCTCATGATATTTCGTTAATAATTGGAATTTCGTCAAGGTTTCTAGGCCTTTGGCGAGGGCTTCCAGGGGTGTTCCGACGTGCTGTTTCGGCACGCGACCGACGGTCGTCAGACGGTAATTTTAACGATTGCCGACGCGAAAACTTTTTAGCGAGGCTGCTCGATCATTCTCAAACTGTGTCGGAATATGACAAAATCAAGGCGGAACGGGTCACGATCTGGCGTCGGAACGATGGAAAAACGGCGTCGCACCCCAGAATCACCTGATCCGCGCACGCCGTTTGCGAATCACTCTCAGACCGCTGCCAGCGGTCCGGTCCCGTGGACAGCCGCTCGATCATGACAAGACGATATGACCTGGATCACGTGGCGCCCGCTTCCCAAGCGCGTGTTGTTGTCCCGGAACCGCTGCACACTTCCGGCAGACATTAGGAGAGAAGGGACGGGCTCCAAGCTGAGGCCGGTTGCGACTGCCGCGGCAGGTGCAGAAATCGTCACGGTGCGAGAAATCGCGCCGCTGCCCGACGTTCAGGGATTGCTGCGGGTGGCTACACCGGTTCGAGGACGCGTTTGGTGCCGCCCCAGGAGATGAAGTTCGGGTTGGCAAAGTCGAAATCGGCGGCAGTTCCGGTCTTGCCGTAGGTCAGCGGTGCGCCGTCCAGCGTCACCGTCGAACCGCCAGCGGCGCGCAGCACCGCATCGCCAGCCGCTGTGTCCCATTCCATAGTACGCGTGAAGCGCGGATAGACGTCGGCCTTGCCTTCGGCCAGCAGGCAGAATTTCAGCGAGGAGCCGATATTCGTGCATTTGGAGATCGCGTGGTGGGCGAGGAAGTTTCCGGTCTCCGGGCTGTTGTGACGAAGGCTTGCAAGCGCCAGCCTGTCGTCCGGCTGTTCGCGCACGGCGATTGCGGCGCGTGCGCCAACCGCGAAATCATCGGTCACGACGAACCTTTGCGCCCGCCCCCGTTCTCCTGAGAAGGCAAGGCCGAGCGCCGGCGCATAGACGATGCCGGCCACCGGGGCGCCGTTCTCGATATAGGCGATGTTGACGGTGAATTCCTGCCGCCCATCGACGAATTCGCGCGTGCCGTCGAGAGGGTCGACCAGGAAGAAGCCTCGGCCGGCGATGTCGGGCACCTTTCCGGCGGCGACGGATTCTTCCGCCACGACGGGTATTTCGGGATAATCTCTGGCGAGATGAGCGAGGATGATGCGTTCGGCCTCCTCGTCGGCGACCGTCACTGGACTTGCATCCGCTTTCATGGCGACCGGGAAGCCATTGCGCAAGACCGTGATAATGGCCTTGCCGGCTTCGAGCGCCGCCCGTTCAAATGTCCTCAGCATTGTCCTTTTGCCGTTCGCCATGCGGCGAGCACCCCACGGTCGCTCATCCGCAAACCATCCCTTTCACCACATGCTTGATATGGTGCTTCCCGTCGCGCTCTGCATCCCCGATACCGCAGTTCCACGATGCTACCATAAGTTTTCAGTGATGTCAGACGAAGATCGGGCGTCTGCTGGTGAAATGGTATTCGTAAAAGAACCTGGGTTGGGGTTTGAATTTGCGCCATCTTCCAATTCTATGGAATCGCTTGTGCGACGAACGGCGTAGAAAATCGACGGCGACATCTTCGGATCGTTAACTCGCTGGCAGTTTATGACCAAAAATAGGTCCTTCCTTGCCGATTTTCTGTGGACTTTGGTTCAAAATGCGCCAGTTAGGCCTGTTCGGACAAGAATTTGTCGGAGTAAATCCTTTTTGTCTTCACATTTCCAACGAAACCGGTATGCATTCGGCCTATGAGGTTCTCTGAAACGGGGAACCAAAGAACCAAAAAGAGATGCAGCCTGTTGGGCTCGTATCCAGGGGAAAACGACATATGGAGTATTTCGTCCAGCAGCTCTTCAATGGGCTGACGCTCGGATCCATCTATGGCCTTGTGGCTATTGGCTATACGATGGTTTACGGCATTATCGGCATGATCAATTTCGCCCATGGCGACATTTTCATGCTCGGTGGTTTTGCCGCTCTTATCGTCTTTCTCGTCCTCACATCCATCTTCGCAGGTCTTCCGGTGGCGGTTCTGCTGCTGGCGATGCTTGTCGTCGCGATGCTGATGACGAGTTTGTGGAATTGGACGATCGAGCGAGTCGCATACCGTCCGCTGCGCGGTTCCTTCCGCCTGGCGCCGCTGATCACCGCCATCGGCATGTCGATCGTGCTGTCCAATTTCATCCAGGTGACGCAGGGTCCGCGCAACAAGCCGATCCCGCCGATGATCAGCTCGGTCTATCAGTTCGGCAACGTCTCGGTGTCGCTGAAACAGATCGTCATCATCGTGATCACGGTCGTGCTGCTCGCCGTCTTTTGGTACATCGTCAATCGTACCGCACTCGGCCGTGCCCAGCGCGCCACGGAGCAGGACCGCAAGATGGCGGCGCTGCTGGGCGTCAATGTCGACCAGACGATTTCGATCACCTTCGTCATGGGTGCGGCACTGGCCGCCGTCGCCGGCACGATGTACCTGATGTATTATGGTGTCGCCTCGTTCGCCGACGGCTTCACGCCGGGTGTCAAGGCATTTACGGCAGCCGTTCTCGGCGGCATCGGCTCATTGCCGGGCGCGGTTCTCGGCGGATTGATGATAGGCCTGATCGAATCGCTGTGGTCGGCCTATTTCACCATCGCGTACAAGGATGTCGCGACGTTCGCCATCCTCGCTTTCGTGCTGATCTTCAAGCCGACGGGTATTCTTGGACGGCCGGAAGTCGAGAAGGTGTAACGTCATGGCAAACATTGATAATTCCGCAGGCAAGCCCGATGCAGGACTTGTCCGTAAAGGCCTTACCGAAGCTCTTTTCGCCGCCATCCTGTCGTTCGGCATGTTCGTTTTGTATGTCGGCCTCAAGACCGATCAGAACATCAACAACGAGTTGATCATCGTCCAGCGCTGGGGGCTGCTTGCGATCTTCGTCGCTGTCGCCGCGATCGGCCGCTTCGCCACGGTGGTTTTCCTGCGGCCGCATCTCGACAGCCGCAAGCTGGCAAAGGCGAGACAGGGTGAACTCGCCATCTCAACCGAGAAGAGCTTCTTCCACCGGCATTTCCTAAAGATCGCGCTGATCGCGCTGCTGCTTTATCCCATGGTGGTGGTGGCGATCAAAGGGCCTCAGGGCTCGCTGACATATGTCGACAATTTCGGCATCCAGATCCTGATCTATGTGATGCTTGCCTGGGGGCTGAACATCGTCGTCGGCCTCGCCGGTCTTCTCGATCTCGGCTATGTCGCCTTCTACGCAGTCGGCGCCTATTCTTATGCGCTGCTTTCGAGCCATTTCGGCCTGTCCTTCTGGGTTCTCCTGCCGCTTTCCGGCATTTTCGCCGCACTCTGGGGCGTCATCCTCGGCTTCCCGGTGCTGCGCCTGCGCGGCGACTACCTCGCCATCGTGACGCTCGCCTTCGGCGAAATCATCCGCCTCGTCATCATCAACTGGACGGATGTCACCAAGGGGACTTTCGGTATCTCGAGCATTCCCAAGGTGACGCTCTTCGGCATTCCCTTCGATGCGACGGCCGGCGGCTTCGCCAAGCTTTTTCACCTGCCGATGTCCTCGGCTTACTACAAGATCTTCCTTTTTTACCTTATCCTGGCGCTCTGCATGCTGACCGCCTACGTGACCATCCGACTGCGCCGCATGCCGATCGGGCGCGCCTGGGAAGCGTTGCGCGAAGACGAGATCGCCTGCCGTTCGCTCGGCATCAATACGGTGACGACCAAACTCACGGCCTTTGCGACGGGAGCGATGTTTGCCGGTTTCGCCGGGTCCTTCTTTGCTGCCCGTCAGGGCTTCGTTTCGCCGGAATCCTTCGTCTTCTTGGAATCGGCCGTCATCCTCGCCATCGTCGTCCTCGGCGGCATGGGTTCTCTGACCGGCATTGCGATCGCCGCAATCGTCATGGTCGGCGGCACCGAGTTGCTGCGCGAAATGGACTTCCTGAAAGTGATCTTCGGGCCGACTTTCACGCCAGAATTGTATCGCATGCTGATCTTCGGCCTCGCCATGGTCGTGGTCATGCTGTTCAAGCCGCGCGGTTTCGTCGGTTCGCGTGAACCGACCGCCTTCCTCAAGGCGCGCAAGGCAATATCCGGAAGCTTCATCAAGGAGGGCCATGGTTGATGAGCCCCGTCACCAACACCATGTCCAGCGATACGCTTCTCAAGGTCGAACACCTGTCGATGAAGTTCGGCGGTCTGATGGCCATCAACGACTTCTCCTTCGAAGCCAAGCGCGGCGATATCACCGCGCTGATCGGGCCGAACGGTGCCGGCAAGACCACCGTCTTCAACTGCATCACCGGCTTCTACAAGCCGACGATGGGGATGATCACGCTCAACCAGAAGAGCGGCAAGCAGCACCTGCTGGAGCGTTTGCCGGACTTTCGCATCACTAAAGAAGCCAAGGTGGCGCGCACCTTCCAGAACATCCGGCTATTCTCCGGCCTGACGGTTCTCGAGAATCTGCTCGTCGCCCAGCACAACAAGCTGATGAAGGCGTCGGGTTATACGATCCTCGGCCTCATCGGAATCGGTCCCTACAAACGGGAGGCGGCCGCATCAATCGAGCTTGCGCGCTATTGGCTGGAGAAGGCCGATCTGATCGACCGCGCCGACGATCCGGCAGGCGATCTGCCCTACGGCGCCCAGCGGCGTCTAGAGATCGCCCGTGCCATGTGCACCGGCCCGGAACTGCTATGCCTGGACGAACCGGCCGCCGGCCTGAACCCGCGGGAATCGGCTACGCTCAACGCGCTGCTGCAGAGCATCCGCGCTGAAACCGGAACATCTATCCTGCTCATCGAGCACGACATGTCGGTGGTCATGGAAATCTCCGACCACGTCGTCGTCCTAGAATACGGCCAGAAGATTTCAGATGGCACGCCGGATCACGTGAAGAACGATCCGAAGGTCATCGCGGCCTATCTCGGTGTCGAGGATGAAGAAGTGGAAGAGGTGATCGCAACCGTCGAGCAGCTCGAAGGAGGCGCAAACTGATGGGCGATGAAGTAATGACGGGTCAACCGCTCCTTCAGGTAAATGGCGTCGAAACCTATTATGGCAATATCCGTGCGCTGGCTGGCGTCGATGTCCAGGTCAACAAGGGCGAGATCGTCAGCCTGATCGGCGCCAACGGCGCCGGCAAGTCGACGCTGATGATGACGGTCTGCGGCAGCCCGCAGGCCCGTGTCGGTTCGGTCGTCTTCGAGGGCCGCGACATCACCAAGCTTCCGACCCATGAAATCGCCCGCCTGCGCATCGCGCAGTCGCCGGAAGGTCGCCGCATCTTCCCACGCATGACGGTTCTGGAGAACCTTCAGATGGGCGCCGGCCTCGACAATCTCAAATACTTCACCGAGGACGTCGAGAAGATATTCACGCTCTTCCCACGTCTCAAGGAACGCCATGCCCAGCGCGGCGGCACCCTTTCAGGCGGCGAGCAGCAGATGCTGTCGATCGGCCGCGCGCTGATGGCGCGCCCGAAGCTGCTGCTTCTCGACGAACCCTCGCTTGGTCTGGCGCCGCTGATCGTCAAGGGCATCTTCGAGGCGATTCGGAAGCTTAATGAACAGGAAGGGTTGACGGTGTTTCTTGTCGAACAGAACGCATTTGCCGCCCTCAGGCTTTCGCACCGCGCTTACGTGATGGTGAACGGCAAGGTAACGATGAGCGGCTCCGGCAAGGAGCTGCTCGCCAATCCTGAAGTCCGTGCTGCTTATCTCGAAGGCGGAAGACACTAGCTCGAAGGGGGAGTTTGACATGCAGGGACTTTTCTTCGAAAGCGATACCGGCGCCCGCTTGATCATCCGCGCGATCGTCGTGCTGATTGGCTTCTGGACGGCCTGGCGCGCCGGCAAGGCGGTTGCCGAAGGCTGGAACGACTATCCGCTGACTGTCGTCTACACCTTCCTACTCGCCTGGGCGATGCAGTTCCTGCACCACGCCCTGTTTGATGGGCCGATGCTCAGCACCCTCTACTACTGCATCGATTTCGTAATGCTGCTGGTCTTCTCGACGGCCGGCTTCCGCTTTCGCCGTACCAATCAGATGGTCAACAACTATTACTGGCTGTATGAAAAAACTTCCGCGTTTTCGTGGAAGGACAAACATTGACAGTCCGTTGAAACTAGGCATGAATTGCCTTCAGAGTGGAACAGCTTTCCTAGCGCAGTCAATGGTGGGTAGTGCGCTGGGCCTTGGACCGGAACCCGCCCAAAAATTGGGAGTAACAATATGAAGAAGTCTCTTCTGTCGGCAGTGGCTCTGACGGCGATGGTCGCCTTCAGCGGCAACGCATGGGCCGACGTCCTCATCGCAGTCGCTGGTCCGCTGACTGGCCCGAACGCCGCGTTCGGCGCTCAGCTCCAGAAGGGCGCCGAGCAGGCGGCCGCCGACATCAATGCTGCTGGCGGCATCAACGGCGAGCAGATCAAGCTCGAGCTCGGCGACGACGTCTCCGACCCGAAGCAGGGCATCTCGGTCGCCAACAAATTCGTTGCCGACGGCGTCAAGTTCGTCATCGGCCACTTCAACTCTGGCGTTTCGATCCCGGCTTCGGAAGTCTATGCCGAAAACGGTATCCTCGAAATCACCCCGGCCGCTACGAACCCGAAGTTTACGGAACGGGGCCTCTGGAACACGTTCCGCACCTGCGGCCGTGACGATCAGCAGGGCGCCATCGCCGGCAAGTATCTTGCCGATCACTTCAAGGACGCCAAGATCGCCGTCGTTCACGACAAGACACCTTACGGTCAGGGTCTTGCTGACGAAACCAAGAAGGCGATGAATGCCGCCGGTCTGACGGAAGTCATGTACGAAGGCATCAACGTCGGCGACAAGGACTTCTCAGCCCTCATCGCCAAGATGAAGGAAGCCGGCGTCTCGATCATCTATTGGGGCGGCCTGCACACGGAAGCCGGTCTCATCATCCGCCAGGCCGCCGATCAGGGCCTGAAGGCAACGCTGGTTTCGGGCGACGGTATCGTTTCGAACGAACTGGCCTCGATCGCTGGCGACGCTGTTGCCGGTACCTTGAACACTTTCGGTCCTGATCCGACGCTGAACCCGGCCAACAAGGAACTCGTCGAAAAGTTCAAGGCCGCCGGTTTCAACCCGGAAGCCTACACGCTCTATTCCTATGCTGCGATGCAGGCGATCGTCGGTGCCGCCAAGGCTGCCGGTTCGGTGGATCCTGAGGCTGTTGCTACGGCCATGAAGGAAAAGGGTCCGTTCCCGACGGTTCTCGGCGACATTTCGTTCGACGCAAAGGGCGACCCGAAGATCCCTGGTTACATCATGTACGAATGGAAGAAGGGCGCGGACGGCAAGTACACCTACGTCCCGCAGGGCAAGTAAGCTTTCGCTACCTTTGTGAGCGATGACTATCGAAGCCCGGTTCCGACCGGGCTTCTTTCTTTTTGCGAAACGTTCCAATTTCCGCCGGGCTGGTCTAAAGTTCGTCGCGATCTTTCGGAATCGCTCCTCGCGCTTTAGGTCTTTGTTTTTACGCAAGTCGTTAGCGCAAAACCGCTGCACACTTTTGCGCGACATGCTTTAACTCTCGTCATCCTTTTGAAGCGTCGAGTGGAGCCGCCCATGTCTAAACCCCGCATTCTCGTCACCCGGCGCTGGCCAGCCGCGGTGGAGGCCGTCCTTGCCGAACGTTTCGATGTGACGCTCAACGGCAACGACAGTCCGCTCGGCGAATATGAGCTGAGGCTGGCGCTTTCTACCTATGATGCGGTGCTGCCGACGGTTTCCGATCGGTTGCCGGTCGCCGTCTTCGAAGGCGCGCCTGTGGTCACTAAGATCCTCGGAAATTTTGGCGTCGGCTATAATCATATCGACATATCAGCCGCCAGGGCGAAGGGCATTGCGGTGACGAATACGCCCGGCGTGCTGACCGACTGCACGGCCGATATCGCCGTGCTGCTGCTGCTCTCCGTTGCCCGGCGCGGCGGCGAGGGCGAACGGCAACTGCGCGGCGGCGAATGGACGGGCTGGTGCCCGACCCATATGATCGGCACCAAGGTAACCGGCAAGACGGTCGGCATCATCGGCTTCGGCCGGATCGGCAAGGCGTTTGCGCAACGCTGCCATTTCGGCTTCGGCATGGACGTCGTGTTCTTCAATCGCTCGACCGTCGATCCCGCGGAGGCGGCGCGGTACGGCGCGCGGCAATTGCCGGCGATCGAGGATGTGCTGGCGGCTGCCGATTTCGTTTCGTTGCACTGCCCTGGCGGAGCAGAGAACAGGCACCTGATGAATGCGGCGCGGCTTTCGACGATGAAGCCGAATGCTTTTCTCATCAATACCGCGCGCGGTGACGTGGTGGATGAGATGGCGCTCATTGCAGCACTTGAAGCGGGGACGATTCGTGGCGCCGGGCTTGACGTCTATGAGGCGGAACCTGACGTGCCGAAGGCGCTGCGGCGGATGGAGAACGTCATGGTGCTGCCGCATCTCGGCAGCGCTACGGAAGAGACGCGGACTGCCATGGGTATGAAGGTGGTCGACAACGTGACGGCATTCTTCGAGGGCAGGGACCTGCCGGATCGGGTGGCTTGATGCGGTTGTCGTCCCGTCCTCACATCTCGTGCAGCACGTGCGTGGCCTTGACGGCTGCTGACGCCCGGTTCTCAACGCCGAGCTTCACGTAGATCTGTTCGAGGTGCTTGTTCACCGTGCGCGCCGACAGTCCCAATATTTCGCCGATGTCGCGGTTAGCCTTGCCTTTGGCGATCCAGAGCAGAACTTCGGATTCGCGCTGGGTGAGCGAGAAGCGCTGGCGCAGTGCCTCGTCGTCGCGCCGCTGGTTGGCGGCGGTCAGGCGGAAGAGATATTCGTCAGGCCCGATTGCGCCAAGGAAGGCGAGTTGCAGCGCCGCCTGGCCGGCATGGGCGATAGAGATAACGCTGTCGCGCACTGCGGCTGCGCGGTCGCGCATCCAGCCCGCGATATGGCGGACGACGATTTCCATGCCGTCGTCGCTGCCCATGGCGGCGTTGACGAGCCGTGTTGCTTGCGGCGTCGACCAATGGATGGCGCCATCGCCTTTGACGGCCAGCAAATGGCGGCCGGCTGCGTCGAGCGCGACGCGGGCGCTTTGGGCCGAGCGAGCATTGCGCAGATGGACACGAATGCGGGCGCGCAGTTCGTCGATATTGATCGGCTTGCTGAGATAGTCGACACCGCCGGATTCCAGCGCGTGCACGACATGTTCGGTCTCGGTCAGGCCGGTCATGAAGATGACGGGCACCTGCGCCACCGCGGCATTCGCCTTCAGCCGGCGGCAAGTCTCGAAGCCATCCATGGCGGGCATGACGGCGTCGAGCAGGATGAGATCGGGGGTGATGCGCTCGACGATACCCAGGGCCGCGGTGCCTGACGTGGCGATCAGTACGGAAAAGCCGGATTGTTCGAGCGCGTCGGTCAGGAAGCCGAGCGCTTCGGGCGAGTCGTCGACGAGCAGAACGATGTCGCGAGGGAGGGCCGGCTCAGCCAATGGGTTCCACCTTTTCGTCGAAGTCGTGCAGGAAGGTCATGAAGCCGGCGAGATCGAAGGCGGCGACATAGGCGCGAAGTTTCTCGGTGAATGGCTGATTTGCCTCCACCCTGGCAAGGTCCGAAAGCTTGGCTTCGATGCCTCTGATATAGCCGATCTCACCGAGCCGCAGCAATTCCTGCACATGGGCAGCACCTGGGCTCGGCATCGGCACTTGGGTCTTAACGGGAACTGCGGGTGCGGCGTCGGCATAGACCCATTTCAACCCAAGATGCAAAGCGAGCTTGTCGCGGAGCTGGCGGATGTCGACCGGCTTGCCGATCGCATCATTGTGGCTGTCGTCACTGTCGCTGAGAACAGCGGCATCACCGATATTGGCCGAGAGCATCAGCACCGGCGCTGTCTGGCCGGCCTCGCGCAGACGCGAGACGAGCTGCCAGCCGTTCATGCCGGGCATCAGGATATCGACGAGGAAGAGGTCCGGCATGATGCCTTCGATCAGCGTCAGGCATTCGGCGCCGCCCGCCGCCGTCAGTACGATGAAATCGAGGGGTGCCAGGATTTCGCGCATCATCTCGCGATGGTCTTCGTTATCGTCGACGATAACGAGCGTGCGGCGCGGGCCGTCATAACCGACGATGCGCTTCTCCTGCGGCGCGGCGGCCACGGCGCGCATGACGGCCGACAGCATGAGACGGACGCGGAAAGTCGAGCCCTCGTCCTTGACGCTCGAAACCGAAATCTCGCCGCCGAGCGTGTTGGTCAGAAGCCGGGTGATGGTGAGGCCGAGGCCGAGGCCCGGCATCGGCCGCACGCTTTCGGCCTCGCCGCGCTGGAAGGGTTCGTAAATGCGGGGAAGATCTTCCTCGGTGATGCCGCGGCCGGTATCGGCAACGGTGAAGGTCGCCACCTGGTTGCGATAGCCCACATCGAAGGTGACGCTGCCTTCGTCGGAAAACTTGATGGCATTGGAGAGCAGGTTGACGAGGATCTGGCGCAGCCGCTTTTCGTCGGTACGGACGAATTGCGGCAAGGTCGGCGAGCGCTCGTGGATGAAGACGAGGCCTTTTGCCTGCGCCTGCGGGCGGAACAAATCGACGATCTGGTCGAGGAAATCCTGGATGTTGATCTCATTGGAGTAGACCTGCAGGCGGCCGGCCTCGATCTTGGAAATATCGAGCAGGCCGTCGATCAGTCCGGAGAGGTGTTCGGCGCTGCGGCGGATGACCTTGATCGAGGATTGACGTGGCGCCGGGATGGTTTCGTCGCGCTCGAGGATCTGGGCATAGCCGAGCACGGCGTTGAGCGGCGTGCGCAGTTCGTGGCTCAAGCCCACGACGTAGCGGCTCTTGGCGCGATTGGCGGCCTCTGCCGTCTCCTTGGCGCTCTGCAAGGCGGTGTCGGTCTTCTTGTGGGCGGCGATCTCCTTGAGCAGCAGCGTATTCTGGCGCGAGGATTCCTCCTCGGCGACGACGCGGCTGTCATGGGCGAGCACATAGAACCAGCAAACGACCCCTGATATCACCGAGAAGACGAAGAAGACGATGAGGATAGTGCGGTTGACGACCTCGGCTGTTTCAGGCGAGGCGGCGGCGACCTGATGGGCGATCATCGCCAGGATTGCGCCGATGGCGGTCAAGGCCAGCACGACGGCGATGCCGTAGCGGCCGAGTCGCGTCGTCAGCTTCCCCAGAATGGCGTCGGGCAGCAGTACCTTGGCGACGGTGCCGACCTGCGCGTTGAAACGGGCGGCCGGCTTGCACATGTCGTGGCAGCGGCGGTCGAGCGAGCAGCAGAGCGAGCAGATCGGCGCGGCGTAGGCCGGACACCAGGCCATGTCCTCCGGCTCGAACGGGTGTTCGCAGACGGAGCAAGTGATGTTCGTCAGGTTCTTCCAACCGTGTCGCGGCTTGCGCGCGAGGTAAAACTTGCCTTTCGTCGCCCAAGCGAGCACCGGCGAGGCGATCAGCGCGATGACGAGGGTGATATAGGGAGCGAGCGAGGCGGCGATCTCGCCGAAGGCACCGAAATGGGCAATCAGCGACACCGTCGCCGACAGCGTCATGGCGCCGAGGCCGACCGGGTTGATGTCGTAGAGATGGGCACGCTTGAACTCGATGCCGGGTGGAGCGAGGCCAAGGGGCTTGTTGATGAAAAGATCGGCGGAGATCGTGCAGAGCCAGGCCATGGCGATGATCGAGAAGATGCCGAGCGTTTCCTCCAGCAGCCGGTAGATGCCAAGCTCCATCAAAAGCAGGGCGATCGCGACGTTGAAGACTAGCCAGATGACGCGGCCAGGATGGCTGTGGGTCAGCCGCGAGAAGAAATTCGACCAGGCGAGCGAGCCGGCATAGGCATTCATCACGTTGATCTTCAACTGCGAGATGACGACGAAGGCGGCCATCAACAACAGCGCAGCGGTGTGCCAGGGGACCATGTAGCCGAAAGCGGTCAGATACATCTGCGCCGGGTCCGCGGCACGATCAAGCGGCACGCCCGAGGCAAAGGTCAGCACGACGAGGAAGGAGCCGGCAAGCAGTTTCGGCGCGCCGATAATGACCCAGCCGGGTCCGGCGAGAAAAACAGCCAGGCGATGGCGCCACTTGCGCTGCGGGTCCGGCGGCAGGAAACGCAGGAAGTCGGCCTGTTCGCCGATCTGCGACATCAGCGCCAGGATGACGGCAGAGGCAGCACCGAACTCCACCAGATCGAAATCGGCGACGGTGCCTGGCGGACCGGAGGCATGGCGGATGCCGGCAAAGGCGCGCCAGAGATCGAACTTTTCCCAGTCCAAACAGGCGATGAAGATGAAAGGCAGGATATTCAGCACGATCCAGAAGGGCTGGGTCATCAGCTGGAACTTGCTGATCAGCCGCACGCCATGCGTCACCAGCGGGATCACCATGACGGCGCTGATGATGTATCCGATCCAGAGCGGGATGCCGAGGGTGAGCTCCAATGCGCCGGACATGATCGAAGCCTCGATCGCAAACAGCATGAAGGTGAAGCTCGCATAGATCAGCGAGGTGATGGTCGAACCGATATATCCGAAGCCGGCGCCGCGCGTCAGAAGATCGATGTCGACGCCGTGGCGGATGGCGTAGCGGCTGATCGGCAGGCCGATCGCCAGCATCGCGATGCTGGCGACGATAATGGCATAAAAGGCGTTGGTGGTGCCGTAGGAGAGGGTGATTGCGCCGCCGATCGCCTCGAGCGCCAGGAAAGAGATTGCGCCGATCGCCGTCTGCGAGATGCGTTGCGAAGAGAAATGGCGTGCGCTCTTTGCGGTGAAGCGCAACGCATAATCTTCCAGCGTCTGGTTGGCGACCCAGCGATTGTATTCGCGTCTTACCGGAATGATGCGTTGGCGCGCTGCCATGTCTTCCTTTCAGCATTCCGGTTGGGGCTCATCGTCTTCCAGCGAGTTTTGGCGGGATGGAGCGGAAAGGCAAGAGGCGGACGCCGGGTGGTTCACAGAATGGCAATATTTTTGAAATTGACCTGTCACACAAGAACTCTACCTCTCCCCGCGTTCGTTCAACTATTTCGGGTATTCCATGTCTGCTTTAAGCCTTTGCCGCCTGAGCACCGCCCTCGTCTGCCTTGTTTCCATCGTGCCTTCGTTTGCCAGCGCCGATCAGGCCACGGCGGCGAAAGCGCCCTATGCCGAAGCCGGAAACACCAACAAGCGCGGGGACGCCTGCTTCTCGACGGTCGACACCAACGCCGCCGTTCACCTCCTCTCCGGCTTCCTTGAAATCTGGACCCCGCGCACGTCCTTCGTCGATGCAGGTGTCGAAGCCCCGGCCAAGGACAATTGCCCGGCGGTCGCCAAGACGGATTGGGATGGCATTCCCTCCAGCAAGACCGACGGCCATATCGTCAACCAAGCCGTCCATGACGCCAACATCGCCTATGTCGTCAATGCGACGCGGGCGCGGACGGCCGATCAGGCGGTGGCCGCCTATCTCGACGACCGGCGCGGCAAGAATGCTAGCATCGTCGATGGCCTCGGTCCGCTGACGGATGCCTGGAAAGCCGGCTCGAAGCAGACCACCACGATCACCGAAGTGGCGGCTGATGCAACGACGGTCAAATATGACGACAGGGGCAACAATCGCGGCGCCGGCAGCAAGCCGGATACGGAAAACAAGACCGATGCAAACCCGGACATGGGCCTTGCTATCGATTTCATCAACGCCGCAAGCGGTGACGGCTCGACGGAACCCGCCAAGCGCTATTTCAAATATGGCCGCCCCTATCGCTGGAGCCAGGACGTGTCGGTCGTCCCGACGCTTGAGCCGGCCAAGAGCGGCAAGCCGGTCGAGGACGGCGGTTTCCCGAGCGGGCATACGGCGGAAGCCTGGCGGGATGCGCTTGCCATGGCCTATCTCGTGCCGCAGCGCTTTCAGGAAATGATCACGCGTGCCAGCGAACTGGGCGAGGATCGCATCCTCGCCGGCATGCATTCCCCTCTCGACGTGATGGGTGGCCGGATGCTCGGCACTGCGACGGTCGTCTATAATCTGAACAAGGCCGACAATGCCGCGCTGAAGAGCGATGCGTACACCCGGGCACAGTCATGGCTCCTCGCCAAATCAGGCGTTGCCGATGCGGGCGCGCTTGCAGTCGCCGCGCATGCGGCGCCGCTCGCCGCAGACCGTTTTGCCGATCATGACGCCAATCGCGCTTACGTGCTGCAGCGCCTGAGCTACGGAATGCCGACGATCCATGCGACCGATCAGCCGGCTCGCGTGCCGCAGGGCGCTGAAGCGCTTCTCGAAACGCGCCTGCCCTATCTCGACGTCGAACAGCGCCGCGACGTGCTGAAGACCACCGAAATCGCCTCGGGTTATCCGCTCATTGACGATGCGGAAGGTTACGGTCGTCTCAACCTGTTTGCCGCCGCCGATGGTTACGGTGCCTTCGAGCAGGATGTCACCGTGACGATGGACGCGGCAAAGGGCGGCTTCAATTCGATCGATACCTGGCGCAACGACATCGCCGGCAAAGGCAGGCTGGTAAAACGCGGCAGCGGCACTCTCGGGCTTTCGGGCGCCAACAGCTATGCTGGTGGCACCGTGCTCGAAGACGGCGCGCTGGTGGCTGGATCGCCCTCGGCCTTCGGTGCCGGCGCCCTTACGGTCAATGGCGGTTCGCTCGTCGTGGCGGCAGACAAGCCTTTGATCGTAGGCGGTGATTATCAGCAGCTCGCCCATGCAACGGTAAAGCTGGCGCTCGGCGCGAACGGCGCCGGCACGCTGGCCGTCGAGGGCAAGGCTGCGCTCGCCGGCGATCTCGAGGTGACGCTTGCCGATGGCATTACCCCTATACCCGGAACGAAGATCGAGATCCTGAAGGCGGGTGGTGTCGTCGGCACCTTGGGTAAGGTCACCGTTTCCGAACACAAGGCCAGCCTCTCTTACGGCCCGACAGCCGTCATCTTGACGATCGACGAATAATTCTTCGCATAGAACCGACAGGGCATCTCCCGCTGGGGGGATGCCGCTTTCTTCGATCTGTCCGTTTGCCCCCGCGCCTACGTCATTTTGCGTATGTGTTTTTGCGATGCAGCACCCGATAGTCCCCTCGGCAACAGTTAAATTCCGTTTCCGGCCTGTTGCGGAACAAGAAGAGGGGCTCAACCAGATGAATCTCAGATCCACGATCACCGGCGCTGCGCTCGGTGCCGTCATGGCGGCATCGGCCGCATTCCACGGCGCGGTGGCCGCCGAGGACACGATTAAAGTCGGCGTATTGCATTCGCTTTCCGGCACGATGGCGATTTCCGAAACCACGCTGAAAGACGCCATGTTGATGCTCATCGACGAGCAGAACAAAAAGGGCGGCCTTCTCGGCAAGAAGCTCGAGGCCGTCGTCGTCGATCCGGCTTCCGACTGGCCGCTGTTTGCCGAAAAGGCCCGTGAACTGATCCAGAAGGACAAGGTTGCCGCCGTCTTCGGTTGCTGGACCTCGTCCTCGCGCAAATCCGTGCTGCCGGTATTCGAAGAGCTGAATTCGCTGCTCTTCTATCCCGTGCAGTATGAAGGCGAAGAATCCTCGCGCAACATCTTCTACACCGGTGCTGCTCCGAACCAGCAGGCCATTCCGGCCGTCGACTACCTGATGGAAAAAGAAGGCGTCAAGCGCTTCGTTCTTGAAGGGACCGACTACGTCTATCCGCGCACGACCAACAAAATTCTCGAGGCATACCTGATTTCGAAGGGTATTCCGAAAGAAGACATCATGACCAACTACACGCCGTTCGGCTTCTCCGACTGGCAGACCGAAGTTTCCAAGATCAAGGAATTCGGTTCGGCTGGCAAGAAGACCGCCGTCGTCTCGACGATCAACGGCGACGCCAACGTTCCGTTTTACAAGGAACTGGGCAACAAGGGCATCAAGGCAACCGACATTCCTGTCATCGCCTTCTCGGTCGGCGAAGAAGAACTTGCCGGTCTCGACACCAAGCCGCTTGTCGGCCATCTCGCTGCCTGGAACTATTTCGAGTCGGTCGAAAGCCCGGCCAACAAGAAGTTCATCAAGGACTGGCACGCATACACCAAGAACGACAAGCGCGTGACGAACGACCCGATGGAGGCTGCGTATATCGGCTTCAACGCATGGGTTAAGGCCGTCCAGGCTGCCGGCACGACCGATACCGACAAGGTTCTCGACTCCATCATCGGCGTCAGCGTTCCGAACCTCTCCGGCGGTTATGCGACCGTCATGCCGAACCACCACATCACCAAGCCAGTGCTGATCGGTGAAATCCAGGCCGACGGCCAGTTCGAAATCGTCCAGCAGACGCCCGCCGTGGTCGGCGACGAATGGTCCGATTACCTGCCTGATTCCAAGGACCTGATCTCCGATTGGCGCAAGCCGATGTCCTGCGGCAACTTCAACGTCGCTACCGGCAAGTGCGGCGGCAAGGGTTCCTGAGTACGACCCCGGTCAGATGATTGCCTGAAGACTTCCGTCCGGGTTTGATACCGGGCGGAAGCTCCGTCCCAGCGATTGCGCCGCGAGGCCAACACACTCAAGGGCGAGAAAGCTGATGTATCGCGCCATAAAGATTTTCCTCATCACGCTCTGCCTGACGTTCTCGGGCCTGACATTTTCCGGCCTCGCATTTCCGGGCCTGGCAACATCGAGCGAAGTTCGGGCAGAGGACGATATCCACGTGCTCATCGATGCGCTCGGCGCCGGCGACTTCCCGGAACGCGAGGCGGCCATCAAGGCGCTGGTCGCCTCCAAGGACCCGCATGTCAGCCAGATCCTGCAGCAGTTGAGCACCGGCTTTCTCTACGTCAATTCCGATGGCGGCCCAGTGCTCCTCCAGGGCGGCACCGATGACGAACCGACCTATTCCGATCCGATCACCGGCGAAGCCGCTGCCGATGTCGATCCGGATCTGATGACCAAGGTCAAGATCAACAATGCACTTCGCGGCGTCATCAGCGCCGCCACCAGCCAGCTGACGCTGATGAGCCCGGACCGTTCGGCGCGGCTCGCGGCGGCGCAGGGCCTGCTGAAAGACGCCAATCCCGCCAATCTCGACCTGCTGAACGCGGCGCTTGCGGCTGAAAAGGACGCCGAGATCAAGAATACGATGGAAGCGGCGCGCGCAGTGCTGCTGCTCAAGACGGATGCGAGCGTCGAAGACAAGAAGGCTGCGATCGATACGATCGCAGCTCGCGGTAATCGTGATGCACTGACCATTCTCACGACCACACTCGAAACTGCGCCCGATGATCTGAAGCCGGCGATCCAGGCAGATATCAGCACGATCAATCGCAGCCTGGCGCTGTGGGATGTCGTCCAGAACGTCTGGTACGGATTGTCGCTCGGCTCGGTGCTGTTGCTTGCCGCGATCGGCCTTGCCATCACCTTCGGCGTCATGGGCGTCATCAACATGGCGCATGGCGAAATGGTGATGATCGGCGCCTACACCACCTACGTGGTGCAGGAATACATTACCTCGACCTTTCCCGGTGTGGCGGACTATTCGCTTGCCTTTGCCGTGCCTGCCGCCTTCGTCTTTACCGGCTTCGTCGGCCTTGTCATCGAGCGCGCCGTCATTCGCTATCTCTACGGCCGCCCGCTCGAAACGCTGCTCGCCACCTGGGGCGTGTCGCTGATCCTGCAACAGGCCGTGCGCAGCATCTTCGGCCCAACCAACCGCGAGGTCCGCAATCCGACCTGGATGTCCGGTGTCTTCGATCTCGGCGGGCTCTCCATCACCTGGAACAGACTGTGGATCATCGTCTTTTCGATGGTCGTCTTCGTAACGCTGCTCCTGCTGCTCAAGCGGTCAGCTTTCGGGCTGCAGATGCGTGCCGTCACGCAGAACCGCCGCATGGCATCGTCGATGGGCATCCGCACAGGCTGGGTCGACGCCTTCACCTTCGCGCTCGGTTCGGGCATTGCCGGTATTGCCGGGGTGGCGCTCAGCCAGATCGACAACGTCTCGCCGAACCTCGGCCAATCCTACATCATCGACAGCTTCATGGTGGTCGTCTTCGGCGGTGTCGGCAATCTCTGGGGCACGCTGGTCGGGGCGCTGTCGCTCGGCGTCGTCAACAAGTTCCTCGAGCCCTTCGCCGGCGCCGTGCTCGGTAAGATCCTGGTGCTCGTCCTCATCATTCTCTTCATCCAGAGGCGTCCCCGCGGACTCTTCGCACTCAAAGGAAGGGCGGTGGAAGCATGATAACGGCCTTCCTTCTCCGATCACTCGATCGTAAGATCGTCATTGCCATCGCCCTGCTGCTTCTGGTCGCGGTTCTCGTGCCGGTGCTGAACCTGATGACCGGGCCGACCAATCCGCTGCACGTGCCGACCTATATCATGTCACTGTTCGGCAAGTATCTGACCTATGCGCTGCTGGCGCTGGCGCTCGATCTCGTCTGGGGCTTCTGCGGCATTCTCTCGCTCGGCCACGGTGCCTTCTTTGCGCTCGGCGGTTATGCGATGGGCATGTATCTTATGCGCCAGATCGGCACCCGCGGCAGCTACGGCGACCCAATCCTGCCCGATTTCATGGTGTTCCTGAACTGGAAGGATCTGCCCTGGTTCTGGTACGGCTTCAACCACTTGTGGTTTGCGGCGCTGATGGTGCTCGTCGTGCCCGGCCTGCTCGCCTTTGTCTTTGGCTGGTTCGCCTTCCGCTCACGCGTCAACGGCGTCTATCTCTCGATCATCACCCAGGCGATGACCTACGCGCTGCTGCTGGCCTTCTTCCGTAACGACATGGGCTTCGGCGGTAATAACGGCCTGACCGATTTCAAGGACATTATCGGCTTCAACGTCCAGGCTGACGGCACGCGTGCAGCCCTGTTTGCGGCAACCGCGGTCTTGCTGGCGCTGTCGCTGCTGCTTGCCTCGGCGATCGTTCGTTCGAAGTTCGGCAAGGTGCTGGTCGGCGTGCGTGATGCCGAAAGCCGCACGCGCTTCCTCGGTTACCGCGTCGAGCATTTCAAGCTCTTCACCTTCGTCGTCTCGGCGATGATGGCGGGCATTGCCGGCGCGCTCTATGTGCCGCAGGTCGGCATCATCAATCCCGGCGAATTCGCTCCTGCAAACTCGATCGAAGTGGTCATCTGGACAGCGGTCGGCGGACGGGCGACGCTGATCGGACCGATCATCGGCGCGATCCTCGTCAATGGCGGCAAGACGATCTTCACCGGCCTCTTCCCGGAGTTTTGGCTGTTTGCGCTCGGTGGTCTCTTCGTCGCCGTCACTCTGTTTCTGCCAAAGGGTGTCGTCGGCACGATCGCCCAATATCTCGGCAGGCGGAAAGCCGTCTCCAAGGCTGCCCCACCGGTGGCGCAGGAAGACGGCATCGAACCTAAAATCCAGGCCGCGGAGTGAGCAGCATGATCCCCGACGTCAAACCCACCAGCGTGCTTTATCTTAACGGCGTCTCGGTTTCCTTTGACGGCTTCAAGGCGCTGAATTCGCTGTCGATCGTGATCGAGCCCGGCGAACTGCGCGCCATCATCGGCCCGAACGGGGCCGGCAAGACCACGATGATGGATATCATCACCGGCAAGACGCGGCCCGATGAGGGTGAAGTGTTCTTCAATGGCATGATCGACCTTACCAAAAAGGACGAGGCCGATATCGCCGAGCTCGGCATCGGCCGCAAATTCCAGAAGCCGACGGTCTTCGAAAGCCACACGGTCTGGGACAATCTGGAACTGGCGCTGAACCGCCGCCGCGGCGTGTTCTCGACGCTGTTCTATCGGCTTTCGCGCGGGGACAAAGCACGCATCGAAGAAATCCTCGAAACGGTGCGGCTGACGTATCGGCGCGACGAATTCGCCGCCAACCTCTCGCATGGGCAGAAGCAGTGGTTGGAGATCGGCATGCTGCTGGCGCAGGAGCCGAAGCTCCTGCTCGTCGACGAGCCGGTGGCCGGGATGACGGATGCGGAGACGGCGGAAACGGCGATCCTGCTCAAGGACATCGCCAGGACCCGCTCGGTCGTCGTCGTCGAACACGACATGGGCTTCATCCGCGACCTCGGCGTCAAGGTGACCTGCCTTGCCGAAGGCTCGGTCCTGGCTGAGGGATCAATCGACTTTGTGAGTTCCGATCCGAAGGTGATCGAGAACTATCTGGGGCGGTGAGGGATGATGCGTCGATTGAATGTTGGTGGGTGTGTCACCCCTCTTCAACCCCTCCCCACAAGGGGGAGGGGCTTAACCTGGGCGCTCGCTCATCACTACGATTGCCAGCTTTCTTATGATCTCTTGGGAAGTGGGACGGTAGCTCCGAGCTTGTCCCTCTCCCTTGTGGGGAGGGGTTGGGGAGGGGTCTTTTGGGGACCCACAAAGATTCTGGAGACGGCATCATGCTGACAGTCGAAAACGTAAACCTGCACTATGGCGCCGCCCAGGCGTTGCGTGGCATCTCCGTCAAGGCGGAGATGGGAAAGATCACCTGCGTGCTGGGGCGGAACGGCGTGGGGAAGAGTTCGCTTCTGCGCGCCGTGACCGGCCAGCATCCACTGTCGGCCGGCACCGTTACCTTCAATGATACCAGACTCAATGGCCTGCCGCCTTTTGCCCGCGCCAAGCAGGGCATCGGCTATGTGCCGCAGGGGCGCGAGATCTTCCCGCTGCTGACAGTCAAGGAAAATCTCGAAACCGGCTTTGCTCCGCTTGGCCGCGGCGACCGGAATATTCCCGACGACATCTTCAGTCTCTTCCCGGTGCTGAAGTCGATGTTATCGCGTCGTGGCGGCGATCTTTCCGGTGGCCAGCAGCAGCAACTGGCGATCGGACGCGCCATGGTGACCCGGCCTCGGATTCTCGTGCTCGACGAGCCGACCGAGGGCATTCAGCCGTCGATCATCAAGGATATCGGCCGGGCCATCCGTTACCTGCGCGATTCCACCGGCATGGCGATTCTGCTTGTCGAGCAATATCTCGACTTTTGCCGGGAGCTTGCCGATTACGTCTACATCATGGATCGGGGCGAGATCGTGCATGAAGGCCTTGCCGAAACGCTGGATACGCCGGAGGCCCGCCGTCACCTGACCGTCTGATCGGCAAATGCTGCATTTTTCGGCAGCTAGCAGAGCGCCTTTCAAATCTTCCAGCTCCGCTGCGGGTATCCCTGGACGGCATGGGACTTGCTTGCTTTCCGTTATCCGCGCGATGGAATGAAACCGGTGGCGCGACCGAAAGGGACGGTACGATGATTGCGGCGGCAGGGACGAGACCGCAAAGAGCGGAGGGACGCGGGCATCTGGCGGCAAAGCTGTTTGATGGCCGCACGCGTCTGCGTGAACTCTATCAGGAGGGCGCGGCGAAGATCCGCCTGCCCGATACGTTCGATGCCTCGATGGAAGCCGTCATCATCAACACAGCAGGCGGGCTGACCGGCGGCGACCGGATGGACTGGAGCGTCGTGGCCGGTCCCGCCACGAAGATCGACGTCACCACCCAGGCCTGCGAGAAGATCTACAAGGCGTCGGCCGGCACGGCCGAGGTGACGACCAGCATTAAGGTCGGAGCCCAAGCGAGGGTCGACTGGCTGCCGCAGGAAACGATCCTCTTCGATCGGGCCGCACTTTTCCGCAGGCTCGATGTCGATCTTGACGAAGGCTCCGAATTTCTGGCCGTCGAAGCTGTGTTGCTCGGCCGCAAGGCGATGGGCGAGACGGTGGAAACCGGGCTGTTTCGCGACCGCTGGCGCATCCGACGCTCGGGTCAACTGATCCACGCCGAAGAGCTCAGACTTTCCGAAGGTGTCTCGGCACTGGCGGCGCGGCAGGCGGTGCTCGGCGGACAGGTGGCCTTTGCGACGCTGCTTTATGCCGGGCCGCTTTCGGAAGCCTATCTCGGCAGGGTGCGGCCGCTCATAGAAGGATCGATGGGCGGTGCGAGCGCCTGGGATGGCAAGCTCGTCGTCCGTCTTGCAGCGGCCGACGGCTTTGCACTTAGAAAAATCCTGATCCCGGTCATTTCCGCCTTGCGCAATGGTGCGCCTGTGCCGAAAGTCTGGAATCTATGAGTTCAATAGGCAGGTAGACGATGAACCTCACTCCGAGAGAAAAAGACAAGCTGCTGATATCCATGGCGGCGATGGTGGCGCAGCGGCGGCTGGAGCGTGGCGTCAAGCTGAATTATCCCGAGGCGATCGCGCTGATCAGCGATTTCGTCGTCGAAGGCGCCCGCGACGGCCGTCCTGTCGCCGAGCTGATGGAGGCCGGCGCCCATGTGATCGGCCGCGACCAGGTGATGGAGGGCATTGCCGAGATGATCCATGACGTGCAGGTGGAGGCGACGTTCCCGGATGGAACCAAGCTCGTCACCGTGCACGAACCGATTCGGTAAGGAGACAGGGATGCTCGAACTCAGGCCCAACTGCGAATGCTGCGACAAGGATCTGCCGCCGGAGAGCACCGAGGCACGGATTTGCACCTACGAATGCACCTTCTGCGCCGATTGCGTCGACGACGTGCTGAAGGGTGTCTGCCCCAACTGCGGCGGCAATCTCGTTGTCAGGCCTATTCGGCCGGCGGCGATGCTCGTCAAAAACCCGGCGTCGACAAAGCGTGTGCTGAAGGCCGAGGGCTGCGCGCCCAAGGCGGCTTAAGGAGGACGAGATGATTCCAGGCGAGATCATTGCCGCAAGCGGCGACATCGAACTGAATGCCGGCGCGCCGACGGTGACGCTGGATGTTTCCAATACGGGCGACCGGCCGGTGCAGGTCGGCAGCCACTATCATTTCGCCGAGACCAATGCCGGGCTCTCCTTCGATCGCGCGGCAGCGCATGGCACGCGGCTCGATATTCCGGCGGGAACGGCCGTGCGCTTCGAGCCGGGGCAGACGCGTTCGGTTACGCTCATCCCGCTTTCCGGCAAGCGCGAAGTCTATGGCTTCCGTCAGTTGGTAATGGGCAAGCTTTAACGGGAGAGGCGCATGCGCTTGAACATTTGCCTCATCGGGGCGGCGATGCTGGTAGCGGCTGGTACCGCCTCCGCTCAGGATGTCGATTGCAACAATCCGAAGACGCAATCGGAGATGACCGCCTGCGAGGCGGCGCGTCACGAGACCGCCGACAAGGCGCTGAATGCGCAATATAAGAAGACGCGTGCCGCCATGGTGGCGATCGACAAGGATCTGGATGGCGACATGAAAGGTGCGGAACAGGCGCTGGTCAAGGCTCAGCGCGCCTGGATCGATTATCGCGACGCCGAATGCGATGCCTTCGGCTTTCAGGCCCGCGGCGGCACGCTGGAGCCGATGCTGGTTGTTGGATGTCTCGCCGACATCACCGACAAACGCACGAAAGAGCTGAAAGAGCTTGAAGACACGATGAGCAACTAAGGTGACCAAGAAGATCATGATCGTCGGCAATGGCGAGATCGCAGAGAAAGAGGCAGGCGTCATCGATGCCGCTGATTTCGTCATCCGTTTCAATGATTGCCGTTCCTACGGGGCTGGCGGCAGCCGCACGGATGCCGTCGCGGTCTGCAATACCGGCCGGCCGGCAAAGGCGATGCTCGGTTCGCCACAATGGCGTGCCCATCCCGGCGTCGTTTCGGCGCGCGAAATCTGGAGTGTGCGCGATCCGGAAAAATTCGCCGCGATGCGGGCGCCGCTTGCCGTCTCACATCCGGAACTCGACGATTTCTGCGACGACTATACGGATGAATTCACTGCCTTCTGCGCTGATACCGGCAAGACGCATGTCGTCATCGGCAAGGCGGTCCACGAGGCTGTCGATGCCTCGCTGTCGGCCTTCGCGCCGGCGCCTTACATTGTGCCGAGCAGCGGCATGATCGTCATTGCCGAGGTGCTGAACAGCTATGCCGATGCCGAGGTGACGCTTGCCGGGTTCGGTCATGTCGGCTGGGAATGGCACCCGTTTGCCGCCGAAAGGCAGCTTGTCGATGCCTATATTGCCGCGGGCCGCCTCAAGCGGCTTAGCGGGGAAACGCTTATCTCTTCCTCCCATGGAGCCTGATGGATGCCCTACAAGATCTCGCGCGCCGCCTATGCCGGCATGTTCGGACCGACCACCGGCGACAAGGTGCGCCTTGCGGATACGGAACTCTTCATCGAGATCGAGAAGGACTTCACCACCTATGGCGAGGAGGTGAAGTTCGGCGGTGGCAAGGTCATTCGTGACGGCATGGGCCAGAGCCAGGTGACGCGGGCGGATGGTGCGGTCGATACCGTCATCACCAATGCCGTGATCGTCGATCACTCCGGCATCTACAAGGCCGATATCGGGCTTAAGGACGGGCGCATCGTTGCGATCGGCAAGGCGGGCAATCCCGATATGCAGCCTGGCGTCAATATCATCGTCGGTCCGGGCACGGAGGCGATTGCCGCCGAAGGCAAGATCGTCACTGCTGGCGGCATGGACAGCCATATTCACTTCATCGCGCCGCAACAGATCGAGGAAGCGCTGATGTCAGGCATGACCTGCATGCTCGGCGGCGGCACGGGACCGGCGCACGGCACGCTTGCCACCACTTGCACGCCCGGTCCCTGGCATCTCGCGCGCATGATCGAAGCGGCCGACGCCTTCCCGATGAACCTCGCCTTTGCCGGCAAGGGCAATGCGTCGTTGCCGGGGGCGCTGACCGAGATGGTGCTGGCCGGCGCCACCTCGCTGAAGCTGCACGAGGATTGGGGCACGACGCCAGGCGCTATCGATTGCTGCCTGTCGGTCGCCGACGAATATGACGTGCAGGTAATGATCCACACCGATACGCTGAACGAAAGCGGCTTTGTCGAAGATACGATCAGTGCCATCAAGGGCCGCACCATTCATGCTTTCCACACGGAAGGGGCGGGCGGTGGGCACGCGCCTGACATCATCAAGATCTGCGGTCAGCCGAACGTCATTCCGTCGTCTACCAACCCGACCCGGCCCTATACGGTCAACACCATCGCCGAACATCTCGACATGCTGATGGTCTGCCATCATCTGTCGCCGTCGATCCCCGAGGATATCGCGTTCGCGGAAAGCCGCATCCGCAAGGAGACGATCGCCGCCGAGGATATCCTGCACGATATCGGCGCCTTCTCGATCATCTCGTCCGACAGCCAGGCCATGGGCCGCGTCGGCGAGGTGGCGATCCGCACCTGGCAGACGGCCGACAAGATGAAGCGGCAGCGCGGCCGGCTGAAGGAGGAAAAGGGCGATAACGACAATTTCCGCGTCCGCCGTTATATCGCCAAATATACGATCAATCCGGCGATCGCTCATGGCCTCAGCCATGAGATTGGCTCGGTTGAGGTCGGCAAGCGTGCCGACCTGGTGCTCTGGAATCCGGCCTTCTTCGGCGTGAAGCCCGACATGGTGCTGCTCGGTGGCTCGATCGCCGCCGCGCCGATGGGGGATCCGAACGCGTCGATCCCGACGCCGCAGCCGGTGCACTACCGGCCGATGTTTGCTTCCTATGGCAAGAGCCTCACCAATTCCTCCGTCACCTTCGTCAGCCAGGCCTCGCTCGACGGTGGCTTGAGGGGCCGGCTCGGCGTCGCCAAGCAACTGGTCGCGGTGAAGAATACGCGCGGCGGCATCTCCAAGGCATCGATGATCCATAACGACCTGACACCCGAGATCGAGGTCGATCCGGAGACCTATGAGGTCAGGGCAAACGGCGAATTGCTGACTTGCGAGCCGGCGACGGTGCTGCCGATGGCGCAGCGCTATTTCCTGTTTTAGGCCGGCTCGCTCCGTGCGTCCCGGACGGTTCCGATGAGAACAGGCATCCGCTGGGTTTTACGGATCGTATTCCTGCTTGTGCTTTTGGTGGCTTGCGGAAGCTTCATTCCCCGGCCGCTGATTGCCCCGGTCAAGGCGTCGTCTGTGGCCGCGACGCATCGGATTCTCCTGCTGTCGGGACCGATCCACACCGATATTGCAATTCCGCTCGACGAGGAGGCGCGGAGTGCCTTTTCCTTTCTCGTCGATGACGGTTTTCCGCTCGGCCATCCGGATGCGGAATGGCTCATCGTCGGCTGGGGCGGCCGCGCCTTCTATCTGGAAACCCCGACCTGGGCGGAGCTGAAACCGCTGCCGGTGCTGCGAGCGCTGACAATCGACCGTTCGGTCCTGCATGTGGACCTTGCCGGTCATATCACCGAGCCGCAGTCCAGTGTTGCGCCATTCGATGTCAGTGACGATCAATTGGCGCGGCTGCGCAATTTTATCTCAGACAGCTTCGTTCGCGACGCGGGCTCGGTGGTGCCGATCCCGGATGCAGGTTACGGCGAAATCGACCGGTTCTTCGAGGCCAAGGGATATTTCAACGCCCTCTTCGGCTGTAACACCTGGACGGCTGCAGCGCTGCGCTCTGCGGGGCTTCGGACCGGCTTGTGGAACGCGTTTCCACAATCATTGCGATTGTCTGTTGCTGTCTACAATTGAGGCAGCCGATGGCCGTCCCGCTCTTAAAGTGAATTGTGAAGGGCACTCTCCATTCGGTTGTAAAAATCGTTGAAGAAACCGGTATTTTCTCCAGATAGATCATTCTGAAACAGCCCCATTCCCTGACCCCGTAAATCTGTTTTAAATCAATCGCCTAAGTGTGTCTGCGTACTGTCCGATTCAGGGATTGGAAGGCTGCATCTCCTGCTAGAAAAAATCTGTCCACCGAATCGTCTAAAACCGTTCGAATTTTAACGAGTCGATTAAGACACCCGCAGCAATTCGGCTCTTATCAATGTCTTGAAACGCCGGGCAGGAAGGTCGATTCTCATGAGAAACTGGATGTCGCTGCAGGCCGATTTCGGCAATTTTCAACATCGCAGGAATGTCTATCTCTTTGCGTTGAAGATGAGCTTTCTTGCAGTCATTCTCTCCGGCGTTATCATTTCGCTGACGATACCGCCGCTCGGCTTTTTCGGGCTGCTACCGATGACACTCGCGCACGCGATCGGCTTCGGAGCCATTTTTTCCTGGCTCGTTGGTGGGACGGTTTCCGGCATGCTATCGCTGGCCGCCGGTTTTGCCCTGCATGAGTTGACGCTGTCGCGGGCGGAGTTTGAAAAACTCAGCCGAACGGACACGCTCTCCGGACTATTGAACCGGCGCGCTTTCACAGAGGCGCTTGAAAACACCGAGGGCAACGCCTCGCTTGTTGTTTTCGATGTCGACCGCTTCAAGGCGATCAACGACCGCTTCGGCCATGCCTGCGGCGATGCCGTCATCACCGCGGTCTCGGCGATGCTCATATCCGCCTTCGATGAGATGTCCGTCGTGGCACGGTTGGGTGGGGAGGAGTTCGGCGTCATCGTCGCCGGCGAGCCGCTGGAGGCGCGGATGGAACGCGTCGAAGGTGTTCGAGCCCGGATCGCAAGCGGCGCCATCGCGGCCGAGGGGCACGATATCCGCATCACCGTTTCCGGCGGTGTTGCCGACCTCGCCGCCGGGCGCAACAAGCAGGCGGTCTACGCTTCGGCTGACCGGGCGCTCTATCTCGCCAAGGCGCTCGGGCGCAATCGCGTCGTACACGAGCGGGAAGGCTTGCATCATGCATGGCACGGGCTCGTCGACAATAGCCCCGATGCCGAGGGCAGGGGAACCGAGGGCGACAACATGATGCAGGCTTACGGAATATAAAAGCCCGACACGCGCACAAAGACCATTGGTGCTTGCATCGGGAAAGGCTATTTTGCATGGTCGTCGTCTCAGCAAAACGGACATATCATGCAGCGCGTTACCTCCTATCTCCCCGCCGGAACCCCGTCCTCCCATCCGACCGTCCAGGTCAAACTGCCGCACGATCTGCGCCATCTGCGCCGAAAGCTGCTGCATCTGGAAAATGGCGAGATGGTCATGCTCGATCTCAAGGACCCGGTGCTTTTCGCCAACGGCGACCTGCTGGTGCGCGACGACGGCGAACTGATCGAGATTCTCGCGGCTGATGAGAAGCTCTTCGAAATTCGCGGACGCAACCGCATGCACCTGGTCGAGCTTGCCTGGCATCTCGGCAACCGTCATCTCGCAGCCCAGATCGAGGAAGACCGCATCGTCATCCTGCGCGATCATGTCATCCGCACCATGCTGCAGGGCCTCGGCGCCACCGTCCTCGATATCGATGAGCCGTTCCAGCCTGCACGGGGAGCCTATCATTCCCATGGCGGCCATTCGCATGAGCGCGATCATGATCACGGGCACATTCCTAACCAGGGTCATGACCACGATCATGAACATGGCTACGAGCATGAGCATGAGCACCGCCACGATCATGGTCATGACCATGACCATGATCATGATCACGGACATCACGGCCACAAGCACGACTGAAACCTAATGACCAGGGATCGTGAGCTGCACGCATTGCTGCGTCTAACGGCATGGCTTTCGCCGGCTTTTCCGATTGGCAGCTTTGCCTATTCGGGCGGGTTGGAGCGGGCGGTGGCCGACGGGCTGGTCACTGATGCGGCCTCGCTTGCGGCCTGGATCGGCACGCTGATCGGCCATGGTTCGGTTTGGAACGATGCGGTACTGCTGGCCGAAAGCCACAGGTGTCAGGAAGAACCCGTGCGCCTTGTCGAGATCGCCGCACTCGCCGCCGCACTTGCCGGATCGCGCGAGCGCCATCAGGAAATCATGCTGCTTGGCGAGGCGTTCCTGGCGGCGGCGCGGGCCTGGCCGGACGGCGTGTTCGATAGGTTGCCCGACAAGGTCGCTTATCCCGTTGCGGTCGGGGCGGTGACGGGTGCACACGGCATAGAGCCGGAGAAGGCGCTTGCTGCCTTCCTGCACGCCTATGTCTCACAAGCGGTTTCATCCGGCATCCGCCTCGGCGTCGCCGGCCAGAGGGACGGTGTTGCCGTGCTTGCCGGCCTCGAAGAGCGTATTGCGGAAGTCGCCCGGCGGGCGGCAGCCTCCTCGCTTGACGATCTGGGCTCGGCAACGGTGCAGGCCGATATTGCCGGCCTGCGCCACGAGACCCAGGCGACGCGGCTGTTCCGCTCGTGATGGTTCGAAATTATCACTGCGACTGCGTCATTTGACGGTGGCGTGCGATGGCAGCGTCGCTATCATCGGGGTTCGATTGGAGTAAGGCACATGAAATCAAGAAACGGACCTTTGCGGGTCGGCATTGGCGGGCCGGTCGGCTCGGGCAAGACGGCGCTGACAGAAAAGCTCTGCAAGGCGATGCGCGACGACTATTCCGTCGCGGTTGTAACCAACGACATCTACACGACCGAGGATGCCGAGGCCCTGGTGCGCATGCAGGCACTGACTTCGGACCGCATCGTCGGCGTCGAGACCGGGGGCTGCCCGCATACCGCCATTCGCGAGGACGCGACGATCAATCTCCAGGCGATCGCCGGCCTTAACCAGCGAATTCCCGATCTCGACGTCGTCTTCATCGAATCCGGCGGCGACAACCTGGCGGCAACCTTTTCGCCCGATCTTGCCGATATCACCATCTATGTCATCTCCGTCTGCCAAGGCGAGGAGATCCCGCGTAAGGGCGGCCCCGGCATCACCCGCTCGGACCTGCTCGTGATCAACAAGAAGGATCTGGCGCCCTATGTCGGCGCCGATCTCGAGGTAATGGATCGGGATGCCACGCGCATGCGCGCGGCGCGCCCCTTCGTCTTCTCCGACATGAAACGCGGCGACGGCGTCAGCTCGATCGTCAGCTTCCTCAGAGAGCAGGGGGGGCTCTGACGACCAGATCTGGCGGAAAAGATCGACGTCGCTGATAGCAGCGAAACGGCAAAACGAAACGGGCCGGGAGAGTGCTCCCGGCCCGTTGATTTTCTGGGCTTTGCTTATTCCGCTGCGAAGGGCGGCAGGCGCAGCACGTTGGTGTCGTTGCCCTTGGCGCTCTTGCGCTTGCTTTCCGGCTTTTCGATCGCGGTCAGCCGCTCCTCCAGCGAGTCGATCTCGCTGCGGTTCTCGCGGGTGACGCGAGTGAGATCCTCGCGCGACAGCGGCAGCTCCTCATTGTCCTTCCTGCCGACCAGGCGGCCGAACATCCAGCCGAGCAGGCGGGACAGATCGTCCATGATCAGGAAGAAGGAGGGCACGACGACGAGCGAGAGCACCGTCGAGACGATGATGCCGCCGATCACCGCGATCGCCATCGGCGCGCGGAACGAGCCGCCTTCGCCGACGCCGAGCGCGGAAGGCAGCATGCCGGCCGACATGGCGATTGAAGTCATGATGATCGGCCGGGCGCGTTTGCGGCCGGCTTCGACCATCGCCTCGACGCGGGCCATGCCCTGGTGGCGCATCTCGATCGCGAAATCGACGAGCAGGATGGCGTTCTTGGTGACGACACCCATCAGCATCAGGATGCCGATCATGACCGGCATAGACAGCGGGTTGCTGGTGATGATCAGAGCCGCCGCTACGCCGCCGATGGCGAGCGGCAGCGAGAGCAGGATGGTGAAGGGCTGGATCACGTCCTTGAAGAGCAGGATCAGCACTGTCAGCACCAGCAGGAGGCCCATCAACATGGCGTTGACGAAACTCTGCTGCATCTCGCTCTGCACCTTGGTGTCGCCGCTTTCGGCAAGATGCACCGTGGCCGGGATATTGGCTGATTTGACGATCTCGCGGAAGCGGGCCGAAGCCGTGTCGAGTGCTACGCCCTGCGGCAGGTCGGAGCCGATCGAAACGACGCGGTAACGGTTGTTGCGCTTGATCGAACTTACGCCTTCCGAGTAGTTGATATCGGCGACGCTTGAGAGCGGAACGGTGCCGCCGCTGGCGGTCTGGATCTTCAATGCACGGATCGCCGAGAGATCACGGCGCATGTCAACCGCCGCCTGGACCCGGATCGGGATCTGGCGATCGTCGAGCGAGATCTTGGCAAGAGCCGCATCGACATCGCCGATTGTGGCGACACGGATCGTTTCGGAGATCTGCTGCGGCGTGATCCCGAGGCGTGCGGCTTCGTCCTTGCGCGGATAAACCTGCAGTTCCGGACGGGGCAGGGCGCCGTCGGCGCTGACATTGGCAAGCAGCGGATCGGCACGGAGCTTGGATTCCAGAACGCCGACAGCGTCGTTCAGGTCTTTCTCGTTCTTGGAGAGGAAGTTAAAGGCGAGGTCGCGTTCGCCGCGATCGTTGAGTTTCAGGATATGGACGTCGGGAATGTCGCGCAGCTTGGCGAAAACTTCCTTTTCGATATCCCATTGCGGCCGTTCACGGCCGTGGACTTCCACCTTCGGCAGCATCGGACCGATGAGGGGGATGTGGCCGAGCCCGTCATTGACCATCTTCTTGACCAGCGATTGGTCGAGCTTATCAAGCGCGAGCGTGATGGTCGCACGGCGCAATTCGAGATCGCCCTTCGGCGATGCGCCGCCGAGGACGAAGACGCTTTCGACGCCGTTGATATCCTTGACCCTGTCATAGATCGCATCCGTCGTCTTCTCGGTATCGTCAAGCCGCGCATTGGGCGGCAATTCGACAGAAAGCACGATGCGCGAGGCATCTTCCGGTGGCAAAAAGCTGCCGGGAACCTGCATGAGCAGCAAAACGGAGCCGGCCAGGAAGCCGAACGCGACAAGCAGCGTCGCATAACGCGTGTACCAGCGCCCGGTCGTGCCACGTATGAGCCGTGTGTATCCACGCATCAGCAGGCTGTCATTGTCGTGATGATCGTCGACGCCGTCTTCGGCGCGCATCAGATAGGCGGCCATCATCGGGGTGATGAGGCGCGCGACCATCAGCGAGAAGAAGACGGAGAAGGCGACGGTCAGGCCGAACTGAATGAAGTACTGGCCCGGAATACCCGGCATGAAGGAAACCGGCACAAAGACGGCGATGATGGTGAAGGTGGTGGCGATGACGGCAAGGCCGATTTCATCAGCGGCCTCGATCGCCGCCCGGTAAGGGGTCTTGCCCATCTTGATGTGGCGGGCGATGTTTTCGATTTCGACGATCGCGTCGTCGACGAGGATGCCGGTCGCAAGCGTCAAAGCAAGGAAGCTGACGAGGTTCAGCGAGAAGCCCATCATGTCCATGATCCAGAAGGTCGGGATCGCAGATAACGGAAGGGCGATTGCCGAAATCAACGTCGCGCGCCAGTTCCTCAGGAACAGGAAGACGACGATGACGGCGAGCAGCGCGCCTTCGAGCAGCGTATCGATGGCGGCTTCGTAGTTACCGTAGGTGAAATAAACCGAATCGTCGATCAGTTCGATCTTCACGTTCGGGTTTTCGGTCCGGACCTTGTCGAGGCTCTGCGCTACGGTTTTGGCGACACTGACTTCGCTGGCGCCCTTCGAGCGGAAGACGCCGAAGGTGACAACCGGCGTGGCGTCGAAGCGCGAGAAGGATTTCGGCTCTTCATAGGTGTCCTTGATGACACCGAGATCGGACAGCTTGACGAAGCGGCCGTTCGGCAGCGCGATCGTGGTGTCGGCGAGCTCGGCGACGTTGCGGGCATCGCCCAGAACACGGATTGCCTGTTCGCTGCCGGCCACCTGGCCGCGGCCGGAGCCGAGATCGATATTGGTGCCGCGCAGTTGCTGGTTCACGCTTGCGGCGGTTATGCCATAGGCATCGAGCTTGCCAGGGGTGAGTTCGATGCGTACTTCGCGCTCTGCGCCGCCGTAACGATCGACGCGGCCGATGCCGGCCTGTCCCTGCAGCGATCGCTTGACGGTATCGTCGACGAACCAGGAGAGCTCTTCCAGCGACATGGCAGGCGAGGAAACGGCGAAGGTCTGGATCGCCTGGCCTTCGACATCGACCTTGGAGACGATCGGTGTTTCGGCCGTCGCCGGCAGATCGCTGCGGATGCGGTCGATCGCATCCTTGGTGTCCTGTACCGCCTGTTGCGTCGGCACTTCCATCCGGAACATGACGACGGTCTGCGAGCTGCCATCGGTCACTGTCGACTGGATTTCGTCGATGCCGGTGATGGAGGCGACCGCGTCTTCGATCTCCTTCGTCACCTGCATTTCGAGTTCGGCCGGCGAAGCGCCGCTCTGCGTCACGTTGATCGAAACGAGCGGCACGTCGATGTTTGGAAAGCGCGTGATCGGCAACGCATTGAAGGACTGCATGCCGATGAGCACCAGCAGGCAGAAGGCCAGGAGCGGCGCGATGGGATTTCGAATGGACCAGGCTGAAAAATTCATCGGATGGTCTCTTTAGTTGGAAGCCGAGGGCTGTTCACGCACCGGAGTGATGTGGTCGCCGTCACGGACATAAGCGCCCGCCTTGGCCACGACCTCGTCGCCGGTCTTCAATCCATCGACGATCTCGACATAGGCACCGTCCTGGATGCCGGTCTCGACCTTGGCGTATTTCACCACGCCATCCTCCACCTTGCGGGCGGAGGAGCCTTCGTTGCCGGTGAGCACGGCGGTCAGGGGAAGCGATACGCCCTCCGTCTCGCGAACGATGATCTCGGCGCTGCCATACATGCCGGAACGCGCCTTGCTGTCGTCGTCGATGGAGATATGGACGAGACCGAGGCGGGTGACCGGATCGACGGTCGGCGAAACCAGGCGCACGGCGCCGGAAAGCTTCTCGCGGCTGCCGGACAGCGAAATTGACGCTTTCTGGCCGCCCACCACCCTGACGATGTCGCTTTCGGCGACCTCGGCGACAAGCTCGATATCGCCGTCGCGAATGATGGTGAATAGCGGATCGCCGTTGCCGGCGGCAATGGCGCCGACCTTGGCGTTCTTCGCCGAGACCGTGCCGGCGACCGGTGTCTTCACATCGGTGCGCGCCAGCTTCAAATCGGCGTCGGCAATCTGGCTGTCGAAGACCTTGAGATCGGCTTCGGCGACTTCGATCGCCTGTTCGGCGGAGACAACGCGGGCATTGGCGGCGGCGGCAGTCGCATCGGCCTGCTCGACCTGGGCGGTGGAAACAGTGCCCTTTTTGCCCATTTCCTGGGCACGGGCCTGCTGCTGCCTTGCCTGTTCGGCATTGGCCTGCGCCTCGATGAGTTGGGCGCGCAGCTGGGCGAGGCTTGCCTCGCCCTTGGCTTTCGTCGCCATCATCTGGCTCTTTGCCAGGACCAGCGCGTCATCGTTGAGCGTCGCCAGCGTGCTCTCCACCTCAACCTTGTCGCCGATATCGGCTTTCAGCGTTCGGATCGATAGGCCCTCGACCTGCGGCTGGATATAGACTTCCTCGACGGGCTTGACCGTTCCCGTGCCGATGACACGGTCGACCAGCGTCCGGCTTGTCGCCTTGGTGACGACGATCGCCGGCAGATTCTGTTGCGGTTTTTCGACCGGCGTTTCCTGCGAGAATGCAGTGGATGCGGCGAGAGCCGCAGCAAAAAGGGTAGCGGTGCCTAGAATTCCAATCGGCTTGCGTGCCATGCGTCTTCGTCCAATCTTGTAACAAGCTTAGCCGAACTCGCGCGTGTGCCACTCAGCTCGCGACCAGGCCACTGCCTTTCCTGCATTCTCAGGGGTATCCACACATCATTGCCGTCTTCGTCCCTCGCCGGCAAATCGGCTTTTAATTGGTATCGATTTGCTCGATATGCAAGCCCGGCAGAAAACAATTCCCCATGAGCGATGATAGTTACCATCAGAACCTGAATCAATCACTGCAGGGTTATGTGAACATGACGATGATTGATCCTGCTTCCCTTATGACGTTTGACGCCGGACAAATGCGACAGTTGCAAGGCGTTTTTTCATCGGTGCCGAAAAAAAAGAAACGCGCGGAGATATCCCGCGCGTTTCGCTTTGCATTGCTTGCCGCGATTACTTAGAAGCGGCGTCGGTAATGTCGTGCGTCCAGGCGCCCGCGGGCTCCTTGCTGATGATCTTCTGGTCGAGTAGCGCCTTTGCGGTGCGGGCATAGAGTGCCTCGTCCAGCTTGCCGGAGCTGTCGCCGACCAGCTTGGCGACTTCGCCCATCATGCGCTTCTGGTGGTTGTCGTCCTGGCCGCCATTGTCCATGACGATCCCGGCGGCTTCGTCGGGGTTTTCGGTCGCATATTTCCAGCCCTTCATCGAGGCGCGAACGAACTTGACCATCTTTTCCTTGAAGGCCGGATCCTTCAGCTTGTCTTCCATCGCATAGAGACCGTCTTCGAGAAGGTCATTGCCCATCTCGGTGTAGTTGAAGACCGTCAGTTCTTCCGGCTTGAAGCCGGCATCGATCGCCTGCCAGTATTCATTATAGGTCATGACGGAGATGCAGTCGGCCTGCTTCTGGACCAGCGGCTGCACGTCGAAGCTCTGCTTCAGCACGGTGACGCCATTGGCGCCGCCTTCTGTGGACAGGCCGAGCTTGTTCATCCACGCGAAGAAGGGATATTCGTTGCCGAAGAACCAGACGCCGAGCGTGTGGCCCTTGAAGTCGGCTTCGGTCTTGATCGGGCCATCCTTGCGGCAGACCATTTCCAGGCCGGCCTTCTGATAGGGCTGGGCGATGTTGACGAGCGGAACGCCCTTTTCGCGGGCAACCAGCGCGCCGCCCATCCAGTCGACGATGACATCGGCGCCGCCGCCGGCGATCACCTGCTCCGGGGCGATATCGGGACCGCCCGGCTTAATATCGACGTCGAGGCCTTCTTCCTTGTAAAAGCCCTTGTCCTTGGCGACGTAATAGCCGCCGAACTGGCTCTGCGTGACCCATTTCAGCTGCAAAACCACCTTGTCGGCGGCCATCGCATGGGTTGCTGCCAGCGACATCGCGCTCGCCATCATTGCAACTATCAACTTTCTCATTTTCTTATCCTTACCCTCTGAAGTTATGCCCGGGCCGGTTCCAAAGCCCAGGCGCGTCTAGCCACCACGGATAGACGGATGCCAGAACGTCACCGCCCGTTCGGTCAGGGCGATGATGCCATAAAAGATCGAGCCGGCCAGCGCCGCGACGGCGATTTCCGCCCAGACCATGTCGACATTCATACGGCCGATCTCGGTGGAGATGCGGAAGCCCATGCCGACGATCGGCGTTCCGAAGAATTCCGCAACGATGGCACCAATCAGCGCCAGCGTCGAGTTGATCTTCAGTGCGTTGAAAATGAACGGCATGGCTGCCGGAAGCTTGAGCTTGAGCAGCGTCTGCCAGTCGCTCGAGGCATAGGTGCGCATCAGATCGCGCTCCATGCTGCCGGAGGCGACAAGGCCGGCGACAGTATTCACCAGCATCGGGAAGAAGGTCATGATGATGACGACCGCTGCCTTCGACGGCCAGTCGAAGCCGAACCACATGACCATGACAGGGGCGACGCCGATGATCGGCAGGGCCGATACCATGTTGCCGATCGGCAGGAGGCCGCGGCGCAGGAAGGTGATGCGGTCGGCGAGCACCGCGACGACAAAGCCGCTGAGGTTGCCGACGATGTAACCGATCAACACCGCCTTGAAGATCGTCTGCCTGACATCCGCACCGAGGATCGGCAGGGAGGCCGTGATGCGCATGCCGATGGCACTCGGCGGCGGCAGGATGATGAAGGGGATGCCGGCGCCACGCGTTGCTGCTTCCCAAAGGATGAGGATCCAGGCGCCGAAGATCGCCGGGATCAGCAGTTGGAGCGAAGATTTGCCGAAAGCAGTGACGGGCTGCAGTTTCGACAGCTCCGTGACGCATCGCCACGCAAGCAGCCAGCAGGAAAAGAGCGGCAGGAAGAAGGCTCTTGTCGCCAGACCCTCGTTGCCGGAAAGTGCGGAAAGCAGCATCCAGGCGGCACCATGCGCGCCGATGAACAGCACAGTGGCGCGGTAGGCCGGCGGTTGCGGCGCAAAAGATAGCAGGGCAGCCGCGACGACAATGATGAAGATGAGGCTTGCCGTACCGTCGGTTAAGGGGTGTGCCGCGCCTTCGGCGAAAAGCGGAAAGGTGATTAGCGACACGAGGCAGAGAAGGAGGGCCACCGTGCCCTGCCAGGAGAAGGTCAGATGTCTCATGCCGGTCTCCCGCCCATCGCGCGATCGACGATCTTCGCCGCAACCCCGACGATCGCGACCAGGATGCCGGCCAGCAACGATCCGGCGACCAGGGCCGCCCAGATATCGATGGTCTGGCTGTAATAGGAGCCGGCAAGCAGTTTGGAGCCGATGCCGGCGACAGCGCCTGTCGGCAGCTCGCCGACGATGGCGCCGACGAGGCTGGCGGCGATCGCCACCTTCATCGAGGTGAACAGGAACGGGATCGAGGCGGGAACGCGCAGTTTCCAGAAGGTTTGCATCGGGCTGGCATAATAGGTGCGCATTAGGTCGAGATGCATGATTTCAGGTGAACGCAAGCCCTTCACCATGCCGACGGCGACGGGGAAGAAAGAAAGATAGGTGGAGATCAGCGCCTTGGAGACGAGGCGGGAAGCATCGGAATCGAGGTTCAACAGATGCGCAAGCGCATTGTCGCCGGTCAGCACATTGTAGGAGATAATGACGATCATCGGGGCGATGGCGAGGATCGGTATGGTCTGGCTCGCCACCAGCCAGGGCATTAGCGAGCGGTCCATGGCGCGGTTGTGCACGATCAGCACCGCAAGAAGGATGCCAAGCAGCATGCCGAAACCGAAGCCGAGCAGGGTCGAGGAGAGCGTCACCCAGCTGTGATAGACGAGGCTGCGATTGCTGGAAAGGCTGCGCAGGACGGTGTTCTCGTAGACGTTCTGCGCCACCTGATGCGGCGCCGGCAGGATCGGCTTCGGCTGCGCCAGCGTCTTGCCGATGAATTCCAGGGTCGTCGGCGTGACGCCGGCGCGGCTGTCCATGTCGCGCTGAAACGGCGCGTTCATCAGGACGGCAGCGACATACCAGATAGCGACGAGGGCCAGCAGGATGGTGGTGACGGGGACGAACTTGTCCTTGAAGGTATCGGGTTTCACAGCGACTGCCCCCATTTGTTGGCGTCGAATGCGCGGCCGCCCCCCTCTGCCCTGCCGGGCATCTCCCCCACAAGGAGGGAGATCGATATGTGGAAACGGCTTCCCAAAACAACGAAAGGCCCCTGATCCAGCGTGGAATCAGTGAGGACCGACGTCCTCTCCTCTTGCCGATCTCTCCCCTTGTGGGGGAGATGCCCGGCAGGGCAGAGGGGGGTGGCCCCCGAACTCAACGGCCTAAACCTCATGGCTATGTCCCGTCCTCAGCCCCTCGCGGACACGATGGGCGATTTCCAGGAATTCCGGGGTGTCGCGGATGTCGAGTGGGCGTTCGGCCGGCAGGGTAGAGTCGATCACATCGGTCACGCGGCCCGGGCGCGGCGACATGACCACGATCTTGGTCGAGAGATAGACCGCTTCGGGGATGGAGTGGGTGACGAAGCAGATCGTCTTGTTGGTGCGCGCCCAGAGTTTCAGCAGCTCTTCGTTTAGATGGTCGCGGACGATCTCGTCCAGCGCGCCGAAGGGCTCGTCCATCAACAAGAGGTCGGCGTCGAAGGCGAGCGCGCGGGCGATCGAGGCGCGCTGCTGCATGCCGCCGGAAAGCTGCCAGGGAAATTTCTTCTCGAAGCCGGACAGGCTGACGAGATCAAGCGCTTCGGCGATGCGCCTTGCGCGGTCGGCGCCGGAATAGCCCATGATCTCCAGCGGCAGGGCGATATTGTTTTCGATAGTGCGCCAGGGATAGAGCGCCGGCGCCTGGAAGACATAGCCGTAGGCGCGGGCTTTGCGGGCTTCCTCCGGCGTCATGCCATTGATCGAAATCTCGCCCGAGGTGCTCTTTTCGAGATCGGCGATGACAC
Source organism: Rhizobium sp. NZLR1b (assembly GCF_019685155.1). Classification (NCBI taxonomy): domain Bacteria; kingdom Pseudomonadati; phylum Pseudomonadota; class Alphaproteobacteria; order Hyphomicrobiales; family Rhizobiaceae; genus Rhizobium; species Rhizobium sp. NZLR1b. The sequence continues at coordinate 148,212 of NZ_JABDWC010000012.1, forward strand.
GCAGGAAGGTGGTCTTGCCGCAGCCGGACGGGCCGATGAAAGAGACGAAATCGCCCTTGCGGACATCGAGATTGACATCGCTCAGCGCACGCACCGGGCCGTCATTTGCCTGGTAGGTGAGACAGAGATCCTTGGCGGATACGACGGAGGGTGCTTGCATCAATGCGACCGTTCTTGTTTTCGCCGCGGGGACGCGGTTTGCATGTTACCATCGCCGCAGGCCCTGCCGGCGGCACATTTCATGGAGGAAGAGAATGGACGCGACATCAAAGCCCACCTGCCACATCGTTCGGCCCAACCATGCCTATGACGGCAAGCAGGGGCTCAGCTACTTCGAAGGGGTCGCGGCCGAGACGGTCGGCGCCAAAGGCATCTGCATGCACCTGCTGACGATCCCGCCGGGCGTGCGCGCCAAGGCGCATCTGCACGAGGCGCACGAGACGGCGATCTACATGCTCTCCGGCGAGGCGCATACCTGGTACGGAGACGAACTCGAGCATCATGTCATCGTTCATGCCGGTGAACTCTTCTATATCCCGGCCGGCGTGCCGCACCTGCCGGCAAACCTCAGCAGCACGCCGTGCACGGCGATCATCGCCCGCACCGACCCCAACGAGCAGGAAAGCGTCGTGCTTCTGCCGGAGCTGGATGGATTGGTGCCGGCCTGAGGTCATGCGCATGGAGGCAGCGGTCTCCGGTTGATGGGCGTCTTGTTGCGCACCATCGTCAGACGCCGCTCGCCGGGATGCCGTTGCGCGTCACCTTGCGCGGCGCGGTGATATCCTTCCACTGGGAAAGTGCCTTGCTGACCGCTGTCACCGGCTCGCGCCTGACGAATTCGCCGTGACCCTCCTGGGTTTTGATGGTGCTTTCCTCGATCGCGACGATCCCGCGCGTCAGCGTGTAGCGCGGCAGGCCGGTCACTTCCTTGCCTTCGAAGACGTTGTAGTCGATCGCCGACTGCTGGGCCTTAGACGAGATGGTCTTGGAACGTTTTGGATCCCAGACGACGATGTCGGCGTCGGCGCCGACAAGGATCGCGCCCTTCTTCGGATAGATGTTGAGGATTTTGGCGATGTTGGTCGAGGTGACGGCGACGAATTCGTTCATCGTCAGCCGGCCGGTGTTGACGCCGTGTGTCCAAAGCATCGGCATGCGGTCTTCGAGACCGCCGGTACCGTTGGGGATCTTGGTGAAATCCCCGACACCGAAACGCTTCTGCGCAGTGGTGAAGGCGCAATGGTCGGTGGCGACCACCTGCAGCGAGCCGGAGGCAAGCCCGGCCCAGAGCGAGTCCTGATGCTGCTTGTTGCGGAAGGGCGGCGACATGACACGGCGGGCGGCGTGGTCCCAGTCAGGATTGGAATATTCGCTCTCGTCGAGCGTCAGGTGCTGGATCAGCGGTTCGCCGTAGACGCGCATGCCCTTTTGGCGGGCGCGTCGGATCGCTTCGTGCGCCTGCTCGCAGGAGGTATGGACGATATAGACCGGGCAGCCGGCCATGTCGGCGATCATGATGGCGCGATTGGTGGCCTCGCCCTCGACTTCGGCCGGGCGGGAATAGGCATGCGCCTCGGGCCCGTTATTGCCTTCTGCCAGCAGCTTTGCCGACATCGAGGCGACGACGTCGCCGTTTTCGGCGTGCACCAAGGGAAGGGCGCCGAGTTCGGCGCAGCGCTGGAAGGAGGCGAACATCTCGTCATCGTCAACCATCAGCGCGCCCTTGTAAGCCATGAAGTGCTTGAAGGTGTTGATGCCCTTGTCGCGGACGATGGTCTCCATCTCCTTGAACACCTGCTCGCTCCACCAGGTGACCGCCATGTGGAAGGAATAGTCGCAATTGGCCCGCGTCGACTTGTTGTCCCACATTGTCAGCGCTTCCAGCAGCGACTGGCCGGGGGCGGGAAGGGCAAAATCGACAACCATGGTGGTGCCGCCGGAAAGGGCCGCACGCGTGCCGCTCTCGAAATCGTCGGAGGAATAGGTGCCCATGAAGGGCATTTCGAGATGGGTGTGCGGATCGATGCCGCCGGGCATGATGTAACAGCCCGTCGCATCCAGCGTCTCGTCGCCCGAGAGGCCCGGGCCGATCTCGACGATCTTGCCGCCGTCAATCTTGACGTCCGCTTTGTAGGTGAGGTCGGCCGTGACGATGGTGCCGTTTTTGATGACTGTGGTCATGGCTGCTATTCCTTCTCCCTGCGGTCTGTTGTTGTTACTGCTCAACTGCCATTGTGGGCGTACCACTTCGCAGGAGTGCTGCGCCCTTGGCGATAAGGCCGTAGATGGCCTCCTCACTCAGCTCATCGGGCGTGTCATGCTCTTCCTCACAATACCAGTCGGGCTGGTCAACGACATCAGTGCCGCCGACTGACATTGACCAAGAACCATCGCTTTCGCGAAAGTAGAAATCCTTGCCGTCGATCAGCCCGGTTGACTGTACGGGTTGGCTGCCTTTGGGGCGTTCGATCAATATGCCGGGCATGGAAGGGCCGAGTTCGATCCGAACGACGCTCGACTCACGCCCGAACACATAATAGGTTCGATGGGGCGTATGTGGGTCGCGGTCATCTGAATCGGCCAGTTGAACAGCAGTAGGTTTATATCGCCAGAAGCTCGATAATTGCGGAAGCCTGATTCGCTCGCCTGCTAGGTCGATGCCAATATAGTAAATTTGCGCGGCAGGGACGTCGCCCCACGGACCTTCGTTCACCGGCGTCACATTGGCATTGGCCCATGCAAGGTCGTCTGCAGTTCGCTGGTTATAGAACTTAAAAGCGTCAGCATAATCGAGATAGGTTGCTGGCTGGTCTGGCGCCATCACACCACGATCTCCGCCGTCTCCACCACCGCATGGAACAGCACGTCGGCGCCCGCCGTCGCCCATTCCTTGGAAATCTCCTCCGCCTCGTTGTGCGAGAGCCCGCCGACGCAGGGGCACATGACCATCGTCGCGGGCGCGACCTTGGCGGCCCAGCAGGCGTCGTGGCCGGCGCCGGAGATGAGGTTCATATGGCTGTAGCCAAGGCGCTCGGCGGCTGCGCGAACCGAGGCGACGAGCTTTTCGTCGAAGGTGATCGGCTCGAAGTGGCCGATCGCCTCGATGGAACAGCCGACACCCAGAGCATCGCAAATGTCAGGCGCTTCCGCTTCGATCTTTGCGCGCATGCGATCAAGCTTGGCCTTGTCGGGCGAGCGGATGTCGACGGTGAAGACCACCTTGCCGGGCAGCACGTTGCGCGAGTTCGGGGAGAAGAACACCTGGCCGACACCACCGACGGCGCCGGGCTGCTCGCCCATTGCCACGCCCTGAACCATTTCCAGGATACGGGCCATGGCGAGACCGGCATTGACGCGCAGGTTCATCGGCGTCGAGCCGGTATGGGCCTCCTTGCCGGTCAGCGTGAATTCCAGCCACCACAGGCCCTGGCAATGGGTGACGACGCCGATCTGTTTTTCCTCGGCTTCGAGGATCGGTCCCTGCTCGATGTGATATTCGAAATAGGCGTGCATCTTGCGGGCGCCGACCTCTTCGTCGCCAATCCAGCCGACGCGCTTCAACTCGTCGCCGAACAGATTGCCCTCGGGATCCTTGCGATTATAGGCAAAATCCAGGCTGTGCACGCCGGCGAAGACGCCTGAGGCCAGCATGGCAGGGGCAAAACGCGCGCCTTCTTCGTTGGTCCAGTTGGTCACGACAACAGGATGTTTGGTCTTGATGCCGAGATCGTTCATGGTGCGCACGACTTCGAGAGCTGCAAGCACGCCGAGCACACCGTCATATTTGCCGCCGGTCGGCTGGGTGTCGAGATGCGAACCGACATAGACGGGCAGGGCATCGGGATCGGTGCCGGGCCGCGTCGCGAACATCGTTCCCATGCGGTCGACGCCCATGGTCAGGCCGGCCTCGTCGCACCATGTCTTGAAGAGGCTGCGGCCTTCAGCATCGGCGTCCGTCAGCGTCTGACGATTGTTGCCGCCTGCAATGCCGGGGCCGATCTTCGCCATGTCCATGAGACTGTCCCAGAGACGGTCGCCATTGACGCGCATGTTTTCGCCTGGTGCTGCCACCATTCTTCAAGCCCTCACCTGTTTGCGGCAGCCATGCGAAGTGGCATGCCCGCCTGTTCCCGTGGTCCTTTCCTGCGCCCCCTTATTGGTTTTGTCGAGCGCCGGAAAATCGCCAGTTGCCTTTGTTTTTCATCTGGCGGATAATTTGACCGATTGGTAAACATTACAACTTCCACCGCCGGGCTCAAGACGAAAATCACGAAAATTGCCGATAAAAATACGGGCAGTTGCTCAAGAAAGCGGCAGGGTCGTCCTCCAGCTTAATCTTGAGCGAAGAAGTTGAATTTCAAGGGGAAACGACAGCCTGTGACCATACCGAGAGCAGCGAAAACCCTCAGACGAACGCGGATCCAGGAGGAGAAGGAAGAGCAGATCCTGGAGGCAGCGCTCGACGTGTTTTCGGCAAGCGGCTTCCGCGGCTCGACCATCGACCAGATCGCCGAAGTGGCCGGGATGTCGAAACCCAACCTGCTCTATTATTTCCGCACCAAGGAAGCGATGCACCGGGCGCTGATCGACCGGGTGCTCTACACCTGGCTGGAGCCGCTACGCGCCTTCGATGCCGAGGGCAATCCGGAGGAGGAGATCCGCAGCTATATAAGACGCAAGCTGGAGATGGCGCGCGATTTTCCCCGCGAGAGCCGGCTCTTCGCCAATGAGGTGCTACAGGGGGCGCCGCATATCGAAGACGAGTTGAAGGGGCCGCTGAAGGAACTGGTCGACGAGAAGGCGGAGGTGATCCGCGCCTGGGCGAAATCAGGCAAGATCGCCAAATGCGATCCTTACCACCTGATCTTTTCCATCTGGTCGACGACGCAGCACTATGCGGATTTCGACGTCCAGGTGCGTGCCGTGCTCGGGCAGGAACATTCCGGCGAGGGACGCTTCGAGGATGCGGCGCGGTTTCTGGAACAGCTCTTTATCGGCGGGCTGCGACCGGGTCGCTCCGAAGCCTGAGGTTTATTGCCTTTTGCGCAGCGGCACCCGGACCAGGGTGTCCGTCACGCCTTCCATCGTATAGGGCTTCTGCAACACGGGCGCGCCAGAATGGCTGTTCGCCTGGGCGATGCCTTCCCCGTAGCCTGTGGCAAAAACGAAGGGCACGCCGTCTGCTGCCAGTCGGTCGGCAATGCCGAAACTCGTCTCATCCCCGAGATTGACATCGAGAAGCGCCAGATCAAACGACTGGCCGGCGAGGATTTCCATCGCCTCAGCGACACTTGGCGCCGTTGCTACGTCGGCGCCCAGTCGGCGCAGGATGTCTTCCCCATCCATGGCGATGATCAGATTGTTTTCCACCAGCAGCACCTTCAGGCCCGAGAGCGGCTGATGATCGTCGGGGATTGTCTTGCGGTCGGCCGCGCCATCCGGAGCCGAATCTAACCGTTCGCTCGTCGCTTTGACGACATATCGTGCCGGAATACAGAAATCCGCTTCGACCCCGTCTTTGACGTAGCGGACCTCGGCCTTGCCGCTGAGGTCATAGGGAACCGAACGACGGATGATCGTTGAACCGAAGCCATGGCGTTTGGGTTCGACAACGGGCGGACCATCCTTTTCGCGCCAGGCAATGCGCAGATTGCCGTCGTCGTCGCAGTGCCAGCCGAGTTGGACGGTACCGCTGCCGGTGCCGGAAAGGCTGCCATATTTGGCGCTGTTGGTCATCAACTCGTGGAAAACCAGGGCGGCGGTGGAAAAGGCCTGCGGTTCCAAGAGCACGTCCTCGCCGCTCATCTGGATGCGTTGCGCATTTTTCCCGAGATAGGCAGCGGTCTCTGCCAGCAGCAATTGGCGCAGCGAAGCGGGCGCCCAATGATCGCGGGTGATCTGATCATGGGCACGCGCGAGCGACTGGACGCGGCCCTCGATCTGGCGAATGTAGTCGTCAACGCTGACCGAGGTCCCCTGCGATTGCCGGATGATCCCGGTGATGAGGCTCAATATGTTGCGGACGCGGTGGTTCAGCTCGGCGATCAGCAGTTCCTGGCGCTCGTTTGCAGTCTGGCGCGCCATGCTGGCCTCGTCGGTGAGACGCAGTACCACCTCGATCAACGTGACGCGGATCGTTTCGGCGACGCGGCGCTCGGCCGCGGTAAAGGGGAGCGAGCGACCGCGCACCAGTTCAGACCAGGCCTCGAAACTCTTGCGCGGCGTCAGCCGCGGACCGTTCGGACCATATTCCACCGGCTTGTGCGGGTCGCCAGCCCAGCGGACGGTGCGCACTCGCTCCTGGCGGAAAAGCACGACATAGTCGCGCGGCGAACGCGAGATCGGGATGGCGAGCATGCCGGCCACCGCATCGTCGAGCTCGAGATCGGGATAGGTCTCAGCCAGCCTGTCGACGGCATAGATGCGGCCGGCGGCATTTCGGTTGAGGTGGCGGACGAGGGCTGCGAAGCTCTTCTCATCCGGCCCGATGCCAGCCAGTGCCAGCCGGCCGTTGATCCAGACGCCGATGCCATCGGCGGGAATGGCGTCGGCGAGCGCCTCGATCAACCAGGCGGGATCATCGAGCAGGCTGGCATTGTCTGCGACGGAGGTGAGAAGCCGATCGGCGATGCGACGCGCCTTGGTCTCGTAGTCAAGAGCGAGGCGCCGTTCGCGACTTTCAAGGCGCGAAGCAAACATCTGGCCGAAAAGTTCGGCGGTGGATCGGCTTTGCGCCGAGGGAAGACGTGGGCCGTAGTGATGGCAGGCAAACAGGCCCCAGAGCTTACCGTCGACGACGATCGATATGGAGAGCGACGCGCCGACGCCCATATTTTTCAGATATTCAATGTGGATTGGCGAGACCGAACGCAGGACCGACATGGAGAGATCGAGCGGCTGTCCGTACTCGTCGAGTTGCGGGAGGACCGGCACGGGGACGGCGTCGACATCGGCAATCATGCGGAACAGGTTGCGCAGATAAAGCGCGCGCGCCTGCACCGGGATGTCGGAAGCCGGATAGTGCAGCCCGAGGAACGAACCGATGCCAGCCCGGGCAGCTTCCGTCACCACCTCGCCGGAACCGCCGTCGTCGAAGCGATAGACCATGACCCGATCGAACCCGGTCAAAGCGCGCGCCTGCCTTGCCCCCTCGCGAAAGAAAGCCTCCATCGTTTCCGTGTGATCGAGGCGGGACATCATGCTGCGCATGGAGAGCGAAGGGGAGTCTCGTCTGTCTTCCTGGCAGCGCTCGCCTTCGATGATCACCTGACCTTCGTTCAGGTGCACGGCAACGTCGAACCGGTTTTGATCGGGCATCAGAGCGAGCCCGAAAATGCGCTCGACGACATCGGAACCGCGCAGCGTGGTCAGCTTGTTGCGGATCGTGTGGAGTGCCTCAGGCGTGATCAGCGAGGTGACAGGGCAGCCGAGCGCGTCGGCCTGCGCAATTCCGAGGAACTCCATCAGATTTTCCGAAGCGCGCGTGACAATCCAGTCCGAGGATATCGCCAACAGAAAGCCGAAGGGTTGAACCGATCCAAGCTGGTGGATGGGCTCACGGTCGCAATTGGTGAGATCGACGGGTTCAAACGTACCGCTCATGGGACGGCTTCCAGTTCGAGTTGCCCGGCTTTGAGGAAGAGGTCGAAGATGCTGCGGGCCGCGGAAATGGCAGCGGCCGGATCGTCTAGATCGCTGGCATCGAGACGATCCATGAAGCTCCTCATGGCGCCCTTCGGGCCTTGAAGGCGCAGGTAGCTGCTTGGCAGGTGATCGGGCACGGACTTGGCAAGCAGGGCGCCGCCGAGTTTGGAGCCTTCAAGCACGTAGAGGGCGCCCCAGAGCGCTGCCTCGCAGGACAATGCCGGCGGCGGAAGAGGCGGGGGCAACGAATCGCCGAGCTCCCGGATATCGGCGAGCAGTAGTTGCGTGCGCCGTCGTTCCGGCCAGTCGGGCAGCAGGCGGGCAATTCCTGCATCCTCGAGGGCCTCTTCGGCCGCCGGTACGACCCTGGCATGTGCACGCAAGAATGTTCTATATTGCTGTCTATTGGAGAGATCGAACGTGCCGAAAAGCTTGTCGACCTCGGCGTGGCAATCTGCTGTTTGTGCGCGCAGCACGCTGCGAAGTGACATGCGGACCGTGTTCTAAGTAAATGGCATTGGATGCCGTTCATGCGTGATGGCAAATTAGCGATATATTGCAGCATCCCGGTATTTCCAGGGAAACCCATAGAAAAACATGGGCTTCCGCTCCTTTTTGCAGCTCGTTGTTCGCCTCCGTCGGATTTTTAAGGCGCAGCCGGACGAGACTGCCAGAGAGCAACCTCAACCCATCAGGCGCGGCAGATCTGCTGCCAACATATCGATGGCAAGGCGCACCTTTGGCAACATCACGGGCGATCTCGGCCAGACGGCGTAGGCTTCGAAGACGCTCGGCGGTCTATCGGTCAGAACCCGCACGAGTTCGCCCGACAAGACCCTGTCGCGCACCAGCCAGCACGTGAGCCAGGCTAGCCCGCGCCCTTTTACCGCCGCGTCGGCTATCGAGGCGAGATCGTCAAGCCGCAGCCGCGATTTCGGCAGAACTTCGCGTGCGGGCCCTGCCGCTGCCGGAAAGGTCCAGGCTTTGTCGTTGTCGCCGCGGCGATAGACGATGCCCTGGTGATGAGCGATATCGTCCAGCGTTTGTGGCACCCCGTATTTTTCCAGATAGGCGGGCGAAGCGCAGACGGTCATGGGCTGTCGGGCGATCGCCCGCGTCATCAGGTCGGGATTGTCCTTCAGCGGACCGTTGCGCACGGCAAGGTCGAAGCCGTCCTCCAGAAGATCGACGACGCGGTCGCTGAAGGAGAAGTCGAGTTCGAGATTCGGATGGTCGTCGAGCAGGCGGGTCAGGATCGGAGCGGCACAATGGCGCCCGAAAAGCGCCGGCATCGATACACGCAGTCTGCCGCGGACTTCGCGCTTGCCCGATTCAAGCTGGGCCTCGCCGATGCGGATTTCCTCGACGGCTCTCAGGCAACGCTCGTAGAAGAACCGGCCTTCGTCGGTCAGGTTTTGGGCACGGGTCGTGCGGTTGAAGAGCCGGACGCCGAGCCGCTCTTCGAGCCTTGCAATCGTCTTGCTGACCGCCGAGCGAGTGAGATGGAGTCGCTCGGCCGCGGCCGAGAAACCACCGGCCTCGACCGTCTCGACAAAGATCGAAATTCCCTTCAACTGCTCCATCTTTGTTTCCTCAATGGCACCATTCTGGCGATTTAATATCTCAACTAGAGAGGAATATTCAACGATATATCTGCTGCTCCGCCTATTGAGAAGGAGCAGAAAGATGCAGACGACAAGGCAATGGCAGACCGATGCCATCGGCCCGGAGGCCAATCTGAAGATCGGCGAAGGCAGAATTCCTGAGGTGTCAGGCACGATGATCCGGGTGCGGACGCAGGCCGTCTCCCTCAATTTCCGCGACAGGCTGGTGCTTGATAGCGGCATGGGCCTGCCATTGCAGTTCCCCTTCGTGCCGGCCTCGGACATGGCAGGCGTAGTCGATGCCGTCGGGCCTGATGTCACGCGCTTCAAACCCGGCGATCGGGTGATCTCCACCTTTAACCCGGACTGGATCGATGGACGCGGGCCTGGAACTGCCCGCAATCCACATTATCAGACGCGCGGCGGCTTTTATTCTGGGGTACTTTCCGAGCACATGGTGCTTTCCGAGGAATGGTTCGCGCTTGCGCCTGATACACTCGATGCGGCTGAAGCAAGTACGCTGCCCTGCGCCGGGCTGACGGCGTGGTTTGCGCTCATCGAATGCGGCAAGCTCAAGGCCGGCGACAAGGTGCTGGTGCAGGGAACCGGCGGGGTTGCACTTTTCGGCCTGCAGATTGCCAAGGCGCATGGCGCCGAAGTCTTCATCACATCAGGCAGCAGCGAAAAGCTCGAACGTGCATCGGCGCTCGGGGCCGATCATCTGATCAACCGCCAGGAGCGCGACTGGGTGGAGCAGCTCTATCAACTGACCGGCGATTATGGCGCTGACCACGTGCTGGAAATCGTCGGTGGGCCGCATCTCGGCCGGGCGCTGGAGGCCGTGGCGGTCAACGGCCGGATTTCGGTGATTGGCGTGTTCGAGGGCTTTGAAGTCTCGGCGCCTGCTGCGCCCTTGCTTCTCAAGGCGCCCGTCGTGCAGGGAATTTCGGTCGGCCACCGCCGGGGGTTGGAGGATCTGGTTTGCGCCGTCGACCAGACGGGGCTGAAGCCTGTGATCGACAGACGTTATGCTTTCGAGGACCTGCCGCAGGCGCTCGATCATCTCTATCGCGGCCCGTTCGGCAAGGTCGTTATCGAGTTCTGAGACATGTGCTCCCCTCGCACCGTGAGGGGAGCGTTCTGCTATGCGGCGGCGATGGCTGCGCTTTCGAAGATAAAGCCCTCGTCGGCCCAGCCGGTCATGCCGCCGACCATCAGCTTGGCATGGAGGCCGAGATTGGCGAGACGGAAGGCGGCCTTGTCGGCGCCGTTGCAGTGAGGACCGGCGCAATAGACGACGAACAGGGTATCCCCCGACCATTCCGACATGCGGTGCGCGGTCATCTTGCCGTGCGGCAGGTTGATCGCGCCCGGTACATGGGCCTGCGCAAACAGTGCCGGCGAGCGGACGTCGAGAAGAATGAAATCGACCTTGGCGCCGGCAAAGGCGGCGTGGACATCCGAGCAGTCGGTTTCGAAGGCGAGCTTGGCGGCATAGTGGGCGGCGGCAGTATCGGGGGCTGCGGCAGGCATTTCGGCAACGGGGCTTGGCATCGTTTTTCCTTTCATGGTGCAATTGTCGCCTGGTATCGCCGATGCTAGAACTTTGCGAAACTGGCCATAACGACCGACAGCGTAAAGATCATGCCAAACTCATCACTGCCGCAGACGAAAGGACCATTGGTCGCAGCCCTTGCCTATGACGGGCTCTGCACCTTCGAGTTCGGCATCGCCTACGAAGTCTTCGGCCTGCCGCGCCCGGAGATGGGCGAAGACTGGTATCGCTTCTCGGTCTGCGGCATCGAACCGGGGCCGCTTCACGCCGCCGGAGGGCTGACGGTCGCGGTCGACAAGGGGCTGGAGGTGCTCGACGAGGCGGATCTGATCGTCGTGCCCGGCTGGCGGGCGATCGATGCGCCGGTGCCGGCGCCGCTCGCCGCAGCGCTCAAGGCGGCGCGTCAACGCGGCGCGCGCATCATGTCACTCTGCTCCGGCGTTGCGGTTCTTGCCGGATCGGGGCTGCTCGCCAACCGCAGGGCGACGACACATTGGCGCTATGTCGCCTCGATCGCCGCCCGTTATCCGGACATCGCCCTCGATCCCGACGTTCTCTACATCGATGAAGGCAGCCTGCTGACGGCGGCGGGCAGTGCTGCCGGCATCGATCTTTGCCTGCATGTGGTGCGCGGCGATTTCGGCGCGGCGGCCGCAAACAGCGTCGCCCGCCGCCTCGTCGTGCCGCCGCACCGCGAAGGCGGACAGGCGCAGTTCATCCACGCGCCGGTTCCGCAGGAACGCGAGGGCATTCGCCTCGGGCCACTGATTGAATGGATGCGCCAAAGCCTTTCCGAGGAGCAGCCGATCAGCCTGCTTGCCAAAAGAGCAGGCATGAGCATGCGTACTTTTCAACGGCGCTTCGAAGCGACAACGGGTCTCAGTGTCGGCGAATGGCTGCTGAAGGAGCGGATGCGGCATGCGCGCGACCTTCTCGAAAGGGAGCTTGCGGTATCGCTCGATGATATCGCTGCCACCAGCGGCTTCGGCACGCTGGCGACAATGCGCCACCATTTCCGCAAACGGCTGGGCACGAGCCCGCATGCCTATCGGAAGTCATTTGGCGGATAGAGGGCCTGACGCTGCGAACGTTGCCGGCGAGATCCAACGCCGCGGATCATTGTTTCCGCGGCGTCGCAGATCGTTACTCCGCCGCCTGACGCGCCATCGGGTTGTTCGGGTGCGTCGTCCAGTTGGCGTAGTTCGGGTCGACGATGCGGCCGGTGCGCTTGTCGAGGGTGCCGGCGGGAAGCTGTTCCAGGGTGATGCAGTTCTCCACCGGGCAGACGCTGACGCAGAGATTGCAGCCGACGCATTCCTCGTCCATCACCTCGAAATGGCGAACGCCGTCGACGAAGTTGGTGATCGCCTGATGCGAAGTGTCCTCACAGGCGATGTAGCAGCGGCCGCATTTGATGCAGGCATCCTGATCGATCCTCGCCTTGGCGATATAGTTGAGGTTCAGATATTGCCAGTCGGTGACGTTGGGCACGGCGCGGCCGGTGATGTCGTCGAGGCTGCGATGGCCCTTTTCGTCCATCCAGTCGGAGAGGCCCGTGATCATCTCCTGCACGATCTTGAAGCCATAGGTCATCGCTGCCGTGCAGACCTGAACGTTGCCGGCGCCGAGGACGAGGAATTCGGCGGCGTCCCGCCAGGTGGTGATGCCGCCGATGCCTGAGATCGGCAGGCCGTAGGTTTCGGGATCACGGGCAATCTCGGCCACCATGTTGAGCGCGATCGGCTTGACGGCCGGGCCGCAATAACCGCCGTGGCTGCCCTTGCCGCCGACGGTCGGGTTCGGGGCGAAGTTGTCGAGATCGACGGAGACGATCGAATTGATCGTGTTGATCAGCGAGACGGCATCGGTGCCGCCGGCCTTGGCAGCGCGGGCAGGACGGCGGACATCGGTGATGTTCGGCGTCAGCTTGGTGATGACCGGCATGCGGGTGTACTGCTTGCACCAGCGTACGACCATTTCGATGTATTCCGGCACCTGGCCGACGGCGGAGCCCATGCCGCGCTCCGACATGCCGTGCGGACAGCCGAAATTGAGCTCGATACCGTCGGCGCCGGTTTCCTCGACCAAGGGCAGGATCGACTTCCAGGCCTCTTCCTCGCAGGGCACCATGATCGAAGCAATCAGCGCCCGATCGGGCCAATTCATCTTGACCTGCTTCATTTCCCTGAGGTTGGTATAGAGGTCGCGGTCGGTGATGAGTTCGATATTGTTCAGACCAAGCAGGCGGCGGTCGGCGCCCCAGATCGCGCCGTAGCGCGGGCCGTTGACGTTGACGACGGGCGGGCCTTCCTCGCCCAGCGTCTTCCAGACCACACCGCCCCAGCCTGCCTTGAAGGCGCGCTCGACGTTATAGGCCTTGTCGGTTGGCGGCGCGGACGCCAGCCAGAACGGGTTCGGAGACTTGATGCCGACGAAATTATTGCGGAGATCAGCCATTGTTCATTCTCCCCTTCAAGCAACCGCGACAGCCGGAGCGGCTGCAGCAGACAGGGTGCGATGGATGGATTCAGCTGCGTCGCGACCATGGGCGACGGCGGAAACCGTGAGATCGTCGCCGCCGAAGACGCAGTCGCCGCCGGCCCAGACGCCATCGAGCGAGGTGTGGCCTTCGACATCGACGGCGATGCGGCCGGATTCCATGCGCAGCGAACCGAGGCCCGAGGCGTCAAAGTTCTGGCCGATCGCCTTGAAAATCTGGTCGGCGGCGATCACGCCGGTCTCGCCGGTGCCGATGAGGCGGCCGTCAAGAACCCTCGTATATTCCACCTCGATGGCGGCAACCTTGCCGTCCTGTGACAGGATCGATTTCGGCGCCAGCCAGTGACGGATGATGACGCCCTTGGAGCTTGCCAGATCCTGCTCGAATTCCGACGCGTTCATGTGCTCCTTGCCGCGGCGGTAACAGATCGTCACCTCCTCGGCGCCGAGCAACTTTGCCTGAACGGCAGCGTCGATCGCCGTCATGCCGCCGCCGAGGACGACGACCCGGCGGCCGATAGCTATTTCGTTCTTTTCTTCGGCTTGGCGGAGTGCCGCGATGAAATCGACAGCGTCGTCGACGCCTGCAAGGTTCTCGCCGTCGATGCGCAGGGCGTTGACGCCGGCAAGGCCGATACCGAGAAAGACGGCGTCATACTGCGCCTGCAGATCGGAGAGCGAAAAATCGCGGCCGAGAAGAGCGCCTTGGCGAACTTCGATGCCGCCGATCGAGATGATGTAGTCGACTTCCTGCTGGGCGAAATCATCGACCGTCTTATAGGTGGCGATGCCGTATTCGTTGAGGCCGCCGGATTTTTCCCTGGCGTCATAGATGACGACGGAGTGGCCCTTCACGGCCAGACGATGGGCGGCGGCAAGGCCGGCTGGGCCTGCGCCGACGACGGCGATCGTCTTTCCTGATGCTTCGGCCCTGGCGTAGAACTGCCTGCCGGCCTGTATGGCGGCATCGGTCGCATAACGCTGCAGCCGGCCGATCTCGACGGGGCGTTCTTCTGCCGTGTTGCGCACACAGGCCTGTTCGCAAAGCTCTTCGGTGGGACAGACGCGAGCGCACATGCCGCCGAGGATGTTCTGATCGAAGATCGTCTTGGCCGAGCCGATCGGATTGCCGGTCGAAATCTGCCGGATGAACAGCGGAATATCGATCGAGGTGGGACAGGCCGTCATGCACGGCGCGTCGTAACAGAAATAACAGCGGTCGGCGGCGACCAGCGCCTCATGATTGTCGAGGCGCGGATGAAGATCGGAAAAATTAGCCTCATACTCGGCGGGCGAAAGCCGGCCGGCATGAATCCCCGTTTCCAGTCGTTCCATTGAAGTTCCCTCATTATTGGTAAACGGCCTGTGAGGGAAAGCGTAACTCAGGTCTAAAAATTTATCAAACGGTAAAATTTTGAGAGCGTTCTGTTGTTTATCCCTAGATAACTATCTGTTTCCTTTTCACTGATTTTCACTGATTTTCACTGGTCGATATCGGTGAAATGGTGGGACGTGTGTCAGCGTCAGGACTTCCAAAAAAAGATTCGAAAAAGTCGGATTTTTTTGTTGGTGGAGGGAACCAATGTTGGATGTCGTCGTTATTGCGATATCTGGATGGTGACCGCATCGACCCAACATGCGCGCCCCCAACCCACCATCCGGACGTACTCACGGTCCCCTCCCGGTGAGTGAAGACAGCTGGTGCGCCGCCCTCGCACCGGCTGTTTTTCCGTTTGCGACGGTTTGTTTTCTGGTTTGCTTTCACAGGCGCTTAAAGATTTCGAATTCGCTTTCCGGAATGGTCAGGCGATATTCGATGCGGCCGGGCACGAGGCTCAGCTCCGCCCTGCCGTTGACCGACGAGGGCACGACACGCTCCAGCACGGTGCGGCCGAAGCTGTTGTCGCTGAATTCGTGGATTTCCAACTGGTTCTGCAGCACCTCTACCCAGGTTATTTCGATCGCCTTCCTGTCGCCGATCATGGCGTCGCGGCAATTCAACGTGATCGAAGCGGCGCCACCGGAAATCGCGCCGTAGGAGGCGGAGTTGACGATGAGTTCATGGAGGGCGAGCCCGAGATGCACGGCGGCATTCGGCGTCAGATGGGCGTTGATGCCGTAGATCGGCATGGAGCCGGCCGTTTCCGGCCAGTAGGGGGCGAATTGCTTTTCGGCAAGTTCGAAGAGATAGGCGCCGCGCCAGCTCGAGTCTGTAATCAGATCCTGCGAATTGGAAAGCGATTGCAGCCGTCCGCGAAACTTGAGGAGGAAGCTGTCGAGAGAGAGCGTGTTGCGCGCCGTCTGGGTGGCGATGCCCTGGATGATGGCGAGAAGGTTCTTCGAGCGGTGCGAGAGTTCGCGCAGCAGCGATTTCAGCACTTTTTCACGATGTCGGCTTTCGGTGACTTCAGCCATTACCGACAGAAGTCCATGTGTGCCGCGTTCGCCGGTGCGCTGGATCTTCAGCTCATAACTGCGCATTTCGCCGTCGACTTCGATCTCGACCTCGGCATTGTTGGGGATACCGGTTTCCAGCACTTTGTGTTTTAGTGCCGTCAGATACCGGCCGTGCGCGTCGCCAAAGAGGGCAGCATCGCCGCCGCCCGGCATGAAGAGCGCCGCGAAATGCGGCGGCAGATTTTCGGCGTAGAAGATTGAAAGCCGGGCGTCCTGACAGAGGATTGAAATCCCGGCGCTGCCGAGCGCGCGTTCCATCATTGCGGCTTTGCTTTCGAAGGTAAAAGGCATGCCGGACAATGGTTCAGTCGTATTCACTCGGCCGCCTTTCCTTGTGACATCTTGAACGTCGCTGAAGGACGCGCCCTTAGAGACGCCGCCGGTCAACTCTAGAACAAAGCGCTGCAAAAACCGTTAAAGCCACCGGAGCGTCCCGGTAACACCGGAACGCCTGTTTTGGCGATTTGGTTCCGAAGGCCGGAAAATTGCGTCTCAGGCAGCCACTCTGGTCGATTCGTTGAAGAAAAGAGCTTGGCTGATCAATGCCTTGACCATGTCTGGATTGAAGGGCTTGGTGACGAGGAATGTCGGTTCGGGCCGCTCGCCGGTCAAAAGCCTTTCCGGGAAAGCGGTGATGAAGATCACCGGCACGCTAGACGTCTTGAGGATGTCGTTGACAGCGTCGATGCCGGAGCTGCCGTCGGCCAGCTGGATGTCGGCCAAAACCATGCTCGGCTTGGTTTTGTTGTAGAGCGCAACGGCCTCGGCGTGCGTGCGGGCAATGCCGGTGACGCGATGGCCGAGGCTTTCGACCATTTGCTCGATATCCATGGCGATCAGCGGTTCGTCCTCGATGATCATGATGTCGGTTGCGACCTGACGGGAAATCTCCTGCGAGGCCATGTCGAGCAGACGCATGACATCCTGTTCGTCGAGTTCCAGGATTTCGCCGATCTCGGCGACGCGGAAATTCTCTACGGAGGCGAGCAGGAAGGCTTGACGGGCGCCTGGCGAAACCTTGGAAAGGTTGAGCGTGGCGCGCTGTTCCCAGGCATAGGGCGAGGTGGGTTCTGGAATCTGGACTGCGGTGGAACCAAACAATTGCGTAAACAGTTTGTAGAGTGCCACCCGGTCATTCGCCGTATCCGGGAAAATCGTGAGATCGGCGATGATGGCTTCGAGAACGGCGGCGACATACGCGTCGCCGGAAGTCTGAGTGCCGGTAAGGGCGCGGGAATAGCGGCGCAGATAAGGAAGGTGCGGCGCAATTCGAGTGGAAAGTGTCATTAAGGGCTCCCGTATGCAGGCCGGTCATTGGCTTCAATGAGCGGTAAACGTCACTTTGATAAAAAAGTTCCGGAATGGCAGGAACTTTTTTTGTCGCGCCGCATTATTCCAGCCGACGAGGAAAGGGCGTAGCGTTTTGACCCATGCAACAAAAGATGCCAGCGACATCGACAATCGGAGGGTCGGTGTCGATGGTTGAAATCGTGATCGATCCCATGCACGCCCCAACAGACAACCGGCGAGAAGACGAATTGATGATTACACGCAAGAAAGAAGCAGCCGACCAGCGCAAGCTGGAGCTGCGGGCAAGCGATATACTGGACCCGAACAATCAGATCGGCGTCAGGCTGCGGTCGCTGTATGCCTCTGCGCAAGGGGAGGCGATCCCCGATCGTTTTCTCGATCTTCTCGAAAAGCTCGACCATGCCGAAATGATGGCTTCTGCCAAGATGGCCGAATAGGATCGTGCGCATGGAAGATAAAGCGCAACCCAGCTTCAAGCGGGAACTGCTGGCGGCCCTCCCAAGTCTCCGCGCCTTCGCAATATCGCTCATCGGGCGGCATGATCGTGCCGACGATCTCGTCCAGGACACCATCATGAAGGCCTGGGCCAAGCAGGATCATTTTGAGATGGGCACGAATATGAAGGCCTGGCTGTTCACGATCCTGCGCAATGAACTCTACAGCCAGATGCGTAAGAGCGGCCGCGAGGTCCAGGACAGCGACGGGCTGTTCACGGAATCGATGGCGATGCACCCCTCGCAATACGGCGCGCTCGATCTGCAGGACTTCAAGAAAGCGCTCGACCAGTTGCCGCCGGACCAGCGCGAGGCGATCATCCTCGTCGGCGCCTCGGGTTTTTCCTACGAGGAGGCGGCCGAAATCTGCGGCTGCGCCGTCGGCACCATCAAGAGCCGCGTCAACCGCGCCCGTCAGCGGCTGCAGGAATTGCTGCAGATATCCGGCGAGGCCGATTTCGGCCCCGACGCCACCTCGGCGCCGCTGACGTCGAAGGCGTTTGCGTTCTGAAAATTATGATCGCGAAAAGCCGGCGGCCTCTTGGGGCGCCGGCTTTTTTGCGTTGTCGGGAGCGTGAGCAACCGCGCGGCGGAGACGGGGTTGCGGGTTGTTCCGCGGGATCCTCGTCTCCAACCTCATTCCTGTGACGAGCACAGGAATGAAGGAAGTTGGCAAGGTGCTTCTGAGTCCAAATGCGATCGGGTGCTGCCGGTCCCCTCCCTCCTCAATCCTCGCGCTTCGAACCCATCAGATTGGCCGCGACGATGGCTGCCAGCACGCCGGCGGTCAGCAGCGGCT
Source organism: Rhizobium sp. NZLR1b (assembly GCF_019685155.1). Lineage (NCBI taxonomy): Bacteria > Pseudomonadati > Pseudomonadota > Alphaproteobacteria > Hyphomicrobiales > Rhizobiaceae > Rhizobium > Rhizobium sp. NZLR1b. The sequence continues at coordinate 166,575 of NZ_JABDWC010000012.1, forward strand.
GGGCGCGGATGAGACCGAGGCCAACCGTTGCGAAGGATTCCAGCGCCGCGCGGCGCTCGCGGGCACGACGCTTCTCCCGGGCATTCATGACTGCCATGACCACCAAGGCGATGATAGCGATCAGCAACGCGCCTGCGGCCAGGAAGAGCACGGCGGCGAATGCGCCGTAGATGCCGGCGAGCCAGATGGCGCCGGCGGTGACTGCCAGCGCGTAGGCGGTGAGGAGAAAGAGCGCGGCAAGCGCGATGAAGATGCTATTGCGTTTGGCGCGCGCAACGGTCCGGTGCACGCTTGCGCCCGTCAGCAGGCTGAGGATCGAGAACAGCATCGCGCGTCCTCAGCGGCGGGCGAGGAAGGCGATAACCAGGCCGAAAGCGGCTGCGGCGCCGATCGTTGCCAGCGGATGTTTGCGGACGGTCTCGCGCATTTCGGTCGCGCTACGCTCGTAGCCGTGCTGCAATTCGCGTAGCAGATCCTCGCTGCGGCCGAGCAGTTCCTCATAACCGGCGCCGGCTTGACTGCGGATTTTTTCGCCCTGGTGGCGCGAACTCTTGCCGACGAGGCGTGTCAGTTCCGCGAGTTCGTCGCGCAGCGCCTCGACCTGCTCCTCGATGCCGGATTCCAGATTGTGGAAAGTACCATTGCGGCGGCTGCGGCCGGATTGGAAGATAGAATAGCTCATGGCTGTCTCCATTGGCTGGGGCGCGCGCAAGCCCGCCTATTTCGCACTGGGGTCGCCACCGTTCGTTGCATGAATGATATTGCCCGGCATTGACCCAGATCACTGCCGAAAACGTGCCGGGCGATCAAAAGTTCCGCGTGTGCTGGTCTAAGGACGGGATACGGCGCTGTGGGCAAGCACGAAGGGCGTGCCGTCGGCCGGCACCTGGTTGATCCGCAGCGCGCAGCCGAACACCGACAGCATTGTTTCGTCCGTCAACACGTCACTGACGCTGCCGGCGGCGGCGAGGCGGCCGGATTTCATCAGCACGATGCGGTCGGCAAAGAGCGCCGTCAGGTTGAGATCATGCATGACGGCGATGACGCCGCCGCCGCGTTCGCAGAAATTGCGGGCAAGCGTCATGATCGCCAGCTGGTGGCTGATGTCGAGGCTTGAGACCGGCTCGTCGAGCAGCAGCCAGCAGGGTTTGCCGTCGACGACAGGCTCGGCGATCTGGCAGAGCACGCGGGCAAGCTGCACGCGCTGCTGCTCGCCGCCGGAGAGTTCCTGATAGAAACGGCCTTCGAAGCCGGTCAAGTCGACGGAGGAAAGTGCGGCGGCGGCCGTCTGGTCGGCCTTGTCGGGATTGAGGTTGATGCCTGATGTCAGGCCCATGCGGACGATCTCTCGCACGGTGAAGGGAAAGGAGATCGTGCTTGCCTGCGGGAGCACGCCACGAACGGCGGCAAGCTGCCAGGGTGACAGTCCTTTGACCTCGTTGCCGCCGATGCGCACCGAGCCGCCATAGGCAAGTTCACCGGAGATTGCCTTCATCGTCGTCGTCTTGCCGGAGCCGTTCGGCCCGGCAATCGCCGTCAGCTCGCCGGCCTTTGCCGTGAAGGCGACGTCGCTGATGATGGCCTTGCCGGAAAGGCGCACCGAGACGCCGGAAACTTCGATCATCTCAGTCACTCAAAGGGCAAGGCGTGAACGCTGCCTCAGCAGGATCCACAGGAAGAAAGGCCCGCCGACGGCCGCGGTGATAATGCCGATCGGCAGTTCGGCCGGGGCGACAAGGGTGCGCGCCAGGACGTCGGCGAAGATCAGCAGTGAGCCGCCGAGAAGGGCTGCAGCCGGCAGCAGGAAACGATGGTCCGGGCCGATTGCCATGCGCAGGATATGCGGCACGACGATGCCGACGAAACCGATGCCGCCGCTGACGGCGACGGACGCGCCGGTCGCCGCGGCGACGCCGACGATCGCGATAGTCTTCAGCCGCTGGACCGGCACACCCATATGGAAGGCGGCGGCCTCGCCGAGCGTCATGGCATTGAGGCCGCGAGCCATGAAGGGCAGGGCCGTGAAGGACAACAGGATGATCGGGCCGGCGGCGGCGATCTTCATCCATGTGGCGCCGGCAAGCGAGCCCATGCTCCAGAATGTCAGGTCGCGCAGCTGCTGGTCGTTGGCCATGTAGATCAGCAGTCCTGTCATCGCCAGGGTGAGCGCGCCGAGAGCGATGCCGGCAAGCAGCATCGTCGCCACCGAGGTCTGACCGTGGCGGGTGGCGATCCTGTAGAGCAGCAGCGTCGTGACGAGACCGCCGCCAAAGGCGGCCGCCGGCAGGGCATAGATGCCGAGAAGCGCCTGGAGTGGAGCGGCAAGGCCACCGCCGAGCACGATGACGGTGACCGCACCGAGGCTTGCACCGGAGGAGACGCCGACGAGGCCGGGATCGGCCAGCGGATTGCGGAACAGGCCCTGCATCACCGTGCCGGAAACGGCCAGCGAGGCGCCGATCAGGAAGCCGAGGATCGCCCTCGGCAGGCGGATATCGAAGATGATGATCCGGCCACGCGTGCTGAGCGCCGTCTCGGAACCGGCCATGTTGCTGATAACGTCGAGGATCGAGACATCCGAGGCGCCCGTCGTCACCGAAAACAGCATCGAGAAGACCGAGCCGATGACGAGCAGCGCGATGACCAGCAAAGCGAGCCGCGTTCTGTCGCCCGCCCGCCGGTTTGCGCTGATCTCCGCCATCGGGAATGGTCGCCTTCGTTCCATCATGGCTTGCGGCAGGACCATGATCAGCCCCCGTAGATCGCCATGTTGAGCTCACGCGCGGCGGCGGCGGTGCGCGGGCCGAAGCCGAGCAGGTAGATGCCGTCCATGCGGATGATCGCCTTCTTCTCGCCAGCCGGCGTCAGCGCGATCGCCGGCTGGGCCAGCAGGTCCTCGTTCTTGGTGCCGGCGCCATCGCCGCGGTTCATCATCAGGATGATGTCGGGCTTGGCCTCGATGATCGCCTCGTCCGTCAGCGGTTTGTAGCCCGGGAATGCGCCGACGGCGTTGATGGCACCGGCGAGCTTGACGATGCCATCGGCCGCCGTGCCGGTGCCCGATGCCATGATCCGGCCGTTCTGGGCGCTGAGGATGAAGAGAACGCGCTTGCGCTCCGCCTCCGGACGCTTTTCGGCATCGGCGATCGCCGCGTCGAGATCGGTCGCAACCTTTTCTTCAAGCGCCTTCGCCTTGTCAGGCACGCCAAGCAGCAAGCCCACCCGGTCGATCTTGGCGATGATGCCATCGCGGGTAAAGGGGCTCGGCACGGTTTCGAAGGGCACGCTGGCACTCTTCAGCACAGCCAGCGCCTCCTTCGGGCCGGAACCCTCGACGGCGATGATCGCCGTCGGGTTCATGGCGAGGATACCTTCCGGCGAGAGCGCCCGCATGTAACCGACATTGGGCAGCTTCAGCGCCGCCTCGGGGTAGATGCTTGTCGTGTCGCGGGCGATCAGCCGGTTTTCCTCGCCGAGCGCATAGACGATCTCGGTGATATCACCGCCGACCGAAACCAGGCGCGAGGTGTCGAGCTTGTTTTCTTCGGCATGGGCGGCGCGGACGAAGGCGAAGCCTTTGACCGCCGGTGCCGACGGGATCAGCGGCAGTGCCATGACGGTCGCCGTCAGGGCGAGTTGCCAGGGGCGAAGCCGGCGCAGATTGTTACGCATCGTCATCACAGCGATCCTTATGCGGCAACACTTGCTGCCCGCGGCAGATTTTCGATGATCGCGCGCCATTCGGCGCGTTCGTCGGAGCCTTCCTGCCGCTTGCCGAAGAACTGGATGATCATCTCGCCATCGGCATTGTAAGCCTCCAGCGAGGTGACATGCCCATCCTTGGTCGGCTTGCGCACGGCCCAGGTCTCGGCGATGTGATCCTGGCGCAGATGCAGATGGAAGGTAGGGTCCATGATATTGATCCACGGACCCATGGCCTGGACGTTGAAGATCGGGCCGGAATGGACCTGGACGATGCCGTTATTGGCGACGAAGCACATGATCGGCAGGCCGGATTTCACCGAGGCATGCATCATCTCCGAAGTCGCGGTGTTGTCCAGCTTCCAGGCATAATCGTCGCCGACGCTGCGGATGGCCGCCTGGCGGCCGATCTTCAGGCGTTTCAGCATGCCGAAGAACTCATGGGTATCGGTGAGCTTGTTCCAACTGTCGCGCAATTCGTCTCGGCTGACGTAGGCGGTTTCATCGACGGTATTCGAGGTCTCGGCCTCGACGAAGTCCTGAGACTGGTCTTCGAGTTTCAACTCGGCGACCATCGCGTGATAAGCCTCGACATTCGAATTCGGACGCAGGTGCAGCTTGTGCACGGCGCAGCCCGCCTTATCGAAATATTGCAGGCTGAGGCGCACCTGGTCGCCATCCTTCTTGGATACGGCGAAACCGTATTCCCAGCGGCTCGGGAAGATGCGCAGGTCGATATTCTCGCCGAGAACGATTGCGGCCTGCACGCCGCTTTTGATGTTTTCGAAGATGCCGATTTTTTCGTGCACGGCACTTTCGTTGCGCGACAGCGCCATCACTTCGCCGAGGCCGGCCACGCGTTCGAGGAGCATCAGCGCGCTGCCATCGATGCGGGTCACGCTGATGCCAGTTTCGGCGGCGACGAGAGCTGCCTCGGAAATCTTCAGCTGGGCAGCGATCTCGCGCTCGCGCATCTTCGGATTTTGGGCGCGAAACGCACGGATTTCGGCTGGCGCCGGTCTTGTCTGCTCGGTCATATCTTACCCTATTTATTGAGAATGAGCTTGCCCTGCCGGGTGATCTTCAGGCGATAGGTCAAACCGTCGTGTCTGATCATGATTTCGTTCGTGCCGCGGAAAAGATCCGCGCTTTCGACGATCCGGTGCTGCGCCGCAGGCGCGCTCGGCAGCGGCACGTGCTTAAAGTTATTTGGCTTTTCAACCATCATTTCGGTTGGCAATTCCGTGGGGCCGGGATTGGGGTCCCCGGTTGTGATGACAATTAACTTGACTTTCTTACTCATAGTTTTTTAAAGACGCAATAGGAGACTATTGCAGTCAAGTTTTTGAGATTGCTGATTTGAGGCTGCCTGGCGGCGGTTCGGGACAGAAGCGGAGAAGATAATGACGGTTAGGTTTGCGGCTGTTGCGGCCGGCGTGGTGATGGCGGTCTCAAGCATATGCCAGGCGCAGGATGCGGCAACCGCCAAGCTCGATGTCGAACTCAACGCTCTGGCGCCGTCGCAAAAGGGCTGCATGATGACCTTCGTTGCCGAGAACAATCTTCAGGCGCCGATCAACAAGATCTCTTTCGAGCTTGCCTTCTTCAACGACAAGAATGCCGTCGACCGCATCACCGTGCTCGATTTCCGCGATCTGCCGCAGGGCAAGAAACGCGTGCGCCAGTTCGACATGCCGAATGTCAAATGCGAAAGCGTGACCCGGATCCTCATCAACGACACGCCGGTCTGCGACGGGCCGGCGGCGGGCGAATGCATGAAGGGTCTCGTCACCCGCTCGCAGATTTCCATTCCCTTCGAGGGCTAAATACGCCGGGGGCTGACCCCGGCGGACATGTTTCAGGCTGTCCGAGGCATAACAATGGCGATTTCAGCGAAGTCCAGATCGAGACAGGTGCTCATCGGGGAGCCGGACGCTGACGGCAGTCTCAACGACAATTACATGCATCCCGGCCATGAGCTTTCCGACCTGCGCAATGCGCCGCGGCAACCGGCCGGCGAGGCGGTGGTCCATTATGCGCGTTTGGCGCAGATATCCTCTTTTCCCGATCATCCGGAAGCCGCATCAACTGCGCGTGCCGCAGCGCCGGCGATGGATGCGGCGGTGGAAAAGCAGGAAGGCGAGAAGAAACCGGTGCGGCGGCGGCTGGCGCTGACTTGTGTTGGCTCGTTGATTTTTCATGCGACGTTGGCTGCCATGTTGATCATTGCCTTCCCGAAGGCGCCGGAGGAGGCGATCGAGGAAGCGGGCGAAGCTGTCAGCGTTGTGATGTACGGCAATTCGGACGTCGATCAGACCGCTGCAGGCGAGACCGATGTGACCGTACAGGAAGAAATCATTCCGGAGGCCGTTGAACCGGATACAATCCAGCCGACCGAAGCGGCTAACCTTCAGCCGGAAACCGTTCAGCCGACCGATGTCTCGCCTGTGGAGGCTCAGGATCCGATCCAGCAAGCCCCGGTTCCAGAAGTGACGCGCGTCTCTCCGGAAACAGCGGCGGCGGTCGCACCGGAGGTTCTCGTTTCCGAGGTTCCAGCTGAAACCGCCGTCCTACAACCGCTGTCGACGGTCGTTCCGGAAGAGCAGAAGCCGGCCGATGACATCCCCACGGACGTTCAGCCATCCAACACGCCCCCTGTGGCCGCAGTTGAGCCTGAAGAGGTCAAGCCCGTCGAGACAGCAGAGGTGCAGTCGGAGCCGGAGGAGCCGCAGGAGATCGTAACCCCAGAGCCGAAGCCGAAAGAGGTCACGCAGGAAAAGCCGAAACCGGTCGAGAAAAAGCGTCCACTGAAAAGGACCGCTGGTTCGCAGGGTGAGACGCAGCAAGATTCTACTCGTGGTGTTGCTGAAGGTGATCGGTCGGCTCAGTCGGATCGTAACTCGCGCACCGCCGGCAACAATAATGGGGTCGGAACTGCAGTCTTTGCCAATTACGACGGCAAGGTCCGTAGTCGCATTCGCCGCGCGATCAGAACACCTCGTGGTGTCGAGGGAACCGTGGTCGTCTCGTTTTCCGTGAATGGCAGCGGCGGCTTGACATCCGTTCGCGTGGTAAGCGGGTCTGGCATTCTCGAGATCGATAAGCGCGCCGTCGATGCTATCCGGCGCGCGGCTCCATTCGGTCCAACGCCCGGTGGAAATGGTAGGAGCTTTACCTCCGTGCCGATCGCGGTCGAATAATATGAGAAAACCTATCAACTTTATACTTTACTCTAAAAATCAAGTTTAATAAGGTCCACCCGCACACGCAGGAATCGTGTGACGATCAACGAGCGAACGGGTGGTATATGGCTCGCAAGGGCAAGAAGGGTTCGAACAGGGAGGCCCGCGCCAGCGCGGCCGAGGACGCCAGCCAGCTATCCGCCGGACGATCCAAACTGGATGGCCGCAGTTTTCTCTATGTCGGCGGGCGTGACTGCCAGGTGGCGCATCTTCGCCAGATCGCCAGCAATTTCGGTGCCGAGCTCCTTCATCATGACGGCGGCCTGCGCGAAGCTGTTTCCCGCATAGATACCGTGCTGCCCTCGGTCGACTGCGTGTTCTGCCCGATCGACTGTATCAGCCACGATGCCTGCCTGCGCGTGAAGACCGGCTGCAAGAAATTCGGCAAGGCCTTCATCCCGCTTCGCAACGGCAGCAAGTCTAGCCTGGAACGTGCGCTGCATACGATGAACGAACGAGACAATTCCCGATGAACGACCAGCGTCCCGACGGCTTCACCATGATCGGCCTGCATAAGCTTGCCGCGCAGACAGGCGAGGGCCTCGTGCCCGAGCTCTACGCACTTTTCCGGCAGCATACCGATCGTCAGCAGATCTACCGGAATGTGATGCTGTTCCCGACTTGGGAAGCGCGCATGCCCGGAGAAGCGACGACGAGACCGCTTGGCCCGGCGGCAGCAAACGGCAATAATGTTCTCGCTTTTCCCTGCTATGCAGCAAGGGCCGGCAAGAGGAAGGCCTAAGGAGATCGCATGTATATCGCAATGAACCGCTTCAAGGTCGCAACCGGGAACGAAGTTGATTTCGAGACGGTCTGGCGCAATCGCGATTCCAGCCTGGCCGAAGTGCCCGGTTTCGTCGAATTCCGCCTGCTGCGCGGGAAGGCCAACGAAGAGGAGGGCTACACGCTCTATTCCTCGCACACGGTCTGGAACAGCGAAGCGGATTTTCAGAACTGGACCAAGTCCGAGAATTTTCGAGCGGCGCACCGCAATGCCGGCGACCGCAAGGCCATGTACAAGGGGCCGCCTGTTTTCGAAGGCTTCAACGTGGTCGACGGCGTCTAACTGCGTACTCACCCTTGTATCTGCACGTTAGAGATTTTGTGCGATGGAAGCGATTGAGCCTCTGGCCGGGTGGCCACCCGGCCAGAGGCGTGACGAAGTCGCCCGTTCCCCCTCTGGTTACAACCGTGGATGAGCCTGGGATCTTCGTCATCGTCACGTACGACCGAATAGTCG
>NZ_JABDWC010000013.1:0-173550 GCF_019685155.1 Rhizobium sp. NZLR1b
AGCTCGGCGGCAAATCCGTCGTCGCCCGCCTGCGCGCCGATGCCGGCATCGCTCCGGGACAGACAACTCGCCTTGCCTTCAATCTCGACAAGGCCGTGTTCTTCGATCCGGACAGCCAGGTGCGGATCGGGTGATCAGTCGTCAGGCCGCGGCCGTCACGCTGAAGGTTACCGGCTCGAAACGCGAGGAGACCGCTTCGACGGTGATCTCGCCCACCATCCCGGTCGCCTCCAGCCAGAAGCCGGCGGTGCCGCCCTGCAGCGGCACATTGGCCGGGCCGACGACCCTTGCAGGTCCATGCACCTTCAGCGAAATCGTGTCGTTCATGAAGGGCAGGCGCTGGCCGCACTGGTCCAGTGCGCGGATGATGACGCGGGTGCTGTCGCGTTCGCGGGCTTTCAGCGTCGAGCTGTCGGCGACGATTTCCAGCGTGGTCGGCAAGGGATCGGCCGCCAGCGTCAGGCTGGCCACCGGCTCGCCGGCGATATAGCCGGTCAAGGTGCCGTCGATCCATTCGAGACCCCAGGTGCCGAGTTCATCCGTGGTGAAGTGCCGATGGTCGAGCACGACGGGCGGATGCGGCAGATGCGGATAGTTTTCGCGGTCCGGACCGATGCGCTTGCTGAGCACGCCGTATTGCAGCTCCACCTCGTCGCAATTGGTCAGGATGATCAGCGGCAGCACGCCGCCGATATTGCGTTCGCCGCGCGCCCAGAAGGTCGCCGGCTTCATGACGATCTCTTCGGACGGGTCGCACTGGCTGATATAGGCATAGGCGGCGAATTTCGGCTCGCGGAACATGTCCATGACGCCGTGATAGCAGATGCGGTCGCCGGAGCCGAAATCCTTGTGGGTGTTGTAATCGAACATGCACCAGCCGATGGCGCCGGAGATATCCGGATCGCCATAGGCGGCGTTCAGAACGTCGAGGTGGCGGCGCACATGCTCGGCCTGGCGCTGCTCCTGGTCATAGATCTTCGTCGGGTGCATGTGGCCGTTGAACTCGGTGATGAGGTACGGCACCTTGCGGGACAGGCCGGTATTTTCCTCCTGGCCGCGCAATGCAGTGCGCGGGCGGTTGGCGCCCGGCAGTTCCTCGTTACCGAGGATGAAGTCGTTCATCGTATAGACGTCCTCGAGCAGCTCGCTCTCGGTGATATAACGCACGCCGCCGGTCTGGCGGGTGCTGTCGAGTTCACGGGCGAGCCGGTTGGTCTCGGCGTAGAAATCGTGATCATCCTGCGATTCGTTGATGCGCACACCCCAGATGATGATCGAGGGATGGTTCCAGTCGCGCTCTATCATGCGGCGGACGTTCTCGATCGATTCCTTCTGCCAGTCGGCATCGCCGATATGCTGCCAGCCGGGGATCTCCTCGAAAACCAGCAGGCCGATCGCATCGCAGCGGTCGAGGAACCATTTCGATTGCGGATAATGCGAGGTGCGGACGATATTGCATTTCAGCACCGACTTCATGATGTCGGCGTCGCGCTCCTGGGCCGACCGGCCGGCGGCATAACCGACATAGGGGAAGGCCTGGTGGCGGTTGAGGCCGCGCAGTTTCAGCGGCTTGCCGTTTAAGAGGAAACCTTCCGGGGTGAATTCGGCGGTGCGGAAGCCGAAGCGGGTGGAGAGACGGTCGGAGCCGTGCTCGGTCCTCAGTTCGACGGTGACCTCGTAGAGCGTGGGATCGGTAATGTCCCAGAGGGCGATGCCGGTGAGACCGCCGAAGGAAAGCCTGGTGCGGTCGCCGATCGTTTCGGTTGCTGCGGTGGCGATCACCGCGCCGTCTGCCTGCTTCAACGTGGCGGTGACGGTCGCCGAGAAGCTGCGCTCCTCGGGATTGGCGATATCGACGCGGATGGTTGCCGACTTCTCCGAGGCGAGAACGTCTGTGGTTTCGATCTTGAGATTGCGAATCGAGACGGGGTCGGTGACTTTCAGCCAGACGTCGCGATAGATGCCGGCATAGGTGAGATAATCGATGCGGCCGCCAAACGGCGGGATGGCAGGGTTTTCGCTGCCGTCGATCTTGACGGTCACGAGGTTCTTCCCCTTGAGGAGCTTGCCGGTGAGGCGTGCCTCGAAGGGAGTGTAACCGTCCTTGTGGGCGATGATTTCTTCGCCGTTCAAATAGACAACGCTGTCTGCCATGGCGGCGTCGAAAACGAGCGAGACCTCGCGGCCCTCGAATTCAGGCAGCCAGCGCAGCACCTTCTGATAGGTGAAGGCGCGCTGATAGCTGGTCTCGTCGAAGTAGTTGAAGGGCAATTCGACGGCGGTATGGGGCAGGCTGACCGACCTGGCGGCATCGAAGTTTTCGAGCAGGCGCTGGCCGAAGCCCTCGTGGAAACTCCAGCCTTCGTTGAAGGAAACGACGGACCGCATCTCAGGCTCTCCCGGTCATGGCTTCGGGAGCGGCGCGGCGCCTTTCGGCGCGTGAAAATCGGGTCATCGGCTATTCCTCCGTGATGCAATAAGGTGCGAGCCAAATTAAAGAATTAGAGCATGATGTTGTCCGAAAACCGCTCACACTTTTCGGCATCATGCTCTGAAGCGAGTCACATCGAATCTCTTTCATGCGACGCGCTTTAGCTTTTTTCATGCCTGTCGTCATCCTGAACCGCTTCACGCTCGGCTACGAACATGCATCAGGCGGTCGAGCCCCAGCGCGCGGTGCAGGTGAGCGTGATGTTGTGCGGGCCTTCGATCTCGGCGTCATGGCGTTCGATCAATTCGACGACGGCATCGATGAAGGCGATGTGGTCGAGGCTCAGCGTGGTGAGGTCATTGCAATCCCAGGCGGCCATGGCGATGCCATCCTGGCCGACGATGGCAATATCGTCCGGCGTGTTTCTGCCGAGCACGCGGCGGGCGGCATCACGTGCGCCGATCGCCATGACGTCGTTGCCGCAGATGATGGCGTCGACCTTGTCACGGTGCAGCAGCAGCACCGCTTCCTTGAAGCCGGAATCATAGGAATAGTCGCCAAAGGCCTGCGCCTCGAAGGCCAGGCCGCGCTTAGCCAGCGCATCGGCAAACCACTTGCGCCTGAGCTTGTCGATCCAGCTTGAAGTGGTACCGGCGAGGTAGGCGAAGCGCTTCTTGCCGTCGCGGACAATCTTGTCGATGATCTCGTCGGCGGCCGCAGAGCCATCGATGCGGATGCTGGAGACATTCTCGTTTTCGAGCGGCTCGAAGGAGACGATGATCGGCTTGGTCGTGTGGAAGATATCGACGGCGTCCTGCATCGATACCATGTCGGAGAAGACGACGACGTGATCGACCTGATAGGTGGAGGCAAGACGCATCAGTTGCAGCCGGTCGGCGTGGTCGGCGCAGCAAAGAATGATCGGCAGCAATTGCCGTGCCTGTAGGCGGTGGACGAGAAGCTGCTGCTCCTCCGCCTCGCATGGGTTGCCGATCGCATTGACGACCAGGGCAACCAGACGCGAGCGCTGGTTGTTCAGCGAGCGGGCGATCGCATTCGGCTGGTAGCCATGTTCACGGGCGACGGCGAGGATGCGGTCCCGGGTGGCGCTGCCGATACGCGAATCCGGCGAGAAGGCGCGGGAAACGGTGGCGGAGGAGACGCCGGCGAGCTTTGCCAGTTCCTTCGAGGTGATCCGCCGTCTGTTCATTCCGCTCATCTTCAGCGCCTATCGGGCGGCGATCCTGACGGAAGCGCCGTCGGCCGCTGCCGATTCCTTAATTGCATCCCATAGCCTAGCGAATCTGAGGCCCATTTCAACGGAGCCGGAGTTTTCCATCTTTCCCTCGCGAATGGCGAGGAAATTCTTCATCGGATTGCCGAGAATCTCGGCCTCCTCGCGCGGCTCGGCTTTGCTGCCGACACTGATCTCGCGCCAGCCGCCCCAGGCGTCGATGCGTACGATCGCCTTCGAATAGAAGAAGGTGATGTAGGAAGCGCAGCCGGGAGGGCCTTCGCCAGCGGCGGTCAGTGTCGCCAGCGCGCCGTTCTTCAGCCGGGCGGAGACGGCGGTGGCGATATCCACCTGTCTGCCATGGTTGTTCATGTAGGCCGACACGCTGTCGAAATCTGAATTGGCCAGCAGGCAGACGGTGTTCATCATGTGGGCGCCGGTATCGAACATGAAGCCGCCGCCCGATATGGCAGGCTGCTGCTTCCAATGGCCGTGATAGTTGGACGACCAGCTTTCCCAGATCATGCCCGATATGGCGATCAGCGCGCCGAATTCGCCAGCGAGAGCTCGCCGGCGGGTGTCCAGTACCAGCGGCGACAGGCCGCCCTGGAAGGCGGTGACGATGGTGACGCCGCTTTTCCTCTGGGCGGCGATCAGCCTCTCGGCCTCGGCGACCGTCGTCACCATCGGTTTTTCCAGGAAGAGGTCGAGGCCGGCCTCGGCGACGGCGGTTGCCTGTTCGGCGTGGAAGGCATGCGGGGTGGAGACGTAGATAATGTCGAGTTCACCGCGGCACTCGGCGAGCATCGGGCGATAGTCCTCGAAGCTCTTTGGCTCGGATGTGCCGGCGGCGAGACAGACGTCGATCAGGCGCTGACGCGAAGCCGCCGTGGTGTCGGCGAGCGCTGCAAATTCGATCTCCGGCATCCTCACCCAGCTCTCGGCATACTCCGCCGCCTTCAAGCCGGCGCCAATGACGCCGAGGCGTAGTTTCTCAGACATGAAATTCCTCCTCGGATGCATTGTGCACACGATTACACAAGTAATGCAGTTATCGCAAGACTTATAATAGTATGTAGAATCAATGAATTAACTTTTACGCTCGAGTCTTTTCAAAAACGCCTTGCGACTCATTGGAATACGTGTACATTTTCACAGCCGGTGCTGGAGGGCGCCGTGTGTCTGAAAGAGGGAGGATTTTTCGTTGAAGAAAACGGTTCTTGGTGGCCTGTGGGCCATTTTGCTCAGCGCGGTTTCGACCCTGGCGCAGGCTGAGACAATCCGAATTGCAAATCATGGTCAGGCCGGCATCGATGCGATGAAATCGACGGTCGAGCGGATCGAAAAGAAATATGGGGTGACCGTCGAGGTCATCGAATATCCGGCGCCCGACAAGGACTACCTGACCAAGCTGCTGACGGAGCTCGGCGCCGGCAACGCGCCCGACCTGTTCTCTATCCCGACGACGGCGGCCGTCGCCGACATGGTCGAAGCCGGCTACCTCACGCCTGTTACCAAGGCGTTCAAGGCCTGGGACGGCTATGCCAACCTCTATGACGTCGCCAAGGAGCTTGCCGTCAGCCCCGATGGCGAAACCTATGTGATGCCGTTCATGCTCGGTATCCAGGAAATCTATTACCGCAAGGACGTTCTCGAAAAGGCCGGTATTTCAACCGAACAGCCGAAGACCTGGCAGGAGCTTCTCGACCGCGCCGCCGAGATCAAGCAGAAGACCGGTGCCTACGGCCTGCTCTTCCCGGCCGGCGTCTCCTGGGGAAGCGGCGCTTTCGACGAAGGCTTCCAGCACCTGCTCGTCGGCTCGAAGACGCCGCAGCTGGTCGATGCCGACGGCAAGCTCGATCTCAATGGCGAAGGCATCAAGGATGTCTTCAACGTCTACAAGCAGCTGATCGATAAGGATCTGATGCCGACGCAGCCGCTGCTCGGACCGGAACCCTGGGTCGTGCCGAAGTACCAGATGTTCCCGGCCGGCAAGCTTGCCGCGACCACCTGCGGTTCCTGGTGCTACATTTTCGACTGGGGCCGCGAAAGCAAGAACCCGATCCCCGAGGTGACCAAGGTTGTGGGAACCTGGACGGTGCCGGGCCAGAGCAGTGGCCAGTATGTGCTCGCCAACCTCGCCGCGCCGTGGGCCGTCAATTCCAAGTCGGCCAATACCGAACTGGCAATCAAAGCGCTAATGGAGATCGGCTCGATCGAGACGCAGGTTTCCTATGCCGCCCGCATCGGCAACATTCCGGCCAGCAAGGATGCGGCCAAGAATGCCGACTTCCAGAAGCTGACGGAACTGGTTCCGATCCATGCAGCGGCCGGAAACGGCGTCTTCCTGAAGCAGGCCTCCGGTTTCGGCACGGTCTCTGAAGGTGTCGCGCGCGCCACCGAAGCATTGCTGCGCAAGGAAACCGATGCCGCCGGCGCCCAGAAGATCCTTGTCGACTACGTCAAGGAAACCCTCGGCGACGACATGGTCAAATAAGCTGGCCTTTTTACCTCGGGAGCGGGGACGCGGCGTCATCGCCCGCGTCTTCCCGCGTTCATTCGATAGACCGGTTCATACGACAAGGCCGGATTCACATGACAAGGTTTGTGAGCTTCCATGGCCCGAAACTCTCATGAAAGGCGCGCTGAGCGGCAATGGCTGCTGATCCTGCTGCCCTCGCTGGTGCTGCTTCTGGCCTTCGTCATCTACCCGGCCATCTATTCCATCTATCTGAGCTTCACCAACGAGGCGTTGACCGGGGCGGCAGCACTTCGGCCTCGCTTCGTCGGGCTCCGCAACTATACCAGGCTGTTCAACGACGCGAAATTCTGGAACTCCCTGTTCGTCACCTTCGTCTTCGTCATTGGTTCCGCAGTGGTCGGCCAGTTTGCGCTCGGCCTGATTTCGGCAATCGCGTTGCGCCGGCCGATCCGTTTCCGGCGGGTGTTCTCGTCGATCATCCTGCTGCCGAATGCCGCCCCCGAAGTGGTCGCCGGCTTCATGTGGATATCGATGCTGGCGGGTGGCGACAATGCAACGCTCAGCCGCATCGTCAGCGTCTTCGGCATCACGCCGGCCGACTGGCTGCAGGTCTTCCCGCTTTCGATGATCATCATCGTCAACACCTGGCGCGGCATCGCCACGGCAATGATCCTGCTGACCGCGGGCCTCAGCACCATTCCGGCCGAAATCTACGAGGCGGCGCGCATGGACGGCGCCACGCCGTCGCAGATGTTCCGCCGCATTACCCTGCCGCTGATGATGCCGACGATCCTGCTCTACATGCTGATCTCGGCCGTTTCCACTATCGCCGTCTTCGGCCTCGTCTACGCGCTGACGCGCGGCGGACCCGGCGGCGCCACCGAGGTCGTCAGCATTTACATCTACAACCAGTCCTTCACGTCGTTCCAGCTGGGATATGGCGCCGCAGTCGCGGTCGTTGCGCTCGTCATCTCGCTGGTTCTCGGCATTGCCTATGTCCGGGCGATGAAAGTGGAGGTCTGACATGGCCGTCGTTTCCCCAAGCGAGACCGCCAACAAGGGCCGCTCCGACCTCATCGCCTATGCGACGCTGTCGCTGATCTCGATCTTCTGCGCCGTGCCCTTCTTCTGGGTACTGCTCGCCTCGCTCGACGGCAATGCGCAGCTCTTCCTGCATTGGCCGGAGCAATGGACGTTCGCCAACTACGTGAAGGTCTTCACCAAGGAGGATGGGGCGAAGTGGCTGTTCAATTCGCTCTTCGTGGTCGGCGGTGCGACGCTGCTCGTCATGGTGCTTTCCGGGCTCGGCGGTTATGCGCTGTCGCGCACCCGGGCCTGGTGGAAGCTGCCCTTCCTCTATGCGATCCTGCTCATCCGCGTGCTGCCCCCGACCGCACTCGTCGTGCCGCTCTACAAGTTCCTGCTGACGCTGAACAATGCGGAAGCGGCAGTCCTCAGGCCAATCTTCGGCAGCTATGCCCGCGACATCATGCGCTGGACCGGCTTCATCGACGGTTATCTCGGGCTGATCCTGGTGCTGGCGACGATGCAATTGCCGCTGGCGCTCTGGATCATGAAGACTTTCTTCGACGGCTTGCCGCGGGATTACGAGGAGGCGGCGCTAATGGACGGGGCAACACTGATCCAGCGTATCCGCCGGGTGCTGATCCCGCTGGCGCTGCCGGGGCTGGCTGCGGCCGGGCTGTTCGCTTTCATGTCGGCCTGGGGCGATTTTCTGCTGCCGCTGATCTTCCTGTCGTCGCCGGAGCTGCAGACGCTGCCGCTCGGTCTCTTCCGCGCCTTCCTGCGTATCAACGAGATCGACTACGGACTGCTGACGGCGCTGGCATTCATCTACCTGCTGCCTGCCGTCATCGCCTTCAGCTTTGCCCGGCGCTTCCTCGTCCAGACATTTTCGGGCGGCGTGAAGGGCTGAGATCCAGAAAGAGAAACGGATGATCAATCTCAGAAACGTTCGCAAATTCTACGGCGCGCTCGAGGTCATCAAAGGCGTCGACATCACCGTTGAGGACGGCGAATTCGCCGTCTTCGTCGGCCCCTCCGGCTGCGGCAAGTCGACGCTGCTGCGGATGATCGCCGGCCTCGAAGGCATCGACGAGGGCGACCTCATCCTTAACGGCAAGCGCATCAACGACGTGCCGCCCGACAAGCGCGGCATCGCCATGGTGTTCCAGTCCTATGCGCTCTATCCGCATATGAGCGTTGCCGAAAATATTGGCTTCTCGCTCAGCCTGAAGAAGGTATCGGAGGCGGAGATCCGCCGGCAGGTGGAGGGCGTCGCCGAGATCCTGCAACTCACCGACTATCTCGACCGGCGCCCGGCCGCCCTTTCCGGCGGCCAGCGCCAGCGCGTGGCGATCGGCCGCGCCATCATCAAGAAACCGGCGTTGATCCTGTTCGACGAGCCGCTGTCGAATCTCGATTCGGCGTTGCGCGTGCAGATGCGCGCCGAGCTGCAGCGGCTGCACCGCGAGCTGAAAGCAACCGTCGTCTACGTCACCCACGACCAGGTGGAGGCGATGACGATGGCGGACCGCATCGTCGTGCTGAACAAGGGCCTGGTGGCACAGGAGGGGGCGCCGATGTCACTCTACCATCAGCCGCAGAATGAATTCGTCGCGACCTTCATCGGCTCGCCGAAGATGAACGTCATTCCGGTCACGGCGACGCGGGCTTCGGCGGGTGTCCTGCATCTCGACAGCCCGATCGGGCTGTCGTTCGATCTTGCCGACACGGGTGGCGCGGTGCCGCAGGGCGAGGCCAGGCTCGGCATTCGGCCGGAGCATCTGAGGATTGCACCAGAGGGGCAGGGACATTTCACGGCCGATGTCGTCATCGTCGAGCGCTTGGGCGTCGAGACCTACATGACCGTCGGCTCGCCGCAGCAGCCGATCGTCGTGCGCGCCGAGGGCGATATCGCGGTGCGGCCGGGCGATCGCGTGTCGCTGGCAGCCGATCCTGCCGCTTGCCATCTGTTCGATTCCGCCGGCCGGGTCACCCGTTCGCCTTCCGTCTAAAAACAACACGAGGAATGCCATGACAATCAAGGTCACCATCTGGAACGAGGGGCGCCACGAGCAGCTCCACAGAGAAGTTCAGGAGATCTATCCCGATCGTATCGACGGCGCGATCGCCGCCGGCATCGCCCATACGGATTTCGAAATCCGACGCGGCACGCTGGATGATCCCGATGAAGGCCTGCCGGACAGTGTGCTCGATGATACCGACGTGCTGCTCTGGTGGGGGCACATGGCGCATGAGGAGGTGAGCGACGGGCTGATCGACCGCGTGCAGCAGCGCGTGCTGAAGGGCATGGGCCTGCTTGTGTTGCATTCCGGCCATCATTCCAAGCTGTTCCGCCGGCTGATGGGCACGAATGCCAACCTGTCCTGGCGCGAGACGCCTGATGGAGACCTGGAGCGTGTCTGGGTGGTCAATCCCTCACATCCGATCGCCGAGGGGCTGCCGCCCTATTTCGAGGTCAATGCCTCGGAGATGTATGGCGAGCCCTTCGACATTCCGCAGCCGGATGAACTGGTTTTCATCTCCTGGTATTCCGGCGGCGAGGTTTTTCGCAGCGGCTGCACCTTCCAGCGTGGGCGTGGGCGCATCTTCTTTTTCAGTCCCGGCCACGAGACTTATCCGATCTATCACGACAAGATCGTGCACAAGGTGATCTCGAACGGAATCCGCTGGGCGCAGCAGAAGCATCGCGACGGCCGAATCCTGGAAAACTGGCATCGTGCCGAGCCGCTGCACGGCAGGCCGGACGGGGTGAAGGCCTGATCTTATGCCATGGGCCGGCGCCGGCAGGGCGCCGGTGCCTACGGATATTGGGCGCCGTTGGTCTTCGTGTAGATCGAATAGACCGAGCGTGTCGCGGTGATGAAGAGCCGGTTTTTCTTGGGGCCGCCGAAGGTGAGGTTGGACACAGTCTGCGGCACCCTGATCTTGCCGAGCAGCGCACCATCGGGCGAAAAGCAGTGCACGCCGTCGCCGGCACTCGTCCACAGATTGCCGCTGAGATCGAAACGGAAGCCGTCGGGATGGCCGGCTTCGATGCTGCAGAAATAGCGGCTATTGGCGACCTTCCTGCCGTCAATGACGTCGAAAACTCTTACATGGCACGGCACTTCATGTTTTGCCGAACCGGAATCGGCAATATAGAGCTTCGTCTCGTCGGGCGAGAAGGCAAGGCCGTTCGGCTGGATGAAGTCCTCGACGACAGCCTCGATCGCGCCGCTTGCCGGGTCGATCCGGTAGACGTTGCGGGTTGGCTGCTCGGGCTCGCCCTTATGGCCCTCGTAGTCCGACAGGATGCCGTAGGTCGGGTCGGTGAACCAGACGCCGCCATCGGAATGCACGACGACGTCGTTCGGCGAGTTCAGCCGCCTGCCCTTGTAGCTGTCGGCGAGAACGGTGATGCTGCCGTCCGTCTCGGTGCGGGTGACGCGGCGGCGGCCATGTTCGCAGGAGACCAGCCGGCCCTGCCGGTCGCGGGTATTGCCGTTGACGTAGTTGGAGGGCGAGCGGAAGACCGAGACTGTCCCATCCGGTGTCCAGCGCATCATGCGTTCGTTCGGGATATCGCTCCACAGAAGGCAGTTGAGGTCGGAAAACCAGACCGGGCCTTCCGTCCAGCGGCAGCCGGAATAAAGCTCCTCGAGCGCGGCGCTGCCGATGACCAGAGCGCCGAAACGTTCATCGCGAATGTCGTAAAGCGGATTGTCGGCCACGCCAGTTTCCTCCTGAATGCTGTCGCCTTCTTCCTAGCTACAAACGCGGGCAGGTGCCAGAGCCCGCCAATTGAAATGCCGAGCGCTTGCTTCTTTAAAGCGCCGCGACCGGATGCGGCGAGCCGTCATAAGCACCCCAGATCGACTGGTCGAAGCAGATGACCGAGCCGGTCATCAGGCCGGATTCGGCCGATGACAGATAGGCGCAGGCGCGCGCCACCTCATGCGGGTCGACGAGGCGGCCGAAGGGCTGGCTTGCTGCCGCCTTCTCCAGCCAGTCGGCGGGCGCGTGGTGAAATTCGCGCTGGATCCGATCCTCACCCTCGGAAGCCATCCAGCCGATATTAAGGCCGTTGACGCGGATACGGTTGCGCAGCAGCGCATAGGCGGTGTTCTTCGTCAGCGTTTCCAGCGCACCCTTGGAGGCGCAATAGGCGGCGATGAAGGGCTGGCCCGCCTTGGCCGACATCGAGCCGATATTGACGATGGTGCCCTCGATCTTTTCGCGACGCATGACCTTCACCGCTTCCTGCATCAGGAAAAACGGCGCACGCACATTGACCGCGAACATGGCGTCGAAGAGTTCAGGGCTGGTATCGAGAATAGTGCCGCGGTCGGTGATGGCGGCGGCATTGACCAGCGCGTCGACACGGCCGAAGGCCTCATCGCAGGCACGCACGACATTCTGCGCATCCTCGACCTCGCCGAGATCAGCTCCGACGTAGAGGACCCTCACGCCCGTCGCAGCCGAAATCTCTGCGGCCTTCGCCGTGCCCTTGGCTTCGTTGCGGCCGCAAATGACGATGCCTTCCGCGCCGCGTTCGGCGAACAGACGGGCGATGGTCGCGCCCAACCCTTGCGTGCCGCCGGTGACGATAGCGATCTTGCCGTCGAGGCGGCCGTGATCCGTGCTCATGTGGTTCCTCCTTGGTGATGATATGCGAATGGCCTTCCGCGGGTGCGGGAGGCTCATATGTCAATGCGGATGAGCGGCTTTCAATTCCTTAGTCAGCTCAGCTTCTTCTGCGCTTGCTCGGCAAGTGCTGCCATAAAGGTTTGGTCGCTCCAGCCTTCCCCCAATGCCTCATGCATCAGCTGCGCCTGCGTTTTCGGCGCCAGGCCGCCGAGCGGCGGGTCGCGGTCGAGATTGGTCGGGAAGGAATAACCTTCGGCGCAGGCAGCGACGGCGTTGGTGATCTCATCGGGCGAAAGCCTGCCCTGCAAGGTCTTCAAGGCGGGAAAGAGCTTGGCGCTCATCCTCTGGCGGTTGACGGTTTCCATTGCCCGGCCGAAGGCGGAGGAGACCTGCAGCAGGTTGGCGACACGCTTGATGTCGGCGGAACGATTGGTGCCGGCAGCGTGGAAGAGGGCGGGGTTGAAGAAGACGACGTCGCCTTTTTCGAGCGGCAGCTGGACATGGTTGACCTCGAAATAATCCCGGAACTCTTGCCGCTTGAGGGCGAGATAGCCGGGCACATAGGTCTGGCTGTGCGGCAGAAACAGCGTCGGGCCGCTTTCGAGCGGCATGTCGCAATGGGCGACCGCGCCCTGGAGCGTCAGCACCGGCGAGAGCCGGTGTACATGCGCCGGAAACTGTTCGATCACCCCAGACGACTGGAAGCCGAGATGGTAGTCGCGATGCGCCGATTGGGCCGCGCCGCCCGGATTGACGCGGTTGACCTGCGCCGTCATCTGGTAGCTCGGGCCGAGCCAGGCTTCGCTTGTCAGTGCGACGATGGCATTGCCGTAATATTCGGCGAAATTCGCGGGATCGGCGAGGCAATGTTTCTCCAGCGAATTCCAGATGCGGTCGTTGGCGCCGGGCTTGGCGAAGTGATCGCCGCCGCCGGTCGAGCTGCGGTGCTGGTCCGCGATGATTTGGCCGAAGATGGTGCTGGCGCGGTCGATAATGCCGGTATCCTCGTAAGCATGCTTGAAGACGGCGACACCGGGACCCTCGCCAAAGGCCTCGCAGATCTCCGCCAGGACGGCGCGCCGGCCTTCCGGCGTTGCGACGGCCGCCATCACCTTGCGGCTGTCGTAGATCAGTACGTTTTTTTCGATCGCAGACGCCGTGGGGTAGTCGGCAAGCGCGGTGGTCTTTTCCGCCAGGCGGCGAAAATCGTCGAGATCGCAGCTGTCTTCGCTCAGCCAGACGCGGTCGGCGCGCAATTTCTGCGGGTTGTCGGTTTTCATAATGGCTCCTCCTCTTTCGATGAAGGCACTATACGCTGCGATGCCGGGTGATATAGATCAGCAATCCATCAAAAAACCATCAAGCGGATTCTATGGCCCACCTCTTCCTCGTCAAGGATATCGCCTTCCAGGCGGGGCTCAGCACCGCGACCGTCGACCGGGTGCTAAACGGCAGGCCGGGTGTGCGCCAACAGACGGCAATGCGAGTGAAGGCGGCGATCGCGGAGCTGGAGAAGCAGCAGGCGGGGGCGATGGGCAGCGGCCGTATGCTGGCCATCGATATCGTCATGGAGACTCCCCAGCGTTTCAGCGATGCGGTGCGCGCCGCCTTCGAGGCGGAGATAGCGGCCTTCCTGCCCGGCGTCTTTCGTTGCCGGTTCCACTTCGCCGAGGTGATGAAGCCGGCCGAGATGGCGCAGTTTGTCGATCGCATCCGGCTGCGCGGCACTGATGGTATCGTGCTCAAGGCGCCCGACGTCGCCGAAGTGGCCGCCGCCGTCGCGCGGGCGGATGCGGCCGGCATTCCGGTGGTGACGTTGGTGACTGATCTGCCGAATTCGGCGCGCATCGCCTATGCCGGCGCCGACAACCGGGCGGCCGGAGAGACCGCCGCCTATCTGATCGGCGAATTTCTCGGGACAAAAAGCGGCAAGGTGCTGGTGACGCTGTCCAGTGGACGCTTCCGCGGCGAAGAGGAGCGGGAAATCGGCTTTCGCCGCGTCCTCCGTGCTCATTATTCCGGCATCGGCATCACCGAAATCAGCGAGGGCCATGGCACCGATGCGGTGACGGGAACGCTCGCGGCGGCAGCTCTTGCGGCCGATCCCACGATTAACGCCGTCTATTCGATCGGCGGCGGCAACCGGGCGGTGCTGGCGGCCTTCGATGCGGCCGAGCGCCCGGTCTGCGTCTTCGTCGCCCACGATCTCGATGCTGATAATCGTGCGCTGCTTGCCGCGCGCCGGATCGGCTTCGTTTTGCATCATGATCTCAGAACCGATGCGCGTTCGGCTTTCAGGGCGATCATGAGCCGGGCGGCTTCACCGCGGCGGGCGGTCCCGGCCTCGCTTTCCTCCGTTGAAATCGTCACACCCTACAATATGCCCGCGGACGATTGAGGCAATTGGCTTCCTTCCATGCCGAAATCGGACTACAGCTTGGACGAGAGTGAAGGTGAGCGGCATGGATTATAGCGACGTCAGCACGATTGCAGCCTGGGTCACGGAGCAAGGACTGAAGGGTGCTTCGGAAGCCGAGCTCATGACCGGTTTCTGCTCGGCTTGCCGCAATACCGGGCTGCCGCTCGACCGCGGCCTGGCACTAATGGATACGCTGCACCCTGTGCACGAGGGCCGGGCCTTCCGTTGGGACAGCGAGGAGGAAGTCGAGACGGAGTTCGAATACGGCCCGACGAGCTCCGGGGAAGCCGCGGCGAACTGGCAGAGTTCGGCCTTCTATCATCTTTGGTCCAACAATGAACGGGAGATACGCCGGCGTCTCGGCTTCGGCGATCCGATCGATTTCACCATGCTCGACAAGATCGCCGAAGCCGGGCACACGGATTTCGTGGCGATGGTGCATCGTTTCAGCGAGGCCGGCACGATCGGCGAAATGGATTGTTTCTTCTCGCATTTCGCGACCAAACATCCGGAGGGCTTTTCCGATCACGACCTCGCCATCCTGCGCAAGCTCGTGCCGGTGCTGGGGCTGGCGATCAAGTGTATCGGGCTCGGGCGCATCGCCCGCACCATCGCCGAAGTCTATCTCGGCGAGGACGCGGCGCGCCAGGTGATGGAAGGCAAGATCAGCCGCGGCAAATCGGAGCGGATTTCGGCCGCACTCTGGTTTTCGGATCTTCTGAACTACACTAAGATCTCCGACAGCGTGCCGCCTGAGGAGATCATCCCGCTGCTCAACGACTATAGCGAGGCGGTAATTACAGCCATACACGAATCCGGCGGCAACGTGCTGAAGCTGATCGGCGACGGTGTGCTGGCGATCTTCAAGGGCGAGGTGCCGGCGGAGACCTGCCGTGCGGCGCTCAACGCCGAAGCGCTTCTGCGAGAAAAACTCGCCAAGTTGAATGGCGAACGCAAGGCCGGCGACCGGCCGACGACAGATGTCTATATCGGCCTGCATATCGGCGACGTCTTTTACGGCAATATCGGCAGCCAGGACCGGCTGGATTTCACGGTCATCGGCCCTGCGGTCAACGAAGTCAGCCGCATCGCCTCGATCTGCCGCTCGGTCGATCTCAATGTGCTGATGTCCTCCGATTTCGCCTCGGCGATCCCGGAGGAGGAGCGCGCTGCACTCGCCTGCATCGGGCGTTACGCACTGCGTGGCGTGCAGCGCGCCCAGCAGCTCTATACGCTCGAAAGCGCCCGGCTGAACGGCTGATCTTCACAGGGTCGGGTGAGGGCTATCGCAGCAGACCCTGGCCGCCGTCGATCCAGATCGGCGTCCCGGTGATGTGTCGGGCGCGGTCCGAGGCGAGGAAGAGAATGGTTTCGGCGACATCCTCGCTCTTGCCCGCTCTGCCGCCGGCGATCGGGATATCCCCTTGCGGCCAGATGACCGGAACCTCCGTCTCCTCGCGATGGCGGCTATTTGTGTTGGCGCCGATATTGGTCTCGATCTCGCCGGGGCAGACGGCATTGACGCGGATGCCGTGCCGGCCGAGTTCGAGGGCGAGCTGCTGAACCATGGCAACCTGGCCGGCCTTGGTTGCGGTGTAGGCGGTAGCGCCCGGCGTGGTGAATGTCCGGGTGCCGTTGATCGAGGAGACGACGATGATCGAACCGCCGCGGCGCTTCAGGTGAGGCACCGTCAGATGCAAGGTCAGATAGGTGCCGCGCAGATTGACGGCGATGGTCTTGTCCCATTCATCCGGCTTCAGATCGTCGATTGGCGCCCAGACGCCGTTGATCCCGGCGTTGGCGACAACGATGTCGAGGCCATGGAAGATATCGGTCAACCGCGCCACGGCGCTCCGCATTTGAGCCTCGTCACTGGTATCGGCCGTCAGCGCGATCGACCCGCCGCCGGCGGCCTTGATCTCGGCGCAGGTCTTTTCGACCTCGTCGGCCGTGCGGCTCAGCACGGCGATCTTTGCTCCCTCGGCGGCGAGCCTCAGCGCGGCCGCCTTGCCGATGCCGGAACCGGCGCCCGTCACCAACGCGATCTTATCCTTCAGCTCCATGGGCGGCTCTCCTTGCCGTTTGACCGTAAGCCAATGTTCGGCACCACTGTTGGTTCCGGCGGAGAGTGCCTCGAGGGAGCTATCTGAGGAGGCCGTGTCTCAACGCCCATTTCTCCGGCCCGTGGACGGCGGCAAAGAGTAGACCGGCAAGGAAGGTGAAGTGATCGATGAAAAAGCCGAACTCGGCCTGGTTCTGCTGCCAATGAGATGGACCGTGGAAAGCGAAGGCGAGGAAGATCACATAGATCCCTGCCAGCAGGCTCGCCTCGGTGAAGAAGGCCCCGGATATGAAGGCCAGCGCCAGCGCGATCTCGAAGAAGGCTGCGACCCAGGCAAGGAATGTCGCCATCGGAAAACCGGCAGCAGTGATGTAACCCGCCGTCGCACCGATGTCGGCGAACTTGAAGCCGGCGGCCATGAAGAAGATGAAGCTGAAAATGATGCGGGCGACGATGATTGCGATTGCTCTGGCCATCGTAAGATCTCCTGTTTGAGTTTCCACCATGACGGACGAGACGACCGATTTGCTACACGGCAAATAAAAAAGGCTGCTCGCGCGGCCAGCCTCTAACTCAAATGTGGAATGCTTACAGTCGCAAACATACCGTTGCAAAGACCACGCGCAAAACTAGGAGTTTCGGGGATATTTGCGATAGAGTTCACCCCAGGCAGTTTCCTCCGATGGTTATTATTCCACACGAAAGCAGTTGTTCGAGTTTCGCATTGCAACGGTGAACTAAAGGACTACCCGATGCACGCTAGAAATTTGGTCGGTATCTGGATCATCGATTCGTTTCAAATTGAGGACTGCGCAACAGGCCAGCGAACGCATCCTTGGGGCGAGCGCCCGTCTGGAATGGTGATATTCAGTCCCGAAGGCCGCATGTCCGCCCTGATCACACCTGGTGGTCGATCACGCCCAAAGACCGAAGCCGATGAGGCAGCAGCTTTCCGTTCGATGCTGGCTTACTCGGGTCGATACAGGGTCGAGCCGCCCAACCGGCTCGTTACCACCGTCGACATCGCGTGGTTTGAGCCTTGGGTCGGGAGCGAGCAAGTCAGATACTTGGACTTTTCGGGCGACAACCTGACACTCACAAGTGCACCTCTGAGTATGCCTCAACAGGATGCGCCGATGTTCGCTGTTGTGACTTGGAGGCGAGAACTGGCTCGGCAAAGCGACTGAATTCAAAGGCGCCGCAAAAAAAGACATTGTGCGACAGTTCAATGCGAAATGCGCTCTCACCACTCGGCGAAGCTGCCATCGGCGTGGCGCCAGATGGGATTGCGCCAGCGATGACCCTCCTTGGCACGTTCGATGACATAGGCCTCGTCGACCTCGATGCCGAGACCGGGGCCCTGAGGGATCGAGACGAAACCATCGGCATACTGGAACACCTCCTTGTTGGAGATGTAGTCGAGAATGTCGTTGCCCTTATTGTAGTGGATGCCCAGGCTCTGTTCCTGGATGAAGGCATTGTAGCTGACGGCATCGACCTGCAGGCAGGCGGCGAGCGCGATCGGACCCAACGGGCAATGCGGCGCCAGCGCCACGTCATAGGCTTCGGCCATCGCCGCGATCTTGCGGCATTCGGTTATGCCGCCGGCATGCGAAAGATCCGGCTGGATGATATCGACATAGCCGTCCGAAAGAACCTGCTTGAAGTCCCAGCGCGAAAAGAGGCGTTCGCCGAGCGCGATCGGCGTCGAGGTATGGTTGACGATATCGCGCAGGGCTTCCTTGTTTTCGGAAAGCACCGGCTCCTCGATAAACATCAGCTTGTAGGGATCGAGTTCCTTGGCGAGAACCTTGGCCATCGGCTTGTGCACGCGGCCATGGAAATCGACGCCAATGCCGATATGCGGGCCGATTGCCTCGCGGATGGCGGCGATGGTTTCGACCGCCTTTTCCACCTTCTCGTTGGTGTCGACGATCTGCATTTCTTCGCAGCCATTGAGCTTGATCGCCTTGAAGCCGCGGGCGACCACCTCCCTGGCATTGTTGGCGACATCCGCGGGACGGTCGCCGCCGATCCAGGAATAGACCTTGATCCGATCGCGCAGCTGGCCGCCAAGCAGGGAATGGATCGGCTGGCCGAGTGCCTTGCCCTTGATATCCCACAGCGCCTGGTCGATGCCCGAGATCGCGCTCATGTGAACAGCGCCGCCGCGATAGAAGCCGCCGCGATACATCACGGTCCAGTGGTCCTCGATCAGGAAGGGATCCTTGCCGATCAGATAGTCTTCCAGTTCGTGGACGGCAGCCTGAACGGTCAGCGCGCGGCCTTCGACGACCGGTTCACCCCAGCCGACGATGCCTTCGTCGGTTTCGACCTTCAAAAACAGCCAGCGCGGCGGAACGATATAGGTGGTGAGTTTGGTGATCTTCATCGCGTTCTTCAGTCTCTTCTTAGGTTTGCGATCAGCGGCACTTCCGCAGGTTTCCGGTGATCCATCATTTCGTTCTGCCGATCGCCTTTTCGGCGGCGGCAAGGTCGCGCACCGCAAGATCGAGCATGCGGTTGGCGCAGTCGCGGGCGCCAGCCTTGTCGCGCATGCGGAGGGCCTCGACCAACTGGCCGTGAACGAGCACCGCATCCTCGCGATTCTCGACGCCGATGTTGGAGGCATGCAGCGCATATTTCAGCGCCGCATGGATGGCGCTCGACAGGCGGCGGAAGACCTGGTTGTGACTGGCGGTCAGCAGCACCGTGTGGAACATGACGTCGGCATCGGTGAAGCCTTCCGGGTCATGGGCGCTGTCACGCATCTGCCGCCAGGCATTGTCGAGATCGGCGATCTCCTGGGCGCTGGCGCGCTCGGCGGCATATTCGGCTGCTGCCGGCTCGATGGTGCGGCGGGCTTCGAGAATGCAGCCGAGCAGGTCGAAGTCCTTGATGTAGGGTCCCATCCATTCCAGCACGTCGGCGTCGAGGATATTCCAGTCGTCCTTGTCGCAGACGGTGGTTCCGACCCTTGGTTTACCGCGGACCAGCCCCTTTGATTCCAGCACTTTCAGCGATTCGCGAATGACAGTGCGGCTGACGCCGTAGAGTTCGCAGAGGTCGTTCTCGCGGGGCAGCGGCGCGCCCGAGGGATAGCGGTCCGCACAGATATCCTGAGCGATTGCCGCCGTGACGTTGCGGCGGACGCGCGGGCGCTTCTCAATACCAGGGCTTTCGGCCTCGCCCTGTCGCTCGATTGTTTCCAACTCACCTCTCCGCTCTATCTCTGGCGCTAGGCAATCGAACCTCATTATCCGAATTCGATCCGCTATGCGACGCTCCTCCAGGCCCTCGTACATAATCCTATTATTCCAATCATCATACATTGGCAATTGACTGGTATGATGATTTGTCATAATTCATTGGACGCTGCCTGGGAGGCAGTTGCTCGGTTTTAAGAGTTCAGGGAGAGAGAAATGCGCTCGTTCAAAGCAGCCATCCTGGCTGGCACTTTCGCCATTCTGGCCGCCGGCTCGGCATTTTCGGCAGACGTCAAGATAGGGTTCATCGTCAAGCAGCCCGAAGAGCCGTGGTTCCAGGACGAATGGAAATTCGCCGACCAGGCCGCCAAGGAAAAAGGCTTCACCGTCGTCAAGATCGGCGCCGAAGACGGCGAGAAGGTCCAGTCGGCGATCGACAATCTTGGCGCTCAAGGTGCGCAGGGCTTCATCATCTGCACGCCCGACGTCAAGCTCGGCCCCGGCATCGTCGCCAAGGCCGAAGCCAATCAGCTGAAACTGATGACGGTCGACGACCGCCTCGTCAGCGCCGACGGCAAGCCGCTGGAAGACGTGCCGCATATGGGCATCTCCGCTACGAAAATCGGCGAGACCGTCGGCCAGGCGATCGTCGACGAGATCAAGAAGCGCGGCTGGGACATGAAGAATGTCGGCGCGGTCCGGGTCTCCTACGACCAGCTGCCGACCGCCGTTGACCGCGTCGAAGGCGCGATCGCGGTGCTGAAGTCGGCCGGTTTCCCGGCTGAGAACATCTATGACGCGCCACAGGCGAAGACGGACACGGAAGCGGCACTCAATGCGGCGACCACCGTTCTCAACAAACATGCCGAGGTCAAATACTGGGTCGCCTTCGGTCTCAACGACGAAGCCGTCCTCGGCGCCGTCCGCGCTTCGGAATCGGTCGGCATTCCGGCGGCCAACGTCATCGGCGTCGGCATCGGCGGTGCGGAATCGGCGATCAACGAGTTCAAGAAGCCGGCGGCCACGGGCTTTTTCGGCACGGTCATCATCTCGCCGAAGCGTCATGGCTACGAGACGGCGCTGAACATGTACGACTGGATCGCCAACGACAAAGAGCCGGCAAAGCTGACGCTCACTTCCGGTTCGCTGGCGCTGCGTGGCGATTACGAAAAGGTCCGCAAGGATCTTGGCATCGAGTGATCATCCCAGGATGATATGTCCGGCGGCCGCTCAGCGTGCCGTCGGATCCTTCTCGGCGGAGCGGCGATGGCTTTCCTCGAATTCAACAATATCTCCAAGGGTTATCCCGGCGTGCAGGCGCTGGCGAATGTTTCCTTCTCTGTCGAGAAGGGCGCCGTTCACGGACTGATGGGCGAGAACGGTGCCGGTAAATCGACGCTGATCCGCGTCCTATCCGGCGATCAGGCCGCCGATGATGGCCGCGTCCTGATCGACGGCGAGGAGCAGAAATATGGCTCCGTTCGCGACGCTTTCCATGCCGGCGTCATCGTCATCCATCAGGAACTGCAGCTCGTTCCGGAGTTGACGGTCGCCGAAAATCTCTGGCTCGGGCGCTTTCCGGCCAAGGGCGGCATCATCCATTCGAAGACGCTGATCGAGACGGTGCGCTCGAAGCTCGAGGAGATCGGCATCGATGTCGATCCGTCGGCCAAGGTCGCCTCGCTTTCGATCGGCGCCCGGCAGATGGTCGAGATCGCCAAGGCCGTCATGCTCGACGCACGGGTGATCGCGCTTGATGAGCCGACCTCCTCGCTTTCCTCGCGCGAGAGCGAGATCCTGTTTTCGCTGATCGACAGGCTGAAGGCGAAGGGAACGGTCATTCTCTACGTCTCGCACCGTCTCGACGAGATCTTCAGGCTTTGCGACAGCCTGACGGTGTTGCGCGACGGCAAGCTCGCCGCCCACCATCCGGACATCGCTGAAACGACGCGCGAGCAGATCATTTCGGAAATGGTCGGACGCGAGATCAGCAATGTCTGGGGATGGCGCGAACGCGCGCTCGGCGACATCAGGCTCCAGGTCAAGAACCTGTCGGGGCCGAGGTTGCGCAACCCGATCAGTTTCTCCGTCCGCCAGGGCGAGATCGTCGGTTTCTTCGGCCTGATCGGTGCCGGCCGCAGCGAGATGGCGCGGCTGCTCTACGGCGCCGATAGCAGGCATCAGGGTCAGGTCGCGATCGATGGCGTTGCCGTCTCGCCGAACAATCCGAAGGCGGCGATCAACGCCGGGATGGTGCTTTGCCCCGAGGACCGCAAATTCGACGGCATTGTCCAGGGACGATCGATCGAAGAGAATATCGCGATTTCGTCGCGCCGGCATTTTTCGCCCTTCGGAATTCTGAGCCCGAGACAGGAAGCGGCGCTGGCGGATCGGTTCATTGCCCGACTTCGGGTACGAACGCCGTCGCGCAAACAGGACATCATCAATCTCTCCGGAGGCAATCAGCAGAAGGTCATTCTCGGGCGCTGGCTGTCCGAGCAGGGGATCAAGGTCCTCGTCATTGACGAGCCGACGCGCGGCATCGATGTCGGGGCGAAATCGGAAATCTACGACATCCTTTACGAGCTTGCGGCCGGCGGCATGGCGATCGTGGTGATCTCCAGCGAGCTGCCTGAAGTCATGGGCATCTCTGATCGCATCATGGTGATGTGCCAGGGCAGAGTGGCGGCCAATGTTGCCCGACAGGATTTCGACGAGCGCGCCATTCTGACCGCCGCACTTCCGGACAAGAATGCGGCAGGCATCATTTAGGACCAGGAATACGGATAATGAATTCGTTGAAAAAAATTCTTCTCGGCGAGCAGGGACTGGTGGTGATTTTCGCTGCCGCCTTCGTCATCGTCTCGCTCTTCGTGCCGAATTTCCTGACCGAGCGAAACATGCTGGGGCTGCTGCAGTCGGTCGTCACGATCGGCATCGTCGCCTGCACGATGATGTTCTGCCTGGCGTCGCGCGATTTCGACCTTTCGGTCGGATCGATCGTCGCTTTCTCCGGCATGATCGCAGTGATGGTCTCGAACGCGACGGGCTCAATCCCTCTTGGTTTGTTCGCCGCCCTGCTTTGCGGCGCCGTCGTCGGCTTGGTCAACGGCATCATCATCGCCCGCTTTCGCATCAATGCGCTGATCACCACGCTGGCGACTATGCAGATCGTGCGCGGTCTGGCGCTGATCGCCTCGGACGGCCGCGCCGTCGGCATCAACGATCCTGCTTTCTACCAGCTTGCCCTATCGCGCTTCCTCACCGTGCCGACGCCGATCTGGATCATGCTGGTCCTTTTTCTGCTCTTCGGTTTCGTGCTCAATCGCACCGTCTTCGGCAAGAACACGCTGGCGATCGGCGGCAATCCAGAGGCCTCGCGGCTTGCCGGCGTCAATGTCGTCAACATGCGCATCTGGATCTTTGCGCTGCAGGGTCTCGTCTGCGGCATTGCCGGCATCCTGCTTGCTTCGCGCATCACCTCCGGCCAGCCGAATGCGGCGACGGGACTTGAGCTCTCGGTGATTTCGGCCTGTGTGCTTGGCGGCGTCTCGCTGGCCGGCGGCCGGGCGGCAATGAGTGGGGTCATCGTCGGCGTGCTGATCATGGGCATTGCTGAAAACGTTATGAATCTGCTGAATATCCAGGCATTCTATCAGTATGTCGTGCGCGGCCTGATCCTGCTGATCGCGGTGCTGCTCGACAATTTGAGATCTTCGGCTGCGGGGCGGCGTGGATGAGTGAAGGTAGAGCCGTGAGCGACATCGAACTGAGGCACGGTGATCTCGCCGTCAGGGTCAGCCCCCGGGGTGCCGCGGTCACCGCCGCGACGTTTCGAGGCATGCCCTTTCTCGTG
This sequence comes from Rhizobium sp. NZLR1b, assembly GCF_019685155.1. Classification (NCBI taxonomy): domain Bacteria; kingdom Pseudomonadati; phylum Pseudomonadota; class Alphaproteobacteria; order Hyphomicrobiales; family Rhizobiaceae; genus Rhizobium; species Rhizobium sp. NZLR1b. The sequence continues at coordinate 23,364 of NZ_JABDWC010000013.1, forward strand.
GCCGCCGGCGGGCCGGATGGGACGATGGCGAATTTTGCGATGGTGCCGTTCGGCAATCGCGTCGAGGGCAACGCCATGTCCTTTGCCGGACGCGATTATGCCTTCGAGCCGAATACTTCCGATCCGCTCTACCGGCACGGCGACGGCTGGCTGAGCCTCTGGCAGCTTGAAGACTCCAGCCCGGAGCATGCGCAGTTTTCCTTTTCCCGCGCCGCCGACGGGGTTTCACCCTATGCCTATCTTACCCGGCAGGAGATCCGTCTCGCCGGCGATGCACTGGTGCTGACGCTGTCCGTCGAAAACCGCGGTGAAGCGGCTCTCCCCTTCGGGCTTGGTCAACATCCCTTTTTCGCACGGACGCCAAAGACGCGACTGACGATTGCGGCCGATCGCTATTGGAACGAGCGGCCGGACCATCTGCCTGAGATGCCCGGTCCTGTGCCCGGCTATTTCGATTTCGGATCCGAAAAGCTGTTGCCCCAGAGATGGATGAACAATGCCTTCGAGGGTTGGAATGGGCAGGCGGCAATCGCCTGGCCGGAGCTTGGAATTCAGGCGGCGCTGGAAGCCGACGGCGCGCTCGATCGCTTCATGCTGTATATGCCGGTCGACCGGAGCGACTTCTTCTGCCTCGAGCCGATGAGCCACCTGCCGAACGGCCACCATCTGCCGGATTTGGGTGGGCTGACGCCGCTTGCGCCGGGGGAGGTTCTTGCCGGCGGGGTAACGATCCTGATGTCGGCGCTGCCGGTTCAATCGGAGGGGAGATAGATGGGCAGCCGCCTGCAGGGCAAGCACATCCTGATAACAGGAGCCGCGCAGGGTATCGGTCTTGCGATTGCAAAGGCTTTTATGCGGGAGGATGCCGCCGTCTTTCTCGTCGACCGCGACGCCGCACTGCTGGCGAAGACGGCGAAAGAGCTTAATAGCATCGGTGGGCGGCTTGGTTATCTGCCGGCCGACATTACCGATTCTGGAACGATCACGACATTGGTCGCTCAGGCGAATGAAGAGATCGGACAGCTGAATGCGCTCGTCAACAATGCCGGTGTCAATGTCTTTGCCGAACCGCTCGAGACGACCGACGAGGTATGGAACCGCTGCTTCGACATCAATCTGAAGGGCGCGTGGAACTGTTGCAAGGCGGTGCTGCCTGGCCTGATCGAACAGGGCGGCGGCGTCATCCTCAACATTGCTTCGACGCACGCTTTCACTATCATCCCGCACACATTTCCTTATCCGCTGGCAAAACACGCGCTGCTTGGAATGACGAAATCCCTGGGTCTCGAATATGCGGCCCGCAATATCCGGGTAAACGCGCTGGCGCCGGGCTATGTCTCGACGCAGAAAGTGATCGATTACTGGAACGGCTTCCCAGATCCTGAGGCGGCAAAGGCTGAGACGATGAGGCTGCATCCCAGCGGGCGCATCGCGACGCCAGAGGAGATCGCCTTGGCCGCCGTGTTCATGATCTCAGACGAGTGCCCGTTCATGAATGCCACCTGCCTGACGATCGACGGCGGTCTCAGCGTGCTGCAGCATCCAGCCTGAAAGCGCTTCGATTCCGGCTGATTTTTACAGGCCTGTCGTCTTCTCGCGATAGAGCATTATATTGCCCATCGGGAAGGCTATCTGATCTTCCGCAGGCATGGAGCGGCGCCCTGCCGCTCCCTCGAAAGCACAATAGAAACAGGAGGACGGCATGCAGATCAATCGCACGGCTTCGGCTCATTGGACCGGTGGCCTCAAAGACGGCAAAGGCCTGATCTCGACGCAGAGCGGCGCCCTGAAGGACTATCCCTACGGCTTTGCCAGCCGCTTCGAAGGCATTGCCGGCACCAACCCGGAAGAGCTGATAGGTGCTGCCCATGCCGGCTGCTTCACCATGGCGCTGTCATTGATCCTCGGCGAAGCCGGTTTTACCGCCGAGCATATGGAAACCTCCGCCAAGGTGACGCTCGAAAGCGTCGAAGGCGGCTTTGCCATTACCGCCATCCACCTTTCGCTCACCGGTCGTATTCCCGGCGCCGATGAGGCGACCTTCACCGAACTTGCCAACAAGGCGAAGGCCGGCTGCCCGGTTTCCAAGGCGCTCGCCTCCGTTCCGATCACGCTCGACGTCAAGCTCGGCTAATTTCCGTTGCCGTTGACGAGGTGCCGCGCGCGTTTGGCGTCGCGGCATTTTTCTATTGCGTTCGATAATAACGTTCGACCGCTCCAGGAAATCCTCACATCTACCAGAAGGACGCGCATCGGTATGGTGCAGCCTGTGTGTTGACAAATGATGCCTGATATTTTACGATTGACGAAATTCAAAAATCGTCAGTCGTAATTCGAGCATCGAAACCATGGACGACATTACGGAAAATACACTGGACGTCACCCGGCAGGAGAATGTTACCCGCATTCTCGATGCGGCCGAGCGGCTGTTCCGCCACTATGGCTACAGCAAGACGACGGTGGCTGACATTGCCCGCGATCTTGGCATGTCGCCGGCCAATGTCTATCGTTTCTTCGCCTCGAAGGTGGAAATCCACCAAGCGATCTGCGGGCGTATGCTCGCCACCTGCTATCAGCTCGCCTACGACGTCCGCCACCTTCCGATCAGCGCCAGTGAACGATTGCGCCGCTATGTCGAGACTCAGCACCAGTGGACGTTGGATACGATGCTCGATGAGACGAAGGTTCATGAGATGATCGTCGTCGCGATCGAGCGCGACTGGCACGTCATCGAAAAACATATCGATCGCATTCATGACATCATCGCCGAAATTATCGCCGAAGGCATTGCAGCCGGCGAGTTCGCCGAGCAGGACCCCGTCGCCGCCTCGCGTTGCTTCGGCGCGGCGACGAACACGCTCTGCCATCCGCAAATGGTGGCGCAATGTCTCTCCAAGACGAACCGCGCGAGCATCGACGAACTGATCGACTACGTGATCAGGGCGCTGAAGAAATAACGGACGGCAGCCGCCGCCGACCCCCCAAAACGATCCAGGAGTGCGGAAGATGTTTTCGCTCAAGACCCTTAGCCATCGCATCCCGTCCGTCGCCCGCCTTGTGCTTGTCGGCGCCATCGGCATCGGTGTTTCCGCCTGCTCGGAAGAAAAGGCTGAGGTCAAGCAAGTCATCCGGCCGGTGAAGGTCGTCGAGATCGCCAAGGCCGGCGACACGCGCAAGCTCGACTATTCGGGCTCGGTCAAGGCGCGCACGGAGATGAACCTCGGGTTTCGCGTCGCGGGCAAGATCACCGAACGCCTCGTCGATATCGGCGACCGGGTGACGCCGGGCGACGTTCTCGCCCGCGTCGACGCCACCGATTACCAACTGGCGGTCAGAACGGCGGAAGCCAATCTTGCTTCGGCCGAAAGAGGCGTTGAAACCGCCGACCTCGCCAACAAACGCGCCGAGCAGCTTTTCGACAAGAGTGTCGCTCCGAAGTCGCAGGTCGAACAGGCCGCGCTCAGTCATGACCAGGCGATTTCGCAGCGCGATGCCGCCCTTTCCGCGCTCGACCAGGCGAAGAACCAGGTGAGCTACACCGAGCTCAAGGCCGGTCAGAACGGCATCGTCACATCAATCAATGCCGATACCGGTCAGGTCGTCGGTTCCGGCGCCGCCGTCGTCACCGTTGCCGTCGACGGCGAGAAGGAAGTGCAGATCGCGGTTCCGGAAAACGACATTGCCGAATTCAAGCCGGGCAAGACGGTCAAGGCAAGCTTCTGGGCCGATGCCAGACTGGTGCTCGACGGCAAGGTGCGGGAGGTGTCCGGCAGCGCCGACCAGCAGTCCCGCACCTTTGCTGTCCGGGTGAGCCTGCCGAACGATCCGCAGGTGTTGCTCGGCATGACGGCGACGATCGAGGCCGACGTCAGCAACGGCAACAGCTATGTCTCGATCCCGCTCAGCGCACTGGCTGAAACGGACGGCAAGCAGATGGTCTGGACCGTCGACCGTGACACGGCGACCGTGCATGGCCGCGACATCAAGGTCGCCGATTTCACCGGCGACGGCGTGCATGTGACCGAAGGCCTCGATACCGGCGATCTCGTCGTTGCCGCCGGCACGCAGTTCATGAGCGAAAATCTGAAGGTGAAGGCGCCGGACCAGCAGTCGGCCCTGGCCACCACGGACCAGACCGTCCGCTGATCAGGTCATAAAAGGGAACGGAACCATGGACGCCACCACCGAAAAGCGACCCTTCAATCTGTCGCGCTGGGCGATCGGCCATCCGAGCATCGCCCGCTTCCTCTTCGGACTGATCATCATCACCGGCGTGCTCGGTCTGATGCGCATGGGCCAGCGCGAGGATCCCGAATTCACCTTCCGCGTCATGGTCGTTCAGGCGATCTGGCCGGGCGCTTCTATCCAGGAGATGGAAGATCAGGTCGTCAACAAGATCGAGCGCAAGCTACAGGAAACCCCGCATATCGACTGGGTCAAGTCCTATACGAGGGCGGGCAGTGCGATCATCACCCTGCAGGTCAAGGGTGACACCAATTCGCAACAGGTAGCGGATGCCTTCTACCAGGTGCGCAAGAAGGTCGGCGACATCTCCAGCGAGCTACCGCAGGGCCTGCTCGGCCCCTATTTCAACGACGAATTCGGCGACACCTTCATCACGCTGCATTCGATCAGCGGCGACGGCTATTCCTATCCGGAACTGAAGAAATTCGCGATCGAGGCGCGCGACATGCTGCTGACGACGCCGGGTGTCGAGAAGGCGGTCATCATCGGCGACCAGCCTGAGAAGATCTATATCGACGTCTCGTCCAAGGCGCTCGCCGAGCGCGGCCTGACGATCCTCGACCTGCAGAACGCCATCAACGGCCAGAACAATGTCGATCCGGCGGGCTCCGTCGATACCGGCCTGCGCTCGGTGCGCATCTCCGTCGAAGGCGACGTGAAGAAGGCGGCCGATATCCGCGAATTGCGCCTTCGCGCCGGCGGCCAAGTGACCCGGCTCGGCGATATCGCCACCGTCAGTTCCGGGCTCGAGGATCCCTATCAGCGCAAGTACCGTTTCAACGGCCATGACAGCGTCCAGGTCGGCGTCGTGATGGCCAAGGGCTTCAACGTCACCGATGTCGGCAAGGGCGTCGAGGCGACCTATCAGCGCTTCGAGGAGGCGCTGCCCTACGGCGTCGCGGTCGATCAGATCGCCAACCAGCCCGACGTGGTGACGGATGCGGTCAGCGAATTCATGCATGCGCTCGGCGAAGCCCTTGTCATCGTGCTTATTGTCTCGTTCCTGTCGATCGGCTGGCGCTCGGGCCTCGTCATCGCCATTGCCATTCCGCTGGTGCTCGCTGCCACCTTCGCGCTAATGTACGAACTCGGCATCGACCTGCAGCGCATCTCGCTCGGCGCGCTGATCATCGCGCTCGGCCTGCTCGTCGACGATGCGATGATCGTCGTCGAGATGATGGAGCGAAAGCTGGAGGAGGGGCTGGTCAAGATCGAAGCGGCAAGCTTCGCCTATTCCTCGACCGCTTTCCCGATGCTGACGGGTACGCTGATCACCACGGCCGGCTTCATTCCCGTCGGCTTCGCTACATCGACGGCCGGCGAATATGTGCGTTCGCTGTTTTATGTCGTCGGCATCGCGCTGGTCACCTCGTGGTTCGTCGCCGTCTATTTCACGCCGTGGCTCGGCTACATGATCCTCAAACAGCGCCATCACGCCGGCGAGCATCACGACGCGTTCGACACCGGCTTCTATCGCCGTCTGCGCGGCACGGTCGGCTGGGCGGTGCGCCACCGGGTCATCGTGCTGCTGCTGACGCTCGGCACCTTCGTCACCAGCCTCTGGGCCTTCCAGTTCATTCCGCAGAATTTCTTCCCGCAATCGTCGCGGCCGGAAATCCTTGTCGATCTGTGGCTGCCCGAGGGCACCAGCATCAAGGAAGTCGAGGTGCAGGCAAAGGCGCTCGAAGCCAAGATGATGGATGATCCCGACAAGAAGTTCATCGCCACCTATATCGGCGAAGGCGCGCCGCGCTTCTTCCTGCCGCTCGACCAGCAGTTGCGCAACCCGAACTTCGCCCAGCTCCTCGTCATGGCCAATGACGAACCGGCGCGTGAGCGGCTGATCGTCAAGCTGCGGGCGATTCTTGCAGAGGATTTCCCGGAGATTCGCGGCAAGGTCGATCGTCTCTTCCTCGGCCCGCCGACTGGCTGGCCGGTGCAGATGCGCGTCATGGGGCCGGACCGACAGGAAGTGCGAGCCATCGCCGATCAGGTAAAGGCGCGCTTCCAGGCCAATCCGATGCTCGGCGCCATTCATGACGACTGGCTGGAACAGGTGCCGGCGATGAAGCTAGTGATCGACCAGGACCGCGCCCGGGCCCTTGGCGTCACCTCGCAGCGGGTTCGCCAGATGCTGCAGACCGCCATGTCCGGTGCGGCACTCGACGATTTCCGCGACGGCGAGGAGACGGTCTCGATCGTCGCCCGTGAGCCGGATGCCAGCCGTTCGCTGCTGTCGGCGGTGAACTCGGTCTATGTGCCGACGGATTTCGGCGGCTTCGTGCCGGTCTCGCAGGTGGCCAAGGTCGTGCCGGTCATGGAGCAGGGCATCGAATGGCGGCGCAACCGCCTGCCGACGATCACCGTGCGGGCGACGTTGCCCGATGGCGTGCAGCCGAACGACGTGGTGATGAAGATGTATGCCGACATGAAGGACATGCGCGATAGCCTGCCGGCCGGCTACAATGTCGAAATCCAGGGCGGCGCCGAGGATGCGGCGGAAAGCCAGATGTCGATCGCCGCCAAGGCGCCGATCATGCTCGCCGTCATCATCGTGCTGCTGATGGTACAACTGCAGCACTTCGGCAAGGCGATGCTGGTGCTGGCGACCGGTCCGCTCGGGATTATCGGCGCGGCGGCCGCCTTGCTGATCAGCGGCGCGCCGTTCGGCTTCGTGGCGATCCTCGGTGTCATCGCGCTGCTCGGCATCATCATGCGCAACTCGATCATCCTGGTCGACCAGATCGACCAGGATATCAAGGCCGGCATGCACCGGCAGGAGGCGATCGTCGGTGCTGCCGTGCGGCGTTTCCGGCCGATCATGCTGACGGCGCTGACCGCCGTGCTCGCACTGATCCCGATCTCGCGCGGCGTCTTCTGGGGTCCGCTCGCCTACGCCATGATGGGCGGCATCCTGGTCGCGACCGTGCTTACGATTCTGGTTCTGCCTGCCGGTTACGCGCTTTTCTTCGGCCGGGAGCCGAAGGCAAAGGACGAGCCAGGCCAGGATGCCGACGCCATCCAGGAAGAGGCGGATGACAGACATCCGCCGGCGTTGGCAGCAGAGTGAGGACGGCGCGGCGAAAGCCGCGCCGTTTTCCTTACGAGGTCGCAGCTCTCTCATCAAACCACGTTGCGCTGCCCGCTCGCCTTTGAACCTGCGTGCCGATTCCATTGCCGCCCCGAAAGAGCTAAGCTGCGAAAACATGCCGGAAGAGCAAGACGGCGTCTCGGCGATGCATTGCCGCCGACGAGTTTGCGGGGAGGCACGATCATGGCCGATTATCGTTTGGACGCGAGCTGGAGCCCGATCGAGGACAGTCTCGGGCGTTTGACCTTCACGCTCTTCAATCTTTCGGCCGAGCCGCTTTCCGGCTTCTCGCTTTCCTATGTATCGGCAACGCGGGTTGCCGACGCAAATGTCTGCGACGGCGCCAGCCGGACGCGGCAGGTTGCGAATTTCCATGAATTCCTGCCGCCCGACGGGCTGAGCATTGCCCCGGGCGGGCGCTGGCGGTTCACCGTCGAAGGGCTGGCCAGCGAACCGAAACATAGGACGGATGGTATCAAATCTGCCCATCTGACGCTTATGGACGGCCGTCACGTTCCGGTTACTTTCGGCGATCTCATGCTCGAAGGCCGGGATGGCGGTGTGGCGCCGCCGCTTCTGCCGCCGGGCCGGATCGAGGAGCCCTATGCGCTGCTGCCCTGGCCGCTGTCGCTCGGGCTGAAGGCGGGAGACTTGCCGGTCGTCCTTTATCCCGTTGAAAGGACCCGGCCCGATGCGATCAAGGCGCTCTCCCTGGTTCTCGCGCTTTGCCAGCGGCTCTATCCGGCCGACAGCGCGCCGTTCTCGCTCGGTGCCGTCAAAGGCGGGCGAGCCATTCGTTTCGTCACCGAATCATCGATCGCCGCCTTCGCTTACGAACTGCGTTTCTCCTCGCATGAGATCGTGCTTTCGAGCGCGGACCCAGCGGGGCGGCAATACGGGCTGATCAGCCTGGCGCAATTGCTGCACGGCGCCCGCGCCGATCGCGAGCGCTTCCAATTTCCCAATTTCGGCACGATCGCCGACCAGCCGCGCCATGACTGGCGCGGCTGTCATCTCGATGTGTCGGGGCGGTTTTATCCGGTGGCGGACGTCATGCGGCTGATCGATATCCTGGCGTGGAACAAACTCAATATTTTCCATTGGCACCTGACCGATGACGAAGCCTGGCGGTTGGAGATCAAGGCCTATCCCGCGCTGACGGAAATCGGCGCACGGGGTGGGCCTGACGAAGCGCTGGCGGCGCAGTACGGCGACGGGCCGGAAACACGCACCGGCCATTATACGCAAGACGACGTCAGGCGGATCGTTGCGCATGCCGCATCGCTTGGTGTCGAGGTGGTGCCGGAAATCGATATTCCCGGCCACAGCGCCGCAGCGCTGTCTTCATTACCCGATCTCGTCGATCCGCAGGAGGCTGAGGATAGTTACCGCTCACCGCAAGGTTATGCCAACAATGCCCTCAACCCGGCGGTCGAATTCACTTACGAATTCCTCGGCAACGTGTTCGACGAAATGGTGGCGCTGTTTCCCGGCGAGTATTTTCATATCGGCGGTGACGAGGTTGCGTCCGGCGCCTGGCTTTCCTCGCCGCTCTGCCAGGCGCTGATGGAGCGGGAGAAACTGGCCGGCGCCGCCGCGCTGCAATCTCACTTCCTGAAGCGCGTCCAGGGCATGCTGTCGGAACGCGGCAGGAAGCTTGCCGGCTGGAATGAGGTCTCGAACGGTGGCGGCGTCGATCGCGACGGCACGCTGTTGATGGCCTGGGAAAGGTCCGATGTCGGCATCGAACTGGCGCAGGCAGGTTACGACGTGGTGATGACGCCGGGACAGGCCTACTATCTCGACATGGCGCAGGCGGAAGCCTGGTCCGAGCCCGGCGCAAGCTGGGCAGGCTTCACGCCGCCGGAGCGGACCTATTGTTACGAGGCCGAGGGCGAGTTGCCGGAGGCGCTGAAGGGGAAGATGCGCGGCATCCAGGCCTGTATCTGGAGCGGCAACATCGCCTCGCGCACCCATTTCAACCGGCTGGTCTTTCCGCGCCTTCCGGCAATCGCCGAGGCGGCCTGGACGCCTCTGGCGCGCAAGGACTGGGATCGGTTCGCAGCGATCGTGCGGATGTGGCCGGTGCTTTAGGCCACCACCACGTCCGCCTTCAATCCCAGCAGTGCTGCGCCGATCAGGCCGGGTTCGATACGGCATTGGCTGCGCACCACCAGCGGCCGGTCGAATTTGCGCAGGATGCGGGCGCGCACGGCGTGATCGAGCTCGGCAAGCAGCGGCTCGACATTGGACAGCCCGCCGCCGACCGGCACGATGGTGGCGCCGGTGATGTTGATCGTCAGCGCCAGGGGCGAGGCGACGAGATCGACATAGACGTCGATCGTCCGTGTCGCCTTCTCCTCATCATGTTGCCATTGAGCGATGATTTCTTCGCTCGAAAGGTCGAGATCATGCAGCGTCTTGTGCAGGCGCTCCAGGCCACGGGCGCCGCCGACCGTGTCGACGCATCCCCTCTGGCCGCAGCCGCAGGCATAGGCAGGAATGGTGGCAGGCGGATAACCGGCTGCGGATGCGATGATCGGCCCGTGACCCCATTCGCCGGCAAAACCGCCGGCCTCATTGACGAGGCGCCCGTCGGCAACCAGGCCGCCGCCGACGCCGGTGCCGAGGATGGCGCCGAAGACGATGCGGTGGCCGCGACCGGCGCCGAGGCCGGCTTCGGCCATGGCGAAACAGTCGGCGTCGTTGGCGATCAGCACCGGAAGGCCGAGTTCCGCTTCGAGATCTGCCGCCAGCGTGCGGCCATGGATGCAGGGAATGTTGGCGCAGGTCAGCCGCTGCGTATCGGGATCAACGACGCCGGCGATGGAGAGGGCAATGCGGCTCGGCTCTTCGCCGGTTTCAGTGATGATGGCGCGCAAGGTCTCGACGAAAGCGGCGAAATCATCCCTCGGTGTCGGATGCCGGCCGAGGGGGACGATGTCCGTCTCGGAGCGAGCGATGCCACCCTTGATGGCGGAGCCGCCGATGTCGAATGAAATGATCATTGCCACCCTGCCGTTTCTCTGGTCTGTGATGTCTGCTCGCACTGTTGGCGGGGAATTACAAGCCTTCATTCCGCCGCGCGCCACGCGCTTGCGGCGCGAAGAGGAATGATCGAGCCAAATCGCCACCAACAGCTATTCCTGTCTCACAAGTCATTCAATTGGCATATTGCGCGGCCAAAATCTGCGCCTGTACTTCCATCATCTACTGGTATCATGACCATCGAAAACGCCGATTCCCATAGACGCAGAAGACCACGTCCACCCCGTCCCAAAGGCCGCCGCCTCTCATCCATCCTGCGTCAGCTGGCCGCCGACCGGAGCCGGGAGCGGATTTCGATCGGCGACCTGTTCCAGACGATGGGCGACAGGGCGATCATCGCGTTGATGCTGATCTTCGCGCTGCCGAACGCTTTTCCCACGCCGCCCGGCACTTCGGCAGTGCTCGGCGCTCCGCTCGTCTTCCTGGCCGCGCAGTTGACCTTTGGGCTGAAACCCTGGCTTCCGAGGATAATTGCCGACCGTTCGATGCGGCGGGAGGATTTCGAGACCATTGTCGGCCGCATCCACCGCTGGCTCGCCTGGGCGGAGCGCATGCTGAAGCCAAGGCTTGCGATCTTTGCCGAGCCGCCAGCGGAATATCTCGCCGGGGCCGCGTGCCTGCTGCTGTCGATCGTGCTGCTGCTACCGGTCCCGCTCGGCAACATCCTGCCGGCGATCACGATCTCGGTCTTCGCTTTCGGCATATCGGGCCGTGACGGGCTCTTCGCCCTGATCGGCTTCGTGATGACGGCGGTGTCGCTGGTCGTTGCCGGCGGCGTGATTTACGGTCTCGTGAAGGCGGCGATCTATCTCGTCTTACAATGGTTTGCCTGAGCATTTCTGCAGGGTTCCTTTCAACAGGCTCGACATTTGCCGGAATTTTGTTTTGATCTGGCGGTTACAGATTCAAATCATGTTCGGCGGCGGCACGCCGGCTCACTTTGCGTGGTAGGCATTCAATGGCAAAAAGATCCGAGACCCCTGCACGGCTCGACGATGCGGCGCGTGCCGGCTGGCTCTATTACGTCGCCGGGCGTACGCAGGATGAAATCGCCGCCGCGATGGGGATCTCGCGGCAATCGGCGCAGCGGCTGGTATCTTTGGCGGTTGCCGAACGTCTGATCAAGGTGCGTCTGGATCATCCGATCGCCGCCTGCCTGGAACTCGCCAGTCAACTTCGGCGGAAATTCGGGCTGAAACATGTGGAGGTGGTGCCGAGTGATTCCGGGTCCTCGGCGACGGTCGGCATTGCCGAGGCGGCCGCGGCCGAGATCGAGCGGTGGCTGAAACGGGCCGAGCCGATCGTGCTTGCCGTCGGTACCGGCCGGACGCTGAAGGCGGCCGTCGACCAGCTTCCGGCGATCGAATGTCCCCACCACCGTATCGTCTCGCTGACCGGCAATATCGCCCCGGACGGATCGGCGGCTTATTACAATGTCATCTTCAGCATGGCCGATGCCGTGAAAGCGCGGCACTATCCGATGCCGTTGCCGGTGCTTGTCACCTCGGCGGAAGAGCGGGAACTGCTGCATGGCCAGCAACTGGTGCGCTCGACGCTTGACATCAGCGCGCAAGCCGACGTCACCTTCGTCGGCATCGGTGAGCTCGGCATCGACGGGCCGCTCTGCGTCGACGGTTTTCTCGAGAAGGACGAGATGATGGAGCTGATGCGCGGCGGGGCGGTCGGCGAGATCTGCGGCTGGATCTTCGACGTCGACGGCGGGTTGCTCGACAACCCGATCAACGAGCGCGTCGCGTCGGCGCCGATTCCGTCCCGCGACGCGTCGATGGTCATTGGGCTGGCCAAGGGCAAGCGCAAGTTCAAGGCGATCAGGGCCGCCGTTGTCGGCCATCAAATCAACGCTCTGATTACTGACGAAGAGACTGCTGAGTTTTTGCTCAGGAATTGAGCAAAAAATACGATATTTAAATCAATGAGATAACTACCTCCTTCGGCACTGCAGCAACGATTGCCGATTGACATTCTGTATCGTTTATTGAGTAATTGCCCATGAGCGAAGCGAATGCTCACACCCCATCTTCTGGGAGGAAGATATGACATTGAGAACTTTTCTGCTGGGCGCCTGCTCAGCACTGGCGTTTGCCGGCATGGCCTCGGCCGAGACGCTGACAATCGCAACCGTGAACAACGGCGACATGATCCGGATGCAGAAGCTGACGGATGATTTCAAGGCGAAGAATCCCGGCATCGACCTTGAATGGGTCACCCTCGAAGAAAACGTGCTGCGCCAGAAGGTCACGACCGATATCGCGACCAAGGGCGGCCAGTACGACGTTCTGACGATCGGCACCTATGAAGTTCCGATCTGGGCAAAACAGGGCTGGCTGCTGCCGCTCGACAACCTCGGCAAGGATTACGACGCCGACGACCTGCTGCCGGCGATCCGCAGCGGCCTGACCACGGACGGCAAGCTCTATGCGGCGCCGTTCTACGGCGAAAGCTCGATGGTCATGTACCGCAAGGACCTGTTCGACGCCGCCGGCCTGAAGATGCCCGACGCCCCGACTTGGGACTTCGTGGCGGACGCTGCCCGCAAGATCACCAACAAGGACAAGGAAATCTACGGCATCTGCCTGCGCGGCAAGGCCGGCTGGGGCGAGAACATGGCCTTCCTGACAGCCATGTCGAATTCCTTCGGTGCACGCTGGTTCGATGAAAAGTGGAAGCCGCAGTTCGATCAGCCCGAGTGGAAAGACACGCTCGACTTCTACGTCAAGCTGATGAAGGATGCCGGCCCTCCGGGCGCTTCCTCCAACGGCTTCAACGAAAACCTGGCGCTCTTCCAGACCGGCAAGTGCGGCATGTGGATCGACGCAACGGTTGCCGCTTCCTTCGTCGCCGATCCGAAGCAGTCGCAGGTCGCCGACAAGGTCGGCTTCGCGCTCGCCCCGGACAAGGGCCTCGGCAAGCGTGGCAACTGGCTCTGGGCCTGGAACCTCGCCATCCCGGCAGGTTCGCAGAAGGTCGAAGCCGCTGAGAAGTTCGTCGCCTGGGCAACGAGCAAGGACTACACCAACCTCGTCGCCGAGAAGGAAGGCTGGCTGAACGCACCTCCAGGCACCCGCACCTCGCTCTACGCGAATGCGGACTACCAGAAGGCGGCTTCGTTCGCCAAGATGACGCTCGACTCGATCAACTCGGCCGATCCGACCAAGCCGACCGTCAAGCCGGTCCCCTATGTCGGCGTCCAGTTCGTGGCGATCCCGGAATTCCAGGGCATCGGTACGGCAGTGGGCCAGCAGTTCTCCGCAGCGCTTGCCGGCCAGCTTTCGGTCGACCAGGCCCTGCAGGCCGCCCAGCAGTTGACCACTCGCGAAATGACCAAGGCCGGCTACATCAAATAAAAACCTCCTGAGCAAGAGGCGGATTCTTGACGATCCGCCCCTCTGGGCCGCCGATTGCCCGAACAGCATCGGCGGCCGCTTTTTCAGACAAAGCTTTCCTGCGGCCGCTCCCCGCTTCAGATCAGATCGGTGATTGCCATGGCAACCTTGCATACTCGCTCCGCAGCGCGCCTGATGATTGCGCCCTCCGTGCTGCTCCTCTTTGCATGGATGATCGTCCCGCTGGCGATGACGATCTATTTTTCGCTGCTGAACTACAATCTGCTCAGCCCCGGCATGGAGAGCTTCGTCGGCTTTCTGAACTACGAATATTTCCTGTCCGATCCTGCCTTCTTCGCGGCGCTGATCAATACGCTGGTGCTCGTGGCCGGCGTTCTGTTGATCACCGTCATCGGCGGCATCGCTTTTGCGCTGCTGCTCGACCAGCCGATGTACGGCCAGGGTATCGTGCGCATCCTGGTGATTGCGCCGTTCTTCGTCATGCCGACTGTGGCCGCGCTGGTGTGGAAGAACATGTTCATGAACCCGGTCAATGGCCTCTTTGCGCATCTTGCCAAGGCCCTCGGCCTGCAGCCGATCGACTGGCTGGCGAATGCGCCGCTGCTCTCGGTCATTCTCATCGTTGCCTGGCAGTGGCTGCCCTTTGCGACGCTTATCATGCTGACGGCGCTGCAGTCGCTCGACGAGGAGCAGAAGGAAGCCTCCGAAATGGACGGCGCCGGGCCGATCTCGAAATTCATCTACATCATCCTGCCGCATATGGCCCGCGCCATCACCGTGGTGATCCTGATCCAGACGATCTTCCTGCTTTCGGTTTTCGCCGAAATCCTCGTCACCACCAACGGCGGGCCAGGCACCGACAGCACCAACCTCACCTATCTCGTCTATGCCCAGGCGCTCCTGCAGTTCGATATCGGCGGCGCTTCGGCGGGCGGTATCGTCGCGGTGGTGCTTGCCAATATCGTAGCGATCTTCCTCGTCCGCCTCGTCGGCAAGAATCTGGAGGCTTGAGATGGCCAGAAAAATCACCACCCGGCGCAAGGTCATTTTTACCGCGGTCGCCTGGACGCTCGGCATCCTGATCTTCTTCCCGATCCTCTGGACGTTCCTGACCAGCTTCAAGTCGGAAGCCGACGCCATCGCCTCGCCGCCGCAGTTCCTGTTCTTCCACTGGACGACAGAAAACTACGCGGAGGTGCAGAGCCGGTCGAACTATCTCAGCCACTTCATGAACTCGGTGATCATTTCCTTCGGCTCGACGCTGATCGGCCTGATCATCGCGATCCCGGCCGCCTGGGCGATGGCGTTTGCGCCGACCAAGCGGACCAAGGACGTGCTGATGTGGATGCTGTCGACCAAGATGATGCCGCCTGTGGGCGCGCTGATCCCGATCTATCTGTTGTTCCGCAATTCGGGCCTGCTCGACACTCGCACCGGCCTGGTGGTCGTGCTGACGCTGATCAACCTGCCGATCATCGTCTGGATGCTCTACACCTATTTCAAGGAAATTCCCGGCGAGATCCTCGAAGCGGCCCGCATGGACGGGGCCTCGCTGATGAAGGAGATCGTCTACGTGCTGACGCCGATGGCGGTGCCCGGTATCGCCTCGACGCTGCTTTTGAACATCATCCTTGCCTGGAACGAGGCGTTCTGGACGCTCAACCTCACCGCCTCGAAAGCGGCACCGCTGACGGCCTTCATCGCTTCCTACTCCAGCCCGGAAGGCCTGTTCTACGCCAAGCTCTCGGCGGCTTCGACGATGGCGATCGCGCCGATCCTGATCCTCGGCTGGTTCAGCCAGAAACAACTCGTCCGCGGCCTGACCTTCGGCGCAGTGAAATAAGATAAAGGGAGACAAACATGGGCAGCATTACCCTTCAGAAGGTTTCCAAGGTCTTCGGCGAAGCCAAGGTCATCCCTTCGATCGATCTCGACATCAGGGACGGCGAGTTCGTCGTCTTCGTCGGCCCGTCGGGCTGCGGCAAGTCCACGCTGCTCAGGCTGATCGCCGGGCTCGAGGACGTCTCCGGCGGCAAGATCGTCATCGACGGCCGGGACGCCACCGAAAAGGCGCCGTCGGAACGCGGCCTTGCCATGGTGTTCCAATCCTACGCGCTTTATCCGCATATGAGCGTGCGCAACAACATCGCCTTCCCGCTGAAGATGGCGGGCATCGACAAGGCGGAGATCGACCGCAAGGTGACGGATGCGGCCCGCGTGCTCAATCTCACCGACTATCTGGAGCGCAAGCCGCGTCAGCTTTCCGGCGGCCAGCGTCAGCGCGTCGCGATCGGCCGCGCCATCGTGCGCCAGCCTTCGGCCTTCCTGTTCGACGAACCGCTGTCGAACCTCGATGCGGCGCTCCGCGTCAATATGCGCCTCGAGATCAGCGAATTGCATCAGCAGCTGAAGACGACGATGGTCTACGTCACCCACGACCAGGTCGAGGCGATGACCATGGCCGACAAGATCGTCGTGCTGAACAGGGGCAATATCGAGCAGGTCGGCTCGCCGCTCGAGCTTTACAGCCGCCCGCGCAACCTCTTCGTCGCCGGTTTCATCGGCTCGCCGAAGATGAACTTCATCAACGGACAGAACGCGGCTCAGCTGGGCGCCCATACGATCGGCATCCGACCCGAACATATGTTGTTGTCGATGGAGAGCGGCGACTGGAAGGGCAGGGTCGTGGTCGCCGAACATCTCGGCTCCGACACCTTCCTGCATATCGACGCCGAGGGCATCGGTATGATGACAGCGCGCGGCAGCGGCGATTTTGCGGCCAAAGCTGGAGACACGGTCTATCTGACGCCGGATCGTTCGCGTATTCACAAATTCAACGAGGGCGGCCTTGCCATCTGAGGCGGGCTGCCGGGCTGGGGGCAGGCATGCGAGCCGGGCGATGGCGCCCGGCCGTTTGGGCAAGACCTTCAAGAGGACTGAAACATGACGTGCAAACTATCGCTGGCAACGCTTTCGGATGTGGCGCGCACCGCGGCCATCCCTGGATATGACAGGGCGTCGCTGAAAGCCGGCATCGTGCACTTCGGCGTCGGCAATTTCCACCGCGCCCATCAGGCGGTCTATCTCGACGATCTCTTCAATGCCGGCGCGGATCACGATTGGGCGATCGTTGGCGCCGGCGTGTTGCCATCCGATGCCGCGATGCGTGAAAAGCTTGCGGCACAGGATTTTCTGACGACGGTGGTCGAGCAGGACAACAACAAGACGGCGGCGCGGGTCACCGCGCCGATGATCGACATCCTGCCGGTCGGCGACCCCGCCGTGATCATCGCCAGGCTCGCCGATCCCGAGATCCGCATCGTTTCGCTGACGATCACCGAGGGCGGCTATTTCATCGACGCATCAGGAACCTTCAACCCGGCGCATCCGGCGATTGCTGCCGATGGCGACAGCCCCGACGCGCCGAAGACGGTGTTCGGCCTGATCGTTGCCGGGCTGAAGGCGCGCAAGGAAAGGGGCATCGAACCCTTTACCGTCATGTCCTGCGACAACATTCCCCATAATGGCATCGTTACCGCCAATGCCGTGGTCGGCACGGCCGCCCTCTCGGACACTGGCTTTGCCGAGTGGATCCGGGCGAATGTCGCCTTCCCGAATGCGATGGTCGACCGCATCACGCCGGCAACCGGCAAGCGCGAAATCGATTTCCTCAGGGACAATTTTGCGATCGAGGACAATTGGCCGGTCTATTGCGAGGAATTCAAGCAATGGGTGCTTGAGGATAAGTTCACCGCCGGTCGGCCGGCATTGGAAAAGGTCGGCGTGACCTTCGTGCCCGATGTCACGCCCTACGAGCATATGAAGATCCGCATCCTGAACGGCGGACATGCTGCGATCGCCTATCCGGCGGCACTGATGGACATCCATTTCGTTCACGAATCCATGGAAAACCCGCTAATCCGCACCTTCCTCGCCAAGCTCGAGAAAGACGAAATCATCCCGATCGTGCCGCCGGTGCCGAACACGTCGCTGACGGATTATTTCGCGCTGATCGAACATCGCCTGCTCAATCCGAAAATTGCCGACACCGTTCCGCGGCTGGCGCAGGACGGATCGAACCGTCAGCCGAAATTCATCTTGCCGTCGACGCTCGACAATCTGCGCCAGGGCAGGGACGTCGTCGGTCTGGCGCTGGTTTCGGCGCTCTGGTGCCGTTACTTCGCCGGCAAGACCGATAGCGGCAAGGATATCGTCTTCAACGACGCCAGCGCCGAGCGCCTGCATGCGGCGGCGCTGAAGGCGAAGACCGATCCGTCAGCCTTCCTGGTCTTCGACGATATTTTCGGCGAAGTGGCGAAATCCGAACTTTTCCGCAAGCGTTTTGCCGATGCACTCAAAAGCCTGTGGGAAAAGGGCACGCGGGAGACGCTGCAACTCTATCTCGACGGCAAGCTCGCAGTGTAAGGAATCCGGATGGCGGCATCTGCTGCCGTCATTCATCCGGCCTTGCGCGCAAGCGGGGCGGTGACGCGCTCGAATTGAACTCAGGTTGGGTCTTCCATGGCTGATGCTGAACCACGGCTGGTCATCTTCGATTGCGACGGCGTGCTCGTTGACAGCGAGCCGATCTCGATCAGCGTGCTCGTCGGGGCGATGAACGATCTCGGCGTCTCGATCACCGAGGATCAGGCCTACGAGCGCTTTCTCGGCCGCAGCCTTTCGACCCTCATCGATACGCTGGAAACCGAATTCAACGTCCGCGCCGGTGAAGAATTCCTCGAGCGCATTCGCACCGATCTCTACACCCGTTTTCGTACCGAACTGAAGCCGATCGAGGGTATTGCGGCGACGATCGATGGACTTGGCGTTCGCTGCTGCGTCGCCTCGTCCAGCCAGATGGAGCGAATCCGGCTGTCGCTGTCCGTCACCGGACTGCTCGACAAGCTGCCCGACATCTTCAGCGCGACGATGGTCAAGCGCGGCAAACCGGCGCCCGATCTTTTCCTGCATGCGGCGCGTGAAATGCAGGTGGCGCCTGCTCAGTGCATTGTTGTGGAGGACAGCCCTGCCGGCATTGCCGCCGCCAAGGCAGCGGGAATGACGGTCTTCGCCTTCACCGGCGGATCACACGCCAACTTCGCCGGCTATCGCGCCGAACTCGACCGGCTTTCGCCGGAAGTGGTGTTTGACGCCATGCCGGATTTGATCCACCTTGTCCGCAACCATAGCTGGACGGGACCAAGATTTGATGCGTGATCATGTGGTTGCGGTGGATATCGGCACGGGCAGTGCGCGCGCCGGCGTCTTCGATGCGCGCGGCCGTCTGCTTGCCAAGGCCGAGCATCCGATCGTGATGAACCGGCCGCGTGAAAACCATGCCGAGCACGATTCCGAAGATATCTGGTCCGCAGCCTGCACGGCGGTGCGCAAGGCGATGGAGCAATCCGGCATCGCCGCCGCCTCGGTCGGCGCAATCGGCTTCGACGCCACCTGTTCGCTCGTCGTGCGTGACGTCGAGGGCCGGCAGCTCAGCGTTTCCACCGGCGGCGAGACACGCTTCGACACGGTCGTCTGGCTCGATCACCGGGCGCTGAAGGAAGCCGATTTCTGCACGGCGACGGAGCACACGGTGCTCGAACATTCCGGGCACGTCATGTCGCCTGAGATGGAAATGCCGAAGCTGATGTGGCTGAAGAAGAAGCTGCCTGCCACATGGGAGAAAGCCGGTTATTTCTTCGATCTCGCCGACTTCATGACGTGGAAATCGACCGGATCGCTTGCCCGTTCGCGCTGCACGCTGACAGCGAAGTGGAACTATCTCGCCCATCGCGAAAAAGGCTGGCAGCAGGATTTCCTGGAGCGGATCGGCCTTGAGGACCTTCACGAGCGCGGCCACCTACCGGATGAAACCACGCCTGTCGGAGGCAACGTCGGTTGGCTGACGCCGGAAGCGGCGCAGGCGCTCGGGCTGACCACGGACTGCCATGTCTCCGCCGGCATGATCGACGCCTATGCCGGCGCGCTCGGCGCGCTCGGCGGCTACGCTGCCGATCCTGTAAAACGAGAGCACCAGCTGGCGCTGATCGCCGGCACGTCGAGCTGCATCGTCACATTCTCGCGGGAACGCAAGCCGAGCCATGGCATGTGGGGCCCCTATTACGAGGCGGTCTTTCCAGAATCCTGGCTGGTGGAGGCGGGGCAATCGGCGACTGGCGCGCTGCTCGACCACATCGTGCGCATGCACGCGGCGGGCGGTGAGCCGACGGCGGCACTGCATCAGAGGATCGTCGCACGCATCGCCGAATTGCGGGCCGAGGAGGGCGATGCCTTCGGCGCACGCATTTTCGTGCTGCCGGACTTTCATGGCAACCGTTCGCCGCTCGCCGATCCGCATGCCGTCGGTGTCGTCAGCGGGCTGACGCTCGATACGTCCTTCGATGGGCTTTGCACGCTTTACTGGCGCACGGCCGTGGCGATTGCGCTCGGCATTCGCCACATCCTCGAAATGATGAAGGAATACGGCTACGTGCCCGATACGCTGCATATTGCCGGCGGGCATGTGAAGAACCCGGTGCTGATGGAGCTCTATAGCGATGCCACCGGCTGCAAGGTGGTGGTGCCGAAAATGAACGAGGCGGTGCTGCTCGGCACGGCGATCGCGGCATCCGTCGCCTGCGGCCTGTACAGGGATTTGGCGGCAGCCGGCGAGGCGATGTATCCGGGTGGCGACGAACGGCTGCCTGACAAAACGAAACAGGCGCTCTACGATCGCGACTACCGCCGTCTTCTCGCCATGCACCGGCATCGTGCCGAACTGGAGACGATGAAGTAGCCCTCAGTGATTCGCCGTCTCGCCGAGGACGGTCGCGAATTCCAACATGCGGCGGCGGCGGAGAGCGGCCTCTTCTCCGACTTCGAGGATGACGGATTCCGACAGGCAATCGAGCAGCGCGATCAGCGGCGGAAGATTGTCGAGATCGGGGGCGCGCGCGGGCGGTAAGGGCAGCATGACATTCGACTGGTCCGCCATCCAGTCCGCTTGCTGCGGTGAAATGAGCACGACCTTATAGCCGTAGCGCCGAGCGGTTCGGGCAAGCAGCCGCGCCTTGGCGAAGCGGCGACAATCGATGATGACCAGTAGCGCGTCATCAACGGCCAGCCGGGCGAAAAGCTCGGCAAAACGGTTGTCGGCGCCGTCGAGCGTGCGCACGCCGTCGCGGGCTTGCGTCAGCCGCTGGCAGAAATGATGGGCGAGGCTTGCAAGCCGGGCATGCGTGACGATCGACACTTCGCGGGCAGTGCTGATCAAGCTGACGGCTTCGGACCAGTGTGGCTGCGCCGTCAGATGATAGATATGATGGAGCGCCTGGATCTGTTCGGCAACCAGCACGGCGAGCGGTTTGCCCTCCCCAGCGTCCTGATGCAGCTCGCTCATGGCGCTTTGCAATTGCGCCGGCGATGTCGTCACGGTCTCGCGAATCTCCACTTTGACGCTGTCCAATCCCTGATAGCCGAGCGAGCGCAGGAAGCGCCCGACGGTCATCGGCGAGAGATCCAGGCGATCGGCGACCGATGCAGCTGTCTCGAACGGCAGGTCGTTCAGGTGTTCGGTGAAATATTTCGCAATGCGACGTTCGGCCGGTGTGCCGGTTTTTGCGTATTGCCTGAGTTTTTGCACAAAGTCTTCCACATCAGCCTCCCCCGTTTTTCCTTAGAGGCGTTCCGTGGATGCGCTGTTGCGACCCCTTGTCTTTGCAACTATTTCGGAAGCTGCTTCTTAGGCCCGTGCATATTGGATACGTGACAATACTATATTAGCATTTAATTTTCGACAAGTTTTCTATTACCGCATGCAATTTATTCTCTCTTGTCGGTAGCCTCCATCTTTCCTACATCTTCGGCGCAACCGGAGACGCCTGAGATATGATTCTTGCCGCCGCTCGACTCTCGCTCACCAATTTGTTCGCGCCGGAAACACGTTCGGTCTTCTGGAAAGTGCTCGGCCTGACGATTCTCGTCCTGGTCGGTCTCTGGTTCGCGCTGCGTGGGGCCTTCATGGCTTTTCTCTTTCCCTGGCTCACCGGCTTCTTTCCCGATGTGCCGGATTGGGCGGGGTGGCTCGCTTTGGTTTTCGCAATTCTTGCCGGTGTCGGCCTTGCACTGATGCTGGCGTTATTGCTTTCGCCGGTGACGGCGCTGATCGCCGGCTTGTTTCTCGACGATGTCGCCGATGTCATCGAAAAACGCGATTATCCCAAGGACATGCCGGGCACCGCCATGCCGCTCGGCCCGGCGATGGCAAGCTCGATCAAGTTCCTCGGCGTGGTGATCCTCGGCAATATCGTGGCGTTGCTGCTGCTGGTCATTCCCGGCGTCAATCTGATCGCGTTCTTTCTGGTGAACGGCTATCTGCTCGGACGAGAATTTTTCGAATTCGCTGCCATGCGCTTCCGTTCGCCTGAGGAGGCGCGGCTCCTTCGCGCCAAACACGCCTCCACCGTCTTTCTTGGTGGGCTGGTGATCGCCCTGTTTCTGGCGATCCCGTTCGTCAATCTTCTGACGCCACTTTTTGCCGCCGGCATGATGGTGCATCTGCACAAGCTGATTTCCGCGCGTGACATCGGTTCGCGGGCCTGAGATCAACCGGGCAGGGCGGCGGCGGCGTACAGCGCCGCGAATTCGGCGCTCGGTGGAATCGGCGTGATGATATCGATCAGCACGCCGTTCGGATCGGCGGTGATGAAATGCCGCTGGCCGAAATTCTCATCGCGGATCTCGCGGAGAATTGGCAGGCCGGCGCTCCGGCAGGTTTCGTAAACACGATCGACATCCTCGACCTCGAAATTGAGCAGCAGGCCGGAGACCCTGCCGCGGGCCATGGCCGGGATAGTCTCATGGCTGCCGTCAAGGATGGCGAGCGCTATCTGCACGTCCTCAGCCGATTGCAGGTGAACGTACCAATCGCTTTCGAACAGCGCGTTGAAGCCGAAATGCGAGCAATAGAAGCTGGCGGTGCCTGTGACGTCGCCGGTCATGATGACCGGGTAGTAGCTGGTCGATTTCACGTCTCGCTCCTTTTCCATTTTACATACAGGTTGTATGTTTTTGGCTATTAACATACATGCAGTTTGTATGTAAATAGCCCACATGAGCCGGAGCAATCGCGAGAGAACGGAACAGACAAGGCAGGCGCTGATCGACGCCGGACGGCGCATCTTTGTCGAGAAAGGATATGCCGAAACGGCGACACCGGAAATCGTCACCGCGGCAGGGTTGACGCGTGGGGCGCTTTACCATCATTTCGAGGACAAGAAGGCGCTCTTCCGCGCGGTGATTGCGTGCGAAATGCAAGAGGTGACCAAGACAATCGAGGCGTCTTCAGCGCCTGAGGACGGGCCGCGCGATGCGCTGATTGCCGGCGCTTCGGCCTATTTCACCGCAATGACGCAACCCGGCCGAACACGGCTGCTGCTGATGGAAGCGCCTGCGGTTCTCGGCTTGCCGGCGATTGCGGCACTGGATGCCGAGAATACGGAGGCGACTTTGCGTGGGGGACTCGCAGCGCTTATACCTGCGGCAGGAACCCTGCTCGACCCGCTGACGTCGCTGCTGTCGGCAAGTTTCGACCGCGCGGCGATCGCGATCGAAGCGGGTGGGGAGAGGCGGGATTACGAGCAGGCGATTGCAGCTTTACTCGATGGCCTCGCCGATCACCTGCGGCGGTAGCTCGACGAGCGGCGCTGGCACATCCCAACTTTTCTCCGGCGATTTGCAGAGATCGGCGATGACGCAGCGTTCGCATTCGGGGCGGCGTGCCTTGCAGGTGTAGCGACCGTGCAGGATCAGCCAGTGATGGGCGTGATAGAGGGAATGTTTCGGGATCACCTTCATCAGCCGCGCCTCGACCTCGTCCGGTGTCTTGCCGGGGGCAAGGCGGATGCGATTGGCAATGCGGAAGATATGCGTATCGACGGCCATCGTCGCCTGACCGAAGGCCATGGACAGCACGACGTTGGCGGTCTTGCGGCCGACGCCCGGCAATCGCACCAACTCGTCGCGCGTCTCCGGCACCTTGCCGCCGAATTGGTCGACCAGCATCTGCGAAAGCGCGATGACGTTTTTCGCCTTGTTGCGGTAGAGGCCGATCGTTCTGATATGATCTCGCAGCCGCTCCTCGCCGAGATCGAGCATCTTTTCCGGCGTATCGGCAATCTGGAAGAGTGCCCGCGTCGCCTTATTGACGCCGACATCGGTCGCTTGCGCTGAAAGCGCGACCGCAACGACCAGAGTGAAGGGGTTGGTGTGCTCGAGCTCGCCCCTCGGTTCCGGCCGCTGCACCGAGAAACGGCGGAAGATCTCCTCGCGCTCGGCCAGGGAATAGGCCGTCTTCACCGCCGCCGGTTTGCGGCGGGCGATCACATTCGAGTTTTGCGATGGTCTGGTAACGGATTTGAGTTTCGGATTTGCCATGGAGAATCTATACTCAACGGCTATGATGGAAAGCAACGCCGACAGCTTCAACGAGCAGCCTGTTTTCGCCGCCGAGCTTTTCCCCCACCGGTCGCTCGGCCGCCGGGGCTTCAGGGTGCTGCTTATCCTATCCGGTTCCGTCTGCCTCCTCTATGGCATGTTCTTCATCGCGACCGGCGCTTGGCCGATCGGCTTCTTTTTCGGACTGGATTTCGTGCTTCTCTACGGTGCCTTCTGGCTGAATTACCGCTCCGGCAAAGCGCGCGAACAGGTGACGGTGTCGCGCACGGACGTATCGGTGCGCAAGTTCACAGCGTCGGGACGGATGGTTGAACATCACTTCAATCCGTTCTGGGCGCGCTTCCTCGTTCGCCGGCACCAGGAGATCGGCATCCTTTCCATGCAGATCTTCGGCGAGGGCCGGCGCACGGATATCGGCTCCTTCCTCAATCCCGACGATCGTGAAAGCTTCGCCAAAGCCTTCAAGGGCGCACTCGCCACGGTCAAGCAGCGTATCTGAGCTTACTTGGTGCATGCGCAAGAAACGGGTGGTTTGCCAACACCCTATTGATTATCTCCTTGTGACAAGGAGAAAGACGATGAACATGATTGCGAACCTGCAGACAGACATGACGCCTGACGGCCCTGATTACGACATTGTCCGTCGGGTGATCGAACTCATCACCGAGGATTACCGCGACCAGCCTTCGCTGGAGGCGATCGCGGCCCGGCTCAACCAGTCGCCGACGCAGTTGCAGAAGACCTTCACCCGCTGGGCCGGCCTGTCGCCCAAGGGTTTTCTGCAGGCAGTGACGCTCGACCACGCCAAGCGGCTGCTGCGCAAGGAAGACATGCCGCTGCTCGAGACCTCGATCGAGGTCGGCCTCTCCGGGCCGAGCCGCCTGCACGATCTGTTCGTCACGCATGAGGCGATGTCACCCGGCGAATGGAAGGCGAAGGGCGGCGGTCTCACCATCCGCTACGGCTTCCACATCTGCCCCTTCGGCATCGCACTGATCATGGTGACCGACCGCGGCCTCGCCGGCCTTGCCTTCAGCGATTCCGGCGACGAGAAGGCCTGCCTCGACGATATGACCTGCCGCTGGCCGAACGCCTGTTATGTCGAGGACCTGCAGGCGACGGTTCCCTATGCCGCCCGCATCTTCGAGCCGGGCAAATGGTCCTTGGAACAGCCGCTGCGGGTCGTGCTGATCGGCACGGATTTCCAAGTGAGTGTCTGGCAGAGCCTTATGAAAATCCCGTTCGGCAAGGCCGTCACCTATTCCGATATCGCCAATGATATCGGCCGGCCGACGGCGCAGCGCGCCGTGGGGGCCGCGGTCGGGGCGAACCCGATCTCCTTTGTGGTGCCATGCCATCGGGCGGTCGGCAAGAACGGCGCGCTGACGGGTTACCATTGGGGCCTCACCCGCAAGCGGGCGATGCTCGGCTGGGAATCGGCGCACGCCTGATAGCGTTCCGACCCTCGCTCGCCCCCTCATCGCCTTGCTAACGCTCCGGCACGTCTCCCCGCTGGGGAGAAGAGACAGGCGGTGATGTCTCAGCCAATTCCAGCAGTGCCCGTGCGGCACTTTCATCGGTGATCAGTGTGTTGCAGCCGATGCGTTTGATCGTGGCGCGGATGGCGACGGCCCGGTGGGCACCGCCGGAGGAGAGCACGATATGCTTGGCCTCCTTCAGCGTGTCGAGATCGACGGACATGACGCGGCGATTGATCGAGTGGTCGACAGACTTGCCGTTCTCGTCGAGGAAATTGAACATGGTGTCGCAGACGCAGCCGGCGTCGATCAACTCCTGCAGCTCGGCCTTCGAGATCCAGCCTTCCGACAGCGAGGTCGAATGCGGACCGATATCGCCGCAGCTGACAATCGCCAGATCGAGGTTTTCGGCGAGACGGTAAATCGTATCCAACCCGCATTTTTCGATCAGATTGCGCTTGGTCTCGATGGAATCGACGAGAAGCGGTGCCAGGAACATGTAACATTCGGCGCCGAGCTGGTTTGCCAGCCGCCAGGTATAATCGATCGGGTTCGTCTGGTGTACGGCGACGATGCCGCCCAGAAGCGAGACGATTTTGCAATTGGCGCGGCGTGGCGGCCGGAAGCTCGACAGGGAGGCGGTCATGGTGCGGCCCCAGCCGACGCCGATGGTATAGTCGTCGGGAATGGCTTCGGAGAGGAACTGGCCAAGCGCCAGGCCGACATTTTTCGCCAGCGCATCGACGTCGCAGTTGACCGGTGCTGGTACGACGATCGCCTCGTCGAGGCCATAGGCGCGCTCCAGTCTCACCGATAGCTCGACGCAGTCGCCGATCGAATCGTTGATCCAGATCTGGACTTCGCTGCGCTTCATCGCCTCATCGAGCAGGCGGATCACGGTGGTGCGGCTGATGCCGAGTTGTTCGGCGACGTCCTTCTGGGTCAAGCCCTCGTTGTAATAGAGCCATGCCGCCCTCAGCCGCAGCGAGGATGCTTCCGAAAAGGCCGTGTGCGTGCCGCGTTTAAGCTTGACCACATCTCCTCCGCACAATTCCTGGCCTTAGACCCCTCATGGAGGCGAGAGGTTGCGATGACGCGTTTGTTGCGGGGGATAATGACGGGTGTGACACTTATGTCAATTGAAATGCACAAATGTCCTTGACTTTTCGTCAGGCGAATGGCGATAGTCCGGATGATACAAGTCGTTCCTGTCCGTCCGAGGAGGACATAGTGCGGGCATGCCGAAAGTCACGATCGGCCTTCCAGCCGCAGGCGGTGTCGCTTGCGTTCGGGAACACGGCTACTGTCCTTCACGTTTATGAATCATCCGTGACGGATGCGCGCATTTTCGCCTGCAGCATGCAAATAACCTGTCGATAGACCACCTTTGCCCGGCGGAACTCGTGCCGGTCGCAGCCCAAGTTCAACAAGGATTATTGACCATGACATCCAAGCTTGACCAACTCCGCGAGATTACCACCGTCGTCGCTGACACCGGCGATATCGAAGCCGTCGCCCGCCTGAAGCCTGTCGATTGCACGACGAACCCGAGCATCGTGCTCAAAGCCCTCGGCACGCCGATGTTTGCCGACGCCATCAAGGAAGCCGTCGCCTGGGGCAAGAAGCAGGGCGGCAATCCTGAAGCCGTTTCTTCCGCCGTCGCCGATCGCCTCGCCATCTCGGTCGGCGCCGCCCTGGTGAAGCTCGTCCCAGGCCGCGTGTCGACCGAAGTCGACGCCGATCTTTCCTTCGATACCGAGGCTTCGCTTGCCAAGGCGCGCGCGATCATCGCCGCCTACAAGGATCGCGGTATCGGTCAGGACCGCATCCTCATCAAGCTCGCCTCCACCTGGGAAGGCATCCGCGCCGCCGAAGTGCTGCAGAAGGAAGGCATCGACTGCAATCTGACGCTTCTGTTCAGCAAGGCCCAGGCGATCGCCTGCGCCGATGCCAAGGTGTTCCTGATCTCGCCCTTCGTCGGCCGCATCCTCGACTGGTACAAGAAGTGGACCGGCAAGGACTACACTGCCGAGGAAGATCCGGGCGTCATCTCCGTCCGTGAAATCTACAACTACTACAAGGTGAACGACATCAAGACGATCGTCATGGGCGCCTCCTTCCGCAGCGCCGGCGAAATCGAAGCCCTTGCCGGCTGCGACCGCCTGACCATCAGCCCGAACCTGCTCGACGAGCTCGCCAAGGATGACGGCAAGCTGGAGCGTAAGCTCTCGCCGGAGAGCCGCAAGCCGGATCCGAAGGTCTCTGTCGACGAGAAGACCTTCCGCTGGATGATGAACGAAGACGCAATGGCGACGGAAAAACTCGCCGAAGGCATTCGCGCCTTCGCCAAGGATCTGGGAACGTTGCGCACCATGGTGCAGAAGGAACTGCAGCTCGCCGCCGCCTGATAAGGTCCGGCATGCAATCGAAGGCGCGGCTGTTGCTGGCAGGCGCGCCTTTTTTCATGCTGTTATCAAAGGCATATGCAGTTGGAGACCGATATGGCGGGTGAGAACCGGGCAAGTTCGCTGGCGGCATTTGCCTACAAGCATGCGAGCTTCATCATCGCCATCCTGGCCGGACTGGTGGTCTTCTTGGCTGTGACCTCGCGCGAAGTCAGCGCCGGCAACATCTTGTTCGGCTGGAATGTCAGCGCCGGCGTTTTTGTCGCGCTCAGCTGGCGCAAGATGCTGCGGGCAACGGTTGAAAGCATCCGGAAACGCTCCGAGGATCTCGATTTCTCCGACACCGTATTGCTGGCTCTTTCGATCGGTGCGGCGCTTGCCAGCGTCGCCGGTATCGGCCTCGAGCTTCATTCGATCAAGGAAGCAACACCTGACGTCGCGCTGGCCCGGGCAGGGGCCGCGGTGCTGACGATCCTGATCTCCTGGATCTTTCTGCACACCCTCTTCACCATCCATTATGCCCATTATTTCTATGGTGGGGCGGACGAGGAGGGTGGCCTCAAGTTTCCTGACGGGATCGAAGAGCCTGGCTATTGGGATTTCCTCTACTTCTCCTTCACGATCGGCGTTGCCGCGCAGACGGCGGATGTCGCGGTCAGTTCGACCAGCATGCGCAAGCTGACGCTGCTGCATGCCGTGCTGTCGTTCCTGTTCAACACGACGATCCTGGCGCTGGCGATCAATGTCGGGGCGAGTCTGCTTTAACCCTTCGCCGCCGCCCTGAAAAAGGTCTCGAACTCGGCCAGGTCGCCTGCGGCGACATCCGAAACCGCCCAGAACACCAGCCCTCCATCCGACCATTGCGTCATATTGTAGCCGTCATGCACCGTCGTCGTCTGTGCGGCCGATGCCGCCGGCCAGATGAACAGGTTGATGACATGGCCGTGGCGCCGGTAGACGAGGGCCGCGACGGCGCGATCTCCGATATAGTCGACACGCCCGCCGGTCAGCGGAAAGCCATCCTTGGAGAGATCGCTGACCGGTGGCGAAAAATCGATCTTGCCGTTGAACCAGGGCTTTACCGTGTGCTGATCCGAGGTCAGCACGTCGGTCAGATGATCGGCCATCATCGACCTGACATGGCTTGCCATGATCTGGTCCTGCAAAAGCAAGGTCTGCGACGGTGCATTGATGAACAGGAAAGCGCCTGCCGCCAGTACTGCGAGCGAAGGCACGAAGCTCCATTGTCGGATGAAATCCAAGGCGTGGCGCCAGACCGGCGCCTGGCGTGGCGGGGGCAGGCTGGACGTCGCCGCTGCCTGTTCAAACGACAGCATTGACAGGACTTGCGAACGCAGTGCCTCCGGCGGCCGCCACTTGACGCCATCCTGATCGATGATCTCTCTCACGGCACGGACCCCTTCCATCTCCGCCCTGCAATTCGCGCAGGTGCCAAGATGATCCTCGAATTGCGCTGCATGGACGGAATCGAGCTCGCCGTCGACGAAGCCGTGCAGCATGATGCGCCATTCCGGGCAACCTCTCTGTTGGGCTTCACTCATCCTGCCGTCTCGTTTTTGCTGCATGCATCCCAGGCTTCGCCAAATTCACGCCGCGCCCTGGCAAGCCGCGACATGACCGTGCCGATCGGCGCATCGATGATCTCGGCGATCTGCCGGTAGGAAAGATCTTCAAGCTCGCGCAAGACAAGGATTTCCCGCATCGCCTCCGGAAGCCGACTGATAACCGCGCGTACACGTTGCTGTTCGCTTCGCCGGATCGTCGCCGTTTCCGGCGAATCCTCCTCCGAGGCGATCTGGTATTCGCCACCTTCATCGGGGTCAGCGTAGCCGTCATTGCCCAAAGGCTGCTCGAACCGCGCTTTGCGGCGATCCTGCTGGCGCCAAACATGGCAGCAGTTCCTGACAATGGCAAAGAGCCAGGCGCGCGGATCGCCGCCACGATAGGTTTCGAAATTGCGATAGGCACGCAGGAAGGCTTCCTGGACAATATCCTGTGCGGCATCTGCATCGCGGCTGAGGAAGCGGGCAAAATTATAAGCCGCGTCAAGATGCGGAACGATCATGTCCTGAAAGCGCTGCATGAATTCATGCTGCGCCGTCGCATCGGCTGTCGAAGCGACTCGATCGCTGCTCGATTTTTCCGAGACCATGAAGTGGAATAGCCGCACCGCGCCGCCCAGAAGCGCCGTCAGCGGTGATGGTCGAATGCGGGTCTTCGACGCTTGCCGGCCCAGCAGCAACCAGTCGTTCGATCCGACGGGATAGGTGATCTGAGCGTTTGTCATCATTCTCCCTGCCTCAACAGCGGCCGAATTTAGGCGTGAGACCCACAGGCATGCAATGCGGTCCTTGCCGTCTAGACCGATCGGCACATGGTTTTATTCCACGTCGACGCCAGTTTTTTGCATGCAGCGGGCCGTTAATCGCACGCGATAGAAATCGAAAAACATTTTCAACAGCTTGAAGAAATAACTCCCCAGATTGGGAATAAGCGGGCTGTGCCAGCGATCTAGTTCGGCAGTGAGGACATCTGAACAGTTCCAGTCTTCGCCACCAGAAATGCCATCAACAAGAGGAGGCATATCCATGTTTACCATGTCACGTCGCGCCGTCCTGGGATCGGCTGCCGCGGCGGCCGCATTCGGTCTGTCGTCAAAGCTCGAATTCGTCATGCCGGCGCTCGCCGCGACGCCGCTGGAGCCGATGGTCGGCTTCTATAAATACAAGGTCGGGGATGTCGAGGTCACGGCGATCTATGACGGTATCTGGAAAAAACCGCATGACCCGACCTTCATCAAGAACGCTTCGATCGAGGACACCAAGGAGGCGCTTTCCAAGGCCGGGCTCACGACCGAATTCATGCCGATCCCGTTGACGGTGGTCGTCCTGAAGCTCGGCAACCGTCTGATCATGATGGACGCCGGCTCGGGCGTCGGTCAATGGCAGGCAAATGCCACCCACCTGCCGGCGAACATGGCGGCCGCCGGCATCGACTACAAGACGATCGATACGATCTTGATCTCGCATTTCCATCCGGACCATGTCTGGGGACTGATGGAAAAGGGAACGAACGATCCTGTCTTCCCGAACGCCGAACTCATCGTCAACGCCGTCGAATACAACTGGTGGACGGAACCCGGCCGGGTCGAGAAGCTTGCGGAAGGCCGCAGGCCGGCCGGCAAGCGTATCGCCGAGGTTTTCCCGAAATGGAAGAACTGGAAACTGGTGGACGATGGGGCCGAGGTTGCACCGGGAGTGCGGCTTCTCGCAGCTTTCGGCCACACGCCCGGCCATTCGACCTACCTCGTTACTTCAGGCAGCAAGCAACTGCTCGTCTCGGCCGATATCATGTATGTGCCGGCCCTGCTCGCGCCGCATCCCGAATGGCAAGGCAGCTACGATCAAGACGGGCCGATGGCCGTCGACACGCGCCGCCGTCTCATCGACCGCATCATTGCCGACAATATCGCCATTTGCGGCTCGCACTTCCCTTTCCCCGGCTCGGGCACCTTCGTCAAGGACGGAAGCGCTTTTGGCTTCACACCGACAATCCAGGCCTGAAAGGCCGGAAGGAGATCACCATGATGAAATATGCAATTCTCGGATTCATCTGGCTTTGTGCCATATCCGCCGGCTTTTCGGCGGTGACGGCGCTTCCCGCCTTTGCCGTCGACAACATGCAATCGACGGACGCTCCCGACTTGACGTCGGTGCGCGCCAAGATCGATGTCAAAGACTATGCCGGCGCCCTGGCGGAGCTTCGCGGCCTTGCCGAGGACAACCAGCAGGCAGATGTCTATAATCTGATGGGATATACGCTGCGCAAGACGGGCGACTACAGAACGTCGCTGACCTACTACACCAAGGCGCTGGAGCTTCAGCCCGACCACAAGGCAGCGCGTGAATATCTCGGCGAACTCTATGTTGAAACAGGCGAGACGGCGAAGGCCGAGGAGCAGGTGTCATCACTGAAGCAACTTTGCCCGAGCGGCTGCGAGGAACTCGAAGAGCTGCAAAAGGCAATTGCGGCCAAGGGAGGGAATTGACGAGTATATGAATGTAAGAGCAGGCGGCGGAACCGTCTGCTCTTCTCAAACCGGAGGATATGATGGAAAACGCCCCAAGCCGGCTGCAACTGGCCGATCTCGTTCTTCTCCTGGGCAGGCTGCTGCTGTCGCTGATCTTCCTGCATGAAGGGTTGTCTCTCGCGACCAATATCGCCGCGACCATCGACACTTTCGCAACGCTCGGCCTGTCGGCGCCGGTTGCGCTTGCGGTGATCGTCCTTCAGATCGGCGCCGGCCTTTCTATTGCTGCAGGTTTCCTCAGCCGACTTGGCGCACTTGCATTGGCGCTCTTCTGCCTGGCGACCGCCTTTCTCTTCCACACGAATTTTGCGAGCCAGAACGAGCTGCTGCATTTCGAGAAGGACCTGGCGATTGCCGGCGGCATGTTCGTCCTGGCGGCTTCAGGCGCGGGATCGATATCGATCGACAATCTGCTGCGAAAGCGAACAAACAGACTGCATCCCTGGCTCCGGGCGGTGCTGTAATCGAAGCTTCGCGAGCCGTCCCCCGGCGCAATAAAACCGAATAAAACCGAACAACCCGAAGCGCCGATGCGGGCTACACTTATGGCGACAGTCAGGAGTGTGCCAATGATGTCTTCCGCGCAACGCGATCAGCAAAAGCCAATTCTCGTCTTTCTCGGAAAAGGCGCAGCCTGCGATATCGTCTCGAAATTGAATGAGAACGGATATGCCGCGGCGGCTGTATCCTCGGTGCCGGAGCTCTTTGACGCCTTGCGTTCGGACCAATATTTTCTGGCAGTAACAATGCGGTCGGATATCGATATGGTCCGGAACATCAAGCCGATACCAGTCATCAATCTGGAGGTGTTTTTCCATGCTGTCCAGTCGGCAGCACAGTCCGTTCAATCCGCGAAAGAATTCGACAGCGACGCATTCCTGAGAAGGATCGCCGCCCTCACGGAGTCAAGAACAAGCACGATTTCTGCCGTCCAAAAAGCCCCGGCTGCAAACGGGACGTCGATTGCAAGCACGGTCAAGGCATCTCGCTGGCGTGCCGCCACATCTCTTCTTTTAAGTCGCCGCGCCACGTCAAATGCAGAGCGGGCTGATTAGACGTGGGCAAATTCCCACCGCCGACGGACCGGACGCTGCGTCGCGCTCCGGGCGGGTCCGATAGGCATCTTTCTGCCTGGTCTCGTCGGCTTGAAGGCGTAGTTCCGAAACCGGAGCTTTTCACTTGGTGCGGGTGTCTTCTCATGTTTCAGTTGTTAGGAGCAGCTTCGGTAAGCGGATATATCATCACGGCGTTGTTCCTGCTCGTGGCGATCGGCCGTCTCGTCAGAGACGCCCTTCATAAATTCACCGCAAGGCTGCCGAAGCGCTCGGCGTTGAAACACTATACGACGGCCATCATGTCTTTGGTGTTCTTTTGCCTGCTGGTCGTTCGGATGTGTTTCATCGCAACTGTCATCATCGATTGCGCAATTCAAGGTGACAAGGTGGAAATCAGCGGCGGTTCCGGAAGCCAGTTTTGACGCCGGATCCATGTCGGAGATCCCCGCAACATATCTCAACATTATCGAACACATCAGTGCACGACAGTTGATACCCTGAGGTGGATCCCGCGTCGGCACGGCAACCGATATCGTGTGGTATCCGATTGCTCGGAGATCTCCTGTTCTAAATTAATAGTTAGAGGATGATGTCATCCGAAAACCGCTGACACTTTTCGGCACCATGCTCTAGCCACGGTGAAACGTGGTAATTTCGCGCCGTATCTCCGGCAAAAGAACGAATGACGATGGTATTTGAAATGGCAGTTTCCAATCAGGCTCATATCCTCATTGTCGAAGACGATCCCGCCATCGCGGATATGCTGGTGGACCTTGTTCGAAACAGCGGCTTTGGGGCCTCGTCGGTGGAGAGCGCGGCGGCTATGGATCGAATAATAGCGCGACAGCAATTCGATCTCATCGTCCTTGACGCGATGCTGCCGGGCGAGGACGGCTTCAGCATCTGCAGGCGGCTTCGTGCTTCGTGCCCGGTGCCGATCCTGATGCTGACGGCACTCCAGGAGGATATCGACCGCATTCTGGGCCTGGAGCTCGGAGCCGACGACTATGTTACGAAACCCTTCAACTCCCGCGAGCTGCTGGCCAGGATCAAGAGTATTCTCCGCAGAGCGTCATACGCTCATCATCAGGAGGAAGCCCTTGGCCCCATGACGTTCTCGGGATGGCGCATCGATCCCAAAAGCCGTCAGCTCCACGACGCGGACGGCGCGCAGGTTTCTATGACCACCGCGGAGTTCGATATCCTTCTGGCATTCTGCTGCAATCCGAACAAGGTTTTAACCCGCGAACAACTTCTGTCGATGACGCATGCCGGATCGGCGGGGCCGGTTGAGCGCAGCATCGACGCCCACATCAGCCGGGTCAGGCAAAAGATAGAGCCGAACCTGAAAGACCCGACGTTCATAAAGACGGTGCGGCTGGGCGGCTATCTTTTCGCATCCAAGGTAGAGCGCCTCTCTTGAGAAATTTTCGGCGAGCTTCGATCCAGAACCAGATCCTCATCCTGGCGACCCTCCTTGTCGTGCTGGTTTCCGTGGTGGCGACGGCCATGGAGCCATTCATCTATGGCCGTCATGATCGCGGCTTTCAGAACGGCCTTTTTGCTGCGAGAGCGGCAATGATCGCGGAGCAATTTGCTGACGCAAATTCAACGCAGGGCGAAGACGCCGTCCTCGACAGAGCTGCGGCCCTCAGCATTACGGTCGAAAGGACGTCCTCGGTTCAGTCAGGCGCAGTGGATCAACGGATATCTCCAAGCGAGTTGGTGGCGCGTATCGACGCGATGCTCGCCGACAATGTTCTGACGGCATTTCATCGCTTCGCCATGGGTCAATCGCGCCCTGACGTCTTGACTGTCGGAATTGACGGCAAGCGTGCCCTCGTCTTCCAACTGCCGGTTTTTCCCAGCTATTTGTGGTTCGTTCCGGCAGCTGCAAGCGGATTTCTGAAAATCGTCATTCCCTTAGTGCTGCTTGCCTATTTCAGCAGCCGGCTGATCACCGAACCTCTCAGGCGCTTTGCTGCCGCTGCGAAGCAAGCGTGCATGGAAGGCAGTCTGGAAAAACCTTTCGAACCGGACGGCGGAGCCGAGATTCGCAGTCTGGCGGAATCTCTTAACGTCATGAGCGATCGAATCCAGAGCATGGCGGAGGATCGGACAAGAATGCTGAGCGGAGTGGGTCATGATCTGAGGACACCGCTGACGAGACTGCGGATGCGGGCCGAGCGCTCCGCAGAGCCGGAACTTCGCAGCCTGATGCTGGCCGATATCGCCACATTGAGCTTCATGATCGACGAGTGCCTGGCCTATTTTAAAGACCCGTCGGTGAGAGCGGTCGATCGAAAGGTCGATATCTCGAGCCTGCTGCAGACGATCGCGACCGATTTCGCCGACACCGGCGTCGATGTGAGTTTCACCGGCCCGCGGCGGCTGGCGTTTATCTGCAAATCTCAGGCGCTCAGCCGCGCTATTACGAATCTGGTGGAGAATGCGTCCCGTTATGCGACGCAGGTCGAAATCGGCTTGGAATGCCGCGAGGATGGCGGGATCAAAATAAGGGTGAGCGACAACGGCCCCGGCTTGACGGATGAGCTCAAGGCGAAGGTTTTAGAGCCATTCTTCAAAGCGGATAAATCGCGACAGATCGACGCTAAGGGTGGTTCGGGGCTTGGGCTCGGTCTGCCGATCGCCAAAGGGATTGTCACTAAAGGGCACAATGGACAATTGACGTTGTTGGACAGGAAGCCGAGCGGCTTGGTTGTCGTGATCAATCTTCCGGCCGGTCAGTTGGCCCAGCCTGAAGGCCGGCCGTCGATCCCTTCATCACATTAGATTCCGGCCGCCCGGCGGAGTCGTCAAGCTTGGCGTCGTGTCTGCGTCGCAAAAATGCTCGCGAACATTTCCGCATATTATAGCAAACACAGCAATATTCGAATTCCATAAAACCGGTTCCAGATCCATGCCGTTCGGCATTTCCAAAGCTGGAGCCAAAACCTTGATAAAGAAATTAAAAGTCGGTGCCGCACTGATGCTCGCCAGTTCGGCCATCGCCGGATGCTCGACCCCTGACCCGACTGTTTATTCCGGACTTGCTTCGGCCCGGCAGCTTCAGCCGAACATGGCGGACAAAACCGGCCGCGTGCCATATCGTTATCAGACGAATGTTAACTGGAGCCAATATACCAGGATCATCGTCGATCCCGCTACGGTCTATAACGGTCCCGACAATCAGTTCGGCAAGGTCCCCGAAAAAGACAAAGCGTTGCTTGCCAACTATATGCAGGCTCAATTCACAGAAAAATTGAAGACGCGCTTCGCCATCATCAGCACGCCTGCTCCGGCAACGCTCAGATTGCACCTGACGCTGACGGGCGCCAAGGCGACGACTGCGGTGCTCGGAACGGCCTCACACATCGACGTCGCAGGTGGATTGTACAATACCGTCCAGGCCGTTCGTGGCCGAGAAGGCTCGATGACCGGTTCGGTGAACTATGCTGTGGAGATCTATGATGCGGCGAGCAATCGTCTGCTGTCGTCTTACGTCACCAAGCAATATCCCAATGCGATGAATATCGGTGCTAGCTTCACGGCATTGGAAGCGTCAAAGGTAGGCATCCGCAAAGGTGCGGACGCTCTGCTTGCCGAGTTCAACAGGCTGTAGGAGGGGCTGCGTTCCGCTCACAAGATCGCCTGGCCGGCCATCAGTGCCAGGACCAGGAAGATGAGGAAGATCACCAGCGCAATGCCGAAGAGAACGCGGGCGATCGTCGCGGTGGCCGCGGAGACGCCGGAAAAACCGAAGAAGCCGGCGATCAGTGAAATCACGAAAAATATCAAAGCCCATTTCAACATGACATGATCCTTTGCATCTATCTGAGAAAGACGCGTCAACCGGGAAAATGTTCCAAGTCGTTTGAATGGGATGGCGTCTCTGCGGAGAAATGACGCTGCTTGTGCGGCTCATCGTCTACGCGCGCGCCATGATCCGGAACGGTGGCGGGCGAGTGCTGGCGCTTTGCCGCCACACCGCCCGAGTCTCCGGATCCTAGCTTTCTCGCCGCTCAGCCGTGATTGATCATCACGTGGCGCACGGCGGTGTAATCCTCCAGCGCGTAGACCGACATGTCCTTGCCGTATCCCGACTGTTTGAGGCCGCCATGCGGCATCTCGTTGACCAGCATGAAATGCGTGTTGATCCAGGTGCAGCCATATTGCAGGTGGGCGGCAGTCTTAATGCCGCGGCCGATATCCTTGGTCCAGACGGAGGAGGCGAGGCCATAGTCGCTGTCGTTCGCCCAGGTGACGGCATCCTCGGCGTCGGTAAATCGGGTGACGGAAACCACCGGGCCGAAGACTTCACGGCGGACGATCTCGTCGTCTTGCGTGGCGCCTGATATGACGGTCGGGGCGAAGAAGAAACCCCTGTCGCCGGAGACCTTTCCGCCGGTGGTGATCTCCATGTGCTTGTGTTCTGAAGCGCGGGCGACAAAGCTTTCGACGCGGTCGCGTTGGCGCTTGGAGATCAGCGGACCGATCTCATTTTCGGTATCGTCGGCCTGATTGAAGCGGATGCTCGACACTGCCGAGGAGAGATCAGCGACGAAATTGTCGTAGACCCTGGCGTCGGCATAGATGCGGCAAGCGGCAGTGCAGTCCTGGCCGGCATTGTAGTAGCCGAAGGTGCGGATGCCGGCGACGACGGCGTCGATATCTGCATCGTCGAAGACGATGACCGGTGCCTTGCCGCCGAGTTCCAGGTGCGTGCGCTTGACGGTCTTCGCGGCAGCCTGCAGCACCTTCTTACCGGTGGCGATATCGCCGGTAATCGAGACCATGCCGATCTTGGCATGATTGATCAGGGCATTGCCGACACTTTCGCCGCGGCCGAGGATGAGGTTGACGACGCCTTCGGGAAGGATATCCGAGAGCAATTTGGCCATCTTCAGCGCCGTCAGCGGCGTCTGCTCCGAGGGCTTGAAGACGACCGTATTGCCACCGGCGATCGCTGGCGCCAGCTTCCAGGCCATCATCATCAGCGGATAGTTCCAGGGCGCAATCGAGCCGACGATGCCGATCGGATCGCGACGGATCATCGACGTGTGGCCGGGCAGATATTCGCCAGCGGCCGGTCCATGCAGATTGCGCACGGCGCCTGCGAAGAAGCGATAACAATCGACGATCGCCGGGATTTCGTCGTTCAGCACGGCATTGATCGGCTTGCCGCAGTTCAGCGCCTCAAGCGTCGCGAAGCCGGCGGCATCCTTCTCGATGGCGTCGGCAATCCTCAACAGGTAACCGGAACGTTCGCCCGGCGTCGTCCGCGACCAGCTTGCGAAGGCTTTTTCGGCGGCATCGACGGCGGCGTCGACCTGGGAAAGCGAGGCTTCAGGAAGGTCGATTACCGTCTCGCCGGTCTTTGGGTTCAGGATGCGCTCTTCCGTCTCCGTGCCTATTTCGAAGCGGGAACCGATCAGCATTTGGGTGTCCATGATGTTCTCCCTGTTATTTGCCGGCACCGGCGATCTGATCGCCGTCGCGGGTGAGGTAATAGGCTGCCAGGATCGGCAGGAAGGTGACGAGCACCACGACCATGGCAACCACATTGGTGACCGGGCGCTGGCGCGGGCGGATGAGTTCTTCCAGCATCCAGATCGGCAAGGTCGATTGCTGGCCGCCGGTGAAAGTGGTGACGATGACCTCATCGAAGGAAAGAGCGAAAGCGAGCATACCGCCGGCAAGAAGGGCGGTGCCGATATTCGGCAGGATGATATGACGGAAGGTCTGGAAGCCGTCGGCGCCGAGATCCATCGAAGCCTCGATCAGCGAGCCGGAGGTACGGCGGAAGCGGGCAACTGCATTGTTGTAGACGACGACCACGCAGAAGGTCGCGTGGCCGAGCACGATGGTCCACACCGAAAACGGAATGTCGAAAAGACTGAAGGCGGAGCGTAGCGCAATGCCGGTGATGATGCCGGGTAGGGCGATCGGCAGGATGACCAGCAGCGAGATCGCCTCGCGGCCGAAAAACCTCGTCTGGCTGACGGCTGCCGCGCAGAGCGTGCCGAGGAGGAGCGCGATCGCGGTGGCGATGACGGCGACCTGCACGGAGAGGCCAAGCGCCGACCAGACGTCTGGCCGGTTCCAGGCAATGGTGAACCATTGCAGCGTCAGGCCGGGCGGCGGCCACTGATAGCTCTTTTCCTCGGTCGTGAAGGCATAGACGAAGATCAGCAGGATCGGCAGGTGCAGGAAGAGCAATCCGACGGCTGCGGCGATCTTCAGGGTCAGTGGCGATCTCTTGAGGTCAGAGCGCATCGAAGGCTCCCATTTTCCTGGCGAGCGACAGATAGAGCGCCATGATGACGATCGGCACCACGGAGAAGGCGGCGGCGAGCGGCACGTTGCCGGCCGTTCCCTGCTGGGCGTAGACGGCCTGGCCGATGAAGAGCCTGGACGAGCCGATGATCTGCGGGATGATGTAATCGCCCAGTGTCAGCGAGAAGGTGAAGATCGAACCGGCGACGATGCCGGGGAGCGCCAAGGGCAGCAGCACGGTGCGGAAGGTCTGCCGTGGTGTGGCGCCGAGATCGGCCGAGGCCTCGATCAGGTTGCCGGGCACACGCTCGAGGGCCGCCTGGGTCGGCAGGATCATATAGGGAAGCCAGATATAGACGAAGACGATGAAGGTGCCGAGGTAGCTTACCGACAGCGAATTGCCGCCGAGGACGGGCAGGTCCAGGATGCCGTCGAGCAGCCAGGAGAGGTGAAGCTTCTCGAAGATCCAGGTGAGGATGCCTTCCTTGGCGAGGATCAGTTTCCAAGCGTAGATCTTGACGAGATAGCTCGACCAGAGCGGCAGCATGACGCCGAGATAGAAGAGCGCCTTCCATCTGCCTTGCGCATAACGCGCCGCGTAATAGGCGATCGGGAAGGCAATCATAGCGGCAGCGACGGTGACCAGCGCTGCCATAACGACGGTGCGAATGATGATGTCGAAATTCGTCGGGCTCAGAAGCTGGGCATAGGTCGCAAGGGTGAATTCGTAATTCACCAGCCCGGAAAAATCGTCGATCGAGAAGAAGCTCTGCAGCAGCAGGGCGATCAGTGAGCCGATATAGATGATGCCGAGCCAGAGCAGCGGCGGCGTCAGCATCAGGAAGAGCAAGAGCTTCGGGTGCCGCCAGAAGGCATCCGACAGCCGGCCGAAAAGGCCGCCGCGCCCCGGGCGGATCGATGTCTTGCCGCCTGATAGGGTGAGCGCCGTCATGCCGCATCGTCCATGTAGTGAATATCGCCAGGCTGCCAGGCGAGATGGATGCTGGCGCCGACCTCGGGCACCGGCGCGCCCGCCGGCAGCATGACATGCAGCCGGCTGCCCCTGAGATCGACGCCGAGACGGGTGGCAGCGCCGAGGAAGCTTGCATTTTCGACTTTTGCCTCGATGCCGTCGCTTGCCAGGCGGATGGCCTCGGGGCGGAGGCTTGCCCAGCGCTTCTTGCCGCCGAGGAGGGCCATCAGATCAGGCGCAATCACGTTCGATGAGCCGACGAAATCGGCGACGAAGCGGGTCTTCGGGCAGCGATAGATATCCTGCGGCGTGCCCTGTTGAACGATGTTGCCATCGTTGAAGACAGCGACGCGATCGGCCATCGATAGCGCCTCGCCCTGATCATGCGTGACGAAGACGAAGGTGATGCCGAGCGCGCGCTGCAGGCTTTTCAACTCCTCCTGCATCTGCTCGCGAAGTTTCAGATCGAGCGCGCCGAGCGGCTCGTCGAGCAGCAGCACCTTCGGCTTGTTGACCAGCGCGCGAGCGAGCGCCACGCGCTGGCGCTGGCCGCCGGACAGTTGACCGGGCCGGCGGGCGCCATAGCCCGGCAGCTTGACAAGATCGAGGGCTTCGCCCGCAGCCTTCATCCGTTCTGTCTTGCCGATGCCCTTGACCATCAGCCCGTAGGCGACATTGTCGAGAATGTTGAGATGCGGGAACAGCGCGTAGTCCTGGAACACGGTGTTGACATTGCGGCGATAGGGCGGAATGCCGTCTGCAGTCTCGCCGAAGATCTGAATATGACCGGCGCTCGGCTGCTCGAAGCCGGCGATCAATCTCAGGCAGGTCGTCTTGCCGGAACCGGACGGTCCGAGCATGGCGAAGAATTCGCCGGGCGCGATCTCGAGATCGACGCCGTCGACGGCGCGAACCTGGCCGAAATGGCGCGATACCTGCTGGAAACGGACGGCTGACGTCATGGGGGGACTCCGGGATCACTATGTTCGCAGTGTCGGCCCCTCATCCGCCCTGCCGGGCGCCTTCTCCCCACCAGCGGGGAGAAGGAGACACGTGGCGCTGCTTTCGTTCGCAGGGCTTGTCGCAGGGCACGTCCCCTCTCCCCGCAAGCGGGGAGAGGGTTAGGGTGAGGGGCTTGACGCAATTACCGCCCGCCGATCACGCCGATATAATCAGACACCCAACGATGATAGGGCACACATTCGCTCTGCGTGGTGCATTTGGCGACCGGGGTTTTCCAGAACTTGATCTTGTCGAAGTGATCGAAGCCGTTGGTGGCGCAGCCGGCGTCTCCCATCAGTTCGTTGCCCTTGCAGGCGGCGGGAACCGAAGGCACGGCGCCGAACCAAGCCGCGGCATCGCCCTGGACTTTGGCCTGCAGCGAATGTTCCATCCACATATAGGCGCAGTTCGGATGTTCGCTGTCGGCGTGCAGCATGGTGGTGTCGGCCCAGCCGGTGACGCCTTCATCGGGGAAAGTCGAGGCGATCTTCTGTTTGTCGGCCTGCAACAGGTTCACCTGGAAGGGCCAGGAGCCAGAGGCGACGACGCCTTCGTTCTTGAAGTCGTCGATCTGGATCATCGCGTCGTGCCAGTAGCGGGAGATGAGCTTGCGCTGGCCGCGTAGCAGATCGAGGGCAGCCTTGTACTGGTCCTCGGTCA
The DNA here is from genome assembly GCF_019685155.1 of Rhizobium sp. NZLR1b. Taxonomy (NCBI): domain Bacteria; kingdom Pseudomonadati; phylum Pseudomonadota; class Alphaproteobacteria; order Hyphomicrobiales; family Rhizobiaceae; genus Rhizobium; species Rhizobium sp. NZLR1b. The sequence continues at coordinate 65,525 of NZ_JABDWC010000013.1, forward strand.
ACTCGTAGGGATCCTTGATGCCGAGATCCGGCTTGTGCGCCATCAGATACATCGCCGCGTCGGCGATATAGATCGCGCCGTCATAGGCCTGAACGCGACCCTTGTTCGATTTGCCATCCGGCAGCGTCTGCTCCTCGAAGACGACATTCCAACTGGTCGGCGCCTTGTCCTTGAAGGCATCGGTATTGTACATCAGCACATTCGGCCCCCAGAGGTAGGGCACGCCGTAATGGACGTCGCCGACCGTATACCACGGGCCCTTTTGCAGACGCTCGTCGACGGTCTTGAAGCTCGGAATCAGGTTGGTGTTGATCGGCTGGACCCGCTTGCCGGCGATGAGGCGGAGCGAGGCGTCGCCCGATGCCGTGACGAGATCGAAGCCGCCTTCGTTCATCAGCGATACCATTTCATCCGAGGTGGCGGCGGTCTTGACGGAAACCTTGCAGCCGGTCTCCTTTTCGAAACCCGTGACCCAGTCGTAGTTCTTGTCGGTTTCGCCGCGCTCGATATAGCCGGCCCAGGCGACGATGCTGACGGCACCTTCGCCTTTGCCGAGCGCCTTCAGCGGTTCGGCGGCGATGCCCTGCGTCGCGAAGCTCAGGCAGGCAAGCGCTGCCGTGCAGGATTTCAAGAGATGCGTCATCATCCGTCTCCCCGTCTGGTGCCACTTTTGCGGCGGTTTGTTCCCGAATGAAAAGGTGGCGCGAAAAGGCCGCTTTCGCAAATTCATTTATCAGAAAGGTGTTATCGGAAATTCCGATATCAGCGGATGCGGCCGGAGCGCAGACTTTCGGCGATGCCGACGAAATCGCGTGCCGCCTGCGGCAGGCTGGAGCCCTTGCGCCAGACCATGCCGACCTGGACGACCGGCAGCGAACCGGAGACGTCGCGGCTTTCGATGCGGTCGCCTTCGAGCGACCACGGGCGGTACACGAGATCGGGAAGCAGCGCCACGCCGGCGCCCGTGGCAACCAGACTGCGCACCGCCTCCACCGATCGGGTGCGGAAGGCGACATGCGGGCGGGCGCCGAGGGCTGACAGCAGCTTGCCGGTATTCTCCTCGATTTCGTCGACCGTCAGCATGATCAGCGGTTCGCGGGCAATGTCGGCGACCGAGATGATTTCGGCCGAGACCAGCGGATGGCCCATCGGCAGCCAGAGCCGATAGGGCGAGGTTTCGAGGATCTCGGCCTGCAGCGCCATGCGGTCGCGCAGGTTTGATATCACCATGACGGCGACATCGAGTTCGCCGCCGACCAGGAGGTGTTCGAGGTAGCCGCCATTGTCCTCGATGGCGCTGACCTCGATGCCAGGGCAGGCGCGCCGGTATCGCGCCAGGAGGTCGGAGAGCACGTAGCCGGCGACAAGCGAAGTGACGCCGATGTTCAGCGTGCCGGAAAGGGCGCTTTGCTGGCCGGAGAAGCTGGTGCGCGCATCGGAAACGGACGCGAGGATCTTCGTCGCGTGACGCAGGAACTGATGGCCGTTATGGGTGATCGTCAGGCCGCGCGGGTGGCGCTCGAAGAGCGTAACGCCGAGGTCCGTTTCGAGCTCCTTGAGCGCTTCCGTCACCGAGGATTGCGAGATCGAAAGGTTCTGTGCGGCGCGCGTTACCGAACCCTGTTCGGCGACGGCGACGAAATATTGAACCTGGCGAAGCGTGAAGGCCATGGGCGTTTAGAGCATGGCGGAACAGGCCGTGGCAAGCGGCCGGGAAAAGCGGACCTTTTTTGGTGTTTTCTCAAAATGGCGCAGGCTTTGCACCCCCACTTAAACTTTCGGAAACGTCATTTCCTTAGCATTATCAGCACTTGTCCTGCGTTGGAGTTTCAGATGGCGGAGCAGTTGGCGTGAAGGCCTTACTGCGCATGTTCCGGCCTTCCCGGAAATTGGCAATCATCATCGGTGGAGTCGCTCTTCTGGCGGGCGTTTCCGGCGGCGCGGCTGTTTATGTCGGCAAGGACAGGCTGATGGGTGCCGCCGGTGGTGGCTACGGGCTCGAATGCAGCGACATCAACCTGGTGACGATCCGGAAGCAGGACCACATCTGGGTGCGCAAATACATCAAGACCGAACCGACCGACGGGATGACGCGCGTCAAGACAGCGCTTCGGGTCGCCCAGGCCGTTTACGAAGCGCAGAAGCCGGATCTGGTCCAGGTGGTGGTGCTCGACGAGAACGGCCCGACATTGCGCGCCGACATCCGCGGCCGAGCGATCGGCGCCGACGTCGTCTATATCCCGCATCCCGACAAGACCGTTCCCGGCCTCGACGACAAGACGTATACGGCGCGCTATTATGACGGAAAGGCCAGCAAAAACGGGCTGTTTTTCGGCGAGCGCATAGATATGCCCTCCGACGAAATCGCCATGATCAGTTCCGGTTTCAAGGATCCCGAGGATTGCGTCGATCCGGTCGCCGTTGGCTCCACGAAAAACGGGGAAAAGGGCAAGAAGGTCGCAGGCGGCGCACATGGCGCAGCACCGGCGGCCGAAAGCAAGGCCGTGCCTGCTGCGGAGAGCGGCGGGGCGGATGTGGTGGCGGAGGCACCGGCCGAAGAGCCGCCGGCGGAAGCCGCCAAGACCCACTGAACGGCGGCATAAAAACGGAGCGCCGGCCGGCACTCCGCTTATTTTGTTTCGATACTTTATTTCCGTCAGTCGGCCTTGTTGCGGCGAGCCGGGAAGAGGATGACGTCGCGGATCGACGGGGCGTTGGTCAGCAGCATGATGAGGCGGTCGACGCCGATGCCGAGGCCGCCTGCTGGCGGCATGCCCTGGTCGATCGCATCGAGGAATTCCTCGTCCAGCTGCTTTTCCTTTTCGCCGCGGGCATGCGCCTGTTCGAGTTGCTCGACCATGCGGCGGCGCTGCTCTTCGGGATCGTTCAGCTCCGAGAAAGCGTTGCCGAGTTCCCAGGCATTGCAATAGGTCTCGAAGCGCTCGACGAGCCGCGGCTCGCCCGGCACTTCCTTGGCGAAGGGCGAGATGTCCTTCGGGAAATGCGTGACGTGAGACGGCTGGATCAGCGTCGATTCAACCTTTTCCTCGAAGATGAAGGCGAGGCATTCGCCCCAGGTCCAATCCTTCTCCACCGCGAAGCCGGCTGCCTTGGCGGCGGCGCGGGCTTCCTCGTCGGTCTTGATCGCAATGAAATCGATGCCGGTGGCGTGCTTGACGGCATCGGGCATCGGCACGCGCTCGAACGGCCCCTTGAAGGACAGGCGCTTGTCGCCGAAGTCGAATTCCGTCGTGCCATGGATGGAGAGCGCCAGGGTTTCGAACAGCCGCTCGACGAGGTCCATCATGTCCTCGTAATCGGCATAGGCCCAGTAACATTCCATCATCGTGAATTCAGGATTGTGCCGGGTAGAGACGCCTTCGTTACGGAAGTTTCGGTTGATCTCGAAGACCTTGTCGGTCAGGCCCGAAACCAACGTGCGCTTCAAGAACAGTTCCGGCGCGATGCGCAGGTACATGTCGAGCTTCAGCGTGTTGTGATGCGTCTTGAACGGCTCGGCGGTGGCGCCGCCATAGATCGATTGCAGCATCGGCGTCTCGACTTCCATGAAGCCGTCATTCTCCATGAAGCGGCGGATGCCGGATACGATCCTCGAGCGCTGCTGGAAGCGAAGCTTCGAATCCTCATTGGTCATGATGTCGAGATGGCGCTTGCGATAACGCAGCTCGATGTCGGAGAGGCCGTGCCACTTCTCGGGCATCGGCAACAGCGACTTGGTCAGCATTTCGATCTTCTGAGCGTTGATCGTCAGTTCGCCGCGCTTGGTGCGGCGTACGATGCCGGTGACGCCGATGATGTCGCCGATGTCGATCATCGGCAGCAGCGCCCGGGCCTCTTCCGGCGTCGTATCCTTATGGCTGAAGATCTGGATCTTGCCGCCGGCGTCGTGGATGTCCATGAACATGCCGGAGTTGCGCGAGGAATAAACGCGGCCGGCAACGGTGACGATGTCCTGCGTCTCGACGTCTGGTTCCAGAGATTCGTATTTGGCGCCGAGCTCGGCATTGGTCATCGTCCGGTGGAAATGCGCCGGATAGACCTCGCCGATCTGCTCGCGCAGCAGCTTCAGTTTCTGGGCGCGCACCTCAGTCGCGTCGGAGGAAAGGGTGTTTTCGGTCTTGTTGTCAGCCACTGTGGAATCCTCTGACTGTTCTTACTTCGAGCCAACGAGGGCGGCGACCGCCTGCGAGGCGAGCTTCAGGCGCTGACGCACGACGGACCGGCCGAGGATCGCCATGGAATCGAAGAGCGGCAGGGAACGCGACGAGCCGGACACAGCGACGAAGAGGGGCGAGACCACGACCTTCAGCTTCTTGCCCATGCGGTCGGCGATCGCGCGCAGCTCCGCCTCGATCGTCTCGACATTCCAGTCCAGGATCTTTTCGAGATCCGGCTGAACGGTGTTGAGGATCTCCAGGATCTCTTCCGGCGGCGACTTGATCTTGGCGAAGTCGGAAGGCTGCAGGCCGAGATCGGACTTCAGCAGAAAGCCGGCAAGGTCGGGCAGTTCGCCGAGCTTTGAAATGCGCGTCTGCGACAGGCGCAGGCCCGCCATCAGGCGATCGTTTTCCATCGCCCAGCTCAGCACGCGGCCACGGAACTCTTCTTCCGACAGCTTCTCGCGGATCCAGCGGCCGTTCAGCCAGTCGAGCTTCTGGATGTCGAAGATCGCGCCGGCCTTGGAGAGGTTTTCCGGGTCGAACTTCTCGGAGAGCTCATCCACCGTCAACAGCTCCTCGCCTTCGGCGATCTGGATGAAGAACAGGCCGAGGAAGTTCATCAGCGCTTCCGGGATATAGCCGAGCGCGGAATAATAGGAGATCGAGGTCGGGTTCTTGCGCTTCGACAATTTCGATTTGTCGGCATTGCGCATCAGTGAGAGATGCATGAAGACCGGCTGATCCCAGCCGAAATAGCGATAGAGCAGAATGTGCTTCGGCACTGACGCCAGCCATTCCTCGCCGCGTGCCACATGGGTGATCTTCATCAGATGGTCGTCGATGACGTTGGCCATATGATAGGTCGGCATGCCATCGGCCTTGATCAGCACCTGCATGTCAACGGAATCCCAGGGGATGGAGACATCGCCGTAGACACCGTCGTTGAAGTCGCAGGAGCCTTCGGCCGGGATCTTCATCCGGACGACGGTCGTCTCGCCGGCTGCCATGCGCGAGGTCACTTCCTCTGCGGTCAGGTTGAGGCAGAGGCCGTCATACTTCGGCGGCTTGCCGGCGGCGCGCTGGGTTTCGCGCATCTGTTCGAGGCGCGCGGGGGTGCAGAAACAGCGGAAGGCATGCCCCTTTTCCAGCAATTCCTCGGCGTAAGGCTGGTACATCGGCTTGCGGTCGGACTGGCGATAGGGGCCGTAGGGACCGCCGATATCCGGGCCTTCCTTCCATTCCAGGCCGCACCATTTCAGGGCGTCCAACACCTTCGTCTCGAATTCCGGGGTCGAGCGCGTCGCGTCGGTATCCTCGATACGCAGAATGAACTCGCCGCCGTGCTTCTTGGCGAAAAGGTAGTTGAAGAGAGCGATGTAAGCGGTGCCGACATGCGGCTCGCCGGTCGGCGAGGGAGCGATGCGGACGCGGACGCCGGAAGTTGTCATTGGTATGGCCCGTCAATGAACGGCGGACGGCTTTCCAGGGAAAGCGACGTTCGGCCGAAGGATGCAGATATCTTCATCGGCAAACCGGCCGAAAAAGGGCATGCGCCCGCACTATCCGCCAATCGTCCGTTCGGCTGGCCTTAGGCCATATTCAACCGGGCGCGTCAAGAAAAACCACGCCTGCAAAGGCCCGATGGCATTGAGGAGCGGCGCGCCGGTTTTCGGCGCGCCTTCCCGCTTCAACCTCAATGCGCGCCTTCCCGCTTGCGCTTGCGGGCATTGCGCGCAAACATGTTCAGCACCTCGACCAGCGCCGAGAAGGCCATGGCGGCGTAGACGTAGCCCTTCGGCACATGGAAGCCCATGCCTTCGGCGATTAGCGTCGTGCCGATCATCAGCAGGAAGGCGAGCGCCAGCATGACGATCGTCGGGTTCCGCTCGATAAAGTTGGCAAGCGGGGTTGCGGCAACCAGCATGACGGTAACGGCGGCGGCGACGGCGACCACCATGATCGGCAGATGCGGCGTCATGCCGACGGCGGTGATGATGCTGTCGACCGAAAAGACAAGGTCGAGCAGCAGGATCTGGCCGATCGCCGATGCAAAGCCTGTCGTGGTGGATTTCGCGATGAAATCCTCCTGCTGGTCTATAGGATCGACGCTGTGGTGAATTTCCTTGGTGGCTTTCCAGACTAGGAACAAGCCGCCGGCGATCAGGATCAGATCCTTCCAGGAGAAGCCGTGTCCGAAAGCCTCGAACAGCGGTTCGGTCAGCTGCACGATCCAGGCGACGGTGCCGAGGAGTGCCAGGCGCATGACGAGCGCAAGACCGATGCCGATCTTGCGAGCCTTCTCCCGGTGCTCGGGCGGCAGTTTGTTGGTGAGAATGGAAATGAAGATCAGGTTGTCGATCCCGAGAACGACCTCCATCACCACCAGCGTGATGAGCGCCACCCAGGCGGCCGGATCCTGAATAAGCGTCATGATTCCCTGCATAAGCGTATATCCCTCTTGCGTCACATGCGTGAATGACGCGCGCAATGTAGTGTCGGTAGCCTGCTACGCAAGCGCCGCAAGGGGGTATACGAAATCGTTGTGACTTTTATTCCCTAGAACAGGATGATTTAAGGCCGGGTCGGCCTTAAATTTGAATACTGTTCTAAATTAAAGAGTTAGAGCATGATGTCATGAGAAAACCGCTCACACTTTCGGCATCATGCTCTGATCGGCAGCCAGATTTCGGTGACGCCCATGCCTGTATGGAGGTCGAAGCGCTCATCGTAGCGTTCGAACATGTCGGGCGTCTCGCCATGTTCCAGGCCCGAGGTCGGCCACCATGTGCCGAAGATCCTGTGCATGGTCGCGGGAATGCCGGAGACATGGCCGCGGTGGGCAAAGACGACGTAACGTTGGCCGGGAAGCTTGAGTGTGGCAAAATCCGCCGGCAGATCACCGGCATCGGCGACTTCGGCCGCGGCTATATAGCGGAATATCTCCGCCTCGCCGTCGATATGGGTGCAGATGCCGTAGGCGACATTGCCTTTCTGTCCCGAGATATGGCCGAAATGGGCATTGAACTTCTGCCAGAGAGACGGGATGGCGGCGTTGCCGCCATGGGGGTAGGTTTCCTGCAAGCCGGCAAACAGCATCGGCGGAAGGGTTTCGAGGCGGGGCGGTTCGAGGTCGTTGAGGTGGGTGGGGTCCATTCTGATTGGCTCCAGCAGGACAAGGTTACGGGCGTGCCCTTGCCGACGCGCAGCATCCGGCGTCACGCCGAACTGGTCGCGGAAGGCGCGGGTGAAAGCCTCGTGCGAGCCATAGCCCGCACAAAGCGCAACCTCGAGAATGGTGGATGAACCGCCGATCAATGCGGGCACGGCGCGGCTGAGGCGCCGCCCTCTTATGTAGCTGCTGATCGAGTGGCCGGTAACGAGCCCGAAGACGCGCGACAGGTGGTAACGCGACAATCCGGCTGCTTCCGATATCTCTTCCAGCGACAGATCGTTTTCGAAATGGCTCTCTATGAACCAGATCGCCCGTCCGACGGCGCTCATTCTCAATCTCCTGGTTGCGGCTTCTTCCTTAACGAAAAGCCGGTATCCGGATTTGATCGCTATTGCGGGATTCTGGCCGATGGAGCGCGGCAGTCAACGGTGGGGCCAAAGGTGGATCAGACGGTCTCGTGCTGGCGCGCGCCGTAGGCGGCCATGAAGACCCGGATTGCGCCGCAGATGACGCGCTCGATTTCGTCGCGATGCGGCGGCTCTTCCATGCTTCCGAACAGGCGGAGCTTGAAGAAACTGCCGCTGGCGAGGTCGAGAAACTGGCCGGCGGCCAGATCGATATCGTCGATTTCGAGCCTGCCTTCGGCGATGTGCCGTTCCAGGAAGTCGCGCATGATGGTGCGCAGGTTTTCCGGGCCCTTGAAGAAGCGTTGGCAGAGCACCGGCATGCGGTCGCGCACGCCAAGAACGGTGCGCATGGCACTGATGACCTTTTCATCGGTCATATGGGTGACGAAGCTCACCCCGAATTCGTACAGACCGGCTTCGGGATCGTCATGTTCGGCAAGCGCCGTGCGCACGGCCGCCACGAAGGCGGCGCGCTCGGCCTCGATCATCGCCGAAAACAATTCTTCCTTGTTGGTGAAATAGACGTAGAGCGTTCCCTTGGAGACGCCGGCCTCGCGCGTCACGTCGTTCATGCTGGCGGCGTCGAAACCCATCTTCATGAAGACGCGCTTGGCGCCGGCGAGAATCTGCTGACGCTTGGCCGGATCTTCGCCCGCAGCAAATCGGCCTCCTCCAACGGGAGGGCTGAAGACGGCGGCGTGGTCGGGTTTCAGCGTCATTTATCCTTAACCGTGTTCACGGTTTCGTTTTTTCTTTAAAAGAAATCGAACCGATTGGTTCTATACATCTTGATATGACGGTAAAACAGGTTTAAGTCAACTGAACCGAACCGTTCAGTTCGATTACTTACTCCAAGATCGGTAAAGTGGCCATGTCGAGCAACCAGAAAAGCAGCGTCGCGCGGATCGTTAGCGAAAACGCCGGAGCCGAAGAGGCCACTGCTGAAGTCGCGGCCGTTGCAGAAGCTCCGACGGCGGAAGCCCGCGAGATGCCATCTGCGCCTGCGCAGTCGGCGCCGGCTCCGGCCGCTGCAGCTGCGAAGAAGCGCCGCAGCCCGGTGCTGCCGATCTTTGTTCTCGCTCTTCTCGCGGGCGGCGGCTGGTATGGTTACGAATGGTGGACGAACGGCCGCTTCATGGTGTCGACTGACGACGCCTATATCGAGGGCGATATTGCAACGATTTCGCCGAAGGTCACGGGCTACGTCGCGAAAGTGAATGTAGTCGCCAACCAGGAAGTCAAAGCGGGCGACGTGCTTGCCACGCTTGATAACGGCGACTATCAGAACGCCCTCGATCAGGCCGAGGCCCAGATCGCCACTGAACAGCTTTCGCTGCAGCGCATTGACGCGCAGATCGAAGGCGCCAATGCCAGCCTCGTGCAGGCGCGGGCGCAAAAGGTGGCACTCGAAGCGGCCGTTCGCGGTGCCGAGATCACCCAGAAGCGCCAGAGCGATTTGCAGGCGAAGTCGGTCGGCACCGCCGCCGATCTCGATAATGCCAATATCGCTCTCGACCAGGCCAAGGCCAATCTTGCCGGCGGCGATGCCAACATCACTGCTGCGCAGGCTAACATCACCATTCTCCAGGCCCAACGCAAGGAGGCCGAAGGCTCGGTCCGTTCGCTGGAAATCTCGCGCGACAAGGCCGCCCGCGACCTGTCCTTCACCGTGCTCAAGGCACCTTATGACGGCATCGTCGGCAACCGCTCGGTTCAGGAAGGCGATCTCGTTTCTCCCGGTCAGCGTCTGATGGCGCTTGTTCCGGTGCGCCGGCTTTATATAGACGCCAACTTCAAGGAAACGCAGATCCAGCATCTGGTGCCCGGCTCGAAGGTCAACGTCCATGTCGATGCCTATAGCGATCATCCTGTGGTCGGGACCGTCGAATCGATCTCGCCGGCTTCCGGCTCGGTCTTTTCGATGCTGCCGCCGGAAAATGCCACGGGCAACTTCACCAAGGTGATCCAGCGCGTGCCGGTGCGCATCGCGCTGCCGCAGGATGCGCTCGACAGCGGGCGTCTGCGCGCCGGCCTCAGCGTCGTCGTCGACGTCGACACCCGCACGGCGCCGAGCAAGTAAGCCTTTAGAAAAGGCGGAGGTGGTCCGATGGCCGGAAGTGCGACAGCAACAGCAGGGACGATTCCGGCAGCGCCCGCCCACGCCGAGGATCACATGGATCCGAGGAAGCTCATCGCCTTCTTCGCGATGGTGCTCGGCATGTTCATGTCGATCCTCGACATCCAGATCGTCTCGGCCTCGCTTGCCGAAATCCAGGCCGGCCTCTCGGCCGGCAGCGACGAAGTCGGTTGGGTGCAGACGGCCTATCTGATCGCCGAAGTGATCATGATTCCGCTTTCGGGCACGCTGGCGCGCATCATCTCGACGCGTTATCTCTTCGCAATCTCCGCTGCCGGGTTCACCATGGCGAGCGCGCTTGCGGCGACGGCGACGAATATCGACCAGATGATCGTCTACCGGGCCATCCAGGGTTTTATCGGCGGCGGCATGATCCCGTCGGTCTTCGCGGCCGCCTTCACCATCTTTCCGGCGTCGAAGCGCAGCATCGTTTCGCCGATCATCGGCCTGATCGCGACGCTGGCGCCGACCATTGGCCCCACCGTCGGCGGCTATCTCAGCCATGCCTTTTCCTGGCACTGGCTGTTCCTCGTCAATATCGTTCCCGGCATCATCGTCACGATCGTCACCTGGAACTTCATCGATTTCGACAAGCCGGAACTGTCGCTTTTCAAGAAGTTCGACTGGTGGGGGCTTTTCTCGATGGGCATCTTCCTCGGTGCGATGGAATATGTGCTCGAAGAGGGCAATTCGAACGATTGGTTCAACGACAGCTCCATCGCCATCGCTGCCGTCGCCTCGTGCGTTGCGGCCATCATCTTCTTCTATCGCGCCTTCACGGTGGAGTTCCCCGTCGTCGACCTCAAGGCCTTTTCGAACCGGAATTTCTCCTTCGGCTCGATCTTCTCCTTCGTCATGGGCATCGGCCTCTATGGCCTCACCTACATCTACCCGGTCTATCTTGGACGCATCCGCGGCTATGATTCGCTGATGATCGGCCAGACGATGTTCGTCTCCGGGCTTGCGATGTTTTTCACCGCGCCGATCGCCGGCAAGCTGTCGACGAAGATGGACCTGCGCCTGATGATGGTGATCGGTTTCACCAGCTTCGCCGCCGGTACCTACATCATGATTCACCTGACGGCGGATTGGGATTTCTACGAACTGTTCATCCCGCAGATCCTGCGCGGTTTCGGGCTGATGATGTGCATGGTGCCGATCAACAATATCGCACTCGGCACGATGCCGCCGTCGCGCATCCGCGGCGCATCCGGCCTGTTCAACCTGACCAGAAACCTCGGCGGCGCCGTCGGTCTTGCCGTCATCAACACCGTGCTCACCAACCGACAGGACGTGCACTATGAACGGCTGCGGGAGAATATGGACTGGGGCAATCCGGCGGCGATCGACCAGATGAACAACATGACCGCCAATTTCAACACCTATGGCATGGATGGCGCCTCGGTCGCGATCAAGCAGATGGTCGGTCTGGCCACCAAGCAGGCGATCGTCCTCTCTTTCAGCGACGTGTTCCTCATCCTGACCGCGCTTTTCGTTGCGATGATCCTCGGTGTCGCCATGATCAAGAAACCTGCGCCGCAAGGCGGGGGAGGCGGTGGCGGCCACTGACCTCCGGCCTGCCGCCCCTTGAAAGGCCCTCTCCGGAGGGCCTTTTTGTTTGCCGGTTTCCGACCTCTATGCCATCGGGCGGATGATCGCTGGCGGGATCAGTCCGAAGCAGATATCAATACCGGAAAATCGATAAGGGAACCGGCCTGTTCGATTTTTTGATTTACGTACATCAAATTTGGCGCTAATGGTCTCGTCAGGAGGAATGATGAGGCCTACAGTTCACGATATCGCCGCTGCCGCCGGTGTCAGTCTTGCGACTGTCGACCGGGTTCTCAACCAGCGCCCAGGTGTGCGTCACGTCACGCGGGAGAAGGTCGAAACGGCGATCCGTGAGCTCGGTTATATCAGAGACGTCGCCGCCGCCAATCTCGCCAAGGGACGTACCTATCCACTGGTGTTCATCCTTCCGGCCAGCGACAATTCCTTCATGCACGGGCTCAATGCCGAGATCCGGCAGGCGGTGCTTCGCTCGCCGGCCGAGCGTACCGATATCCGCACCATCGAGGTGCCGGCTTTCGATCCGGCAGCCCTTGTCTCCGTGCTCGAAGAGCTTTCCCGGGAGAGGCCTTGCGGCATCGCGATGGTCGCGACCGATGCACCTGACGTGCGCGCCACCGTCGACAGGCTGGTGCGCGAGCGCTTTCCCATCGTCACCCTGGTTTCCGATCTCACCGGATCGCTGCGCCATCATTATGCCGGCGTCGACAATATCGCGGCCGGCCGTACAGCGGCCCGCTTGCTCGGGCGATTTCTCGGATCGCGAAAGGGCGAGATCGCCGTGCTCGCCGGCTCCATGCTGGTGCGCGACCATCGCGAGCGGCTGGAGGGCTTTGCCGCAGTCATGGCTGCGGAGTTTCCGCATCTTGCGATCCTGCCGGTTCTCGAAGGCCGCGACGACCCCGAGGTCGCCCATAGGCTCGTTGCCGACGCGCTCGGGAATGCCGATATCATCGGCGTCTACAGCCTAGGCGCCGGCAATCGCGGCCTGATCCGGGCGTTGAAGGAGAAGGCCGTCGGCCGGACGCTGACGGTCATCGCCCACGAGCTCACCGCCCATACGCGCGCAGCACTCGTCGACAATACGATCGATGCGATCCTCAACCAGGACGCCGGCCATGAAGTGCGTAGCGCCATCCGTGTATTGAAAGCCAAGGCGGACGGGCTTGCCGTCATCGAAGCGCAAGAGCGCATCCGCCTCGACATATTTCTGAAAGACAATCTGCCGTAACGGCAAAGGAGAATACCCCATGTATCTCGGTCTCGATCTCGGAACCTCCGGCGTCAAGGCGATGCTGATCGACGGCGATCAGAAGATCGTCGGCTCGGCCAATGGTGCGCTCGACGTCTCGCGTCCGCATTCTGGCTGGTCGGAGCAGGAGCCGGCCCACTGGGTGCGTGCGACGGAGGAGGCCGTCGCCGGCCTCAAGGCGAAACATCCGAAGGAGCTGGCTGCAGTCAAGGGCATCGGCCTTTCCGGCCAGATGCACGGCGCGACGCTCATCGATGCCACCGACAAGGTGCTGCGTCCCTGCATTCTCTGGAACGACACGCGCAGCCACGTCGAGGCTGCGGCCCTCGATGCCGATCCGCGCTTCCGCGCGCTTACCGGCAATATCGTCTTTCCTGGCTTTACGGCGCCGAAGCTCGCCTGGGTCGAGAAGCATGAGCCCGATGTCTTTGCCAGGATCGCCAAGGTGCTGCTGCCGAAGGACTATCTGCGTCTTTGGCTGACCGGCGAATATATCTCCGAAATGTCGGATTCGGCCGGCACTTCCTGGCTTGATACCGGCAAGCGGGCCTGGTCGTCCGAACTGCTGGCTGCCACCAATCTTTCCAAGGAGCAGATGCCGGCACTCGTCGAAGGCACCGAGCAGGCCGGCAAGCTGCGGGCGGAACTTGCTACGCAATGGGGCATTTCCGGCGATGCCGTCGTTGCCGGCGGCGCGGGCGACAATGCAGCCTCGGCCTGCGGCATGGGCACGGTCAGCGACGGCGCCGCCTTCGTCTCGCTCGGCACGTCGGGCGTGCTTTTTGCCGCCAACGGCTCCTATCTGCCGAAGCCGGAAAGCGCCGTGCATGCCTTCTGCCACGCGCTGCCGAACACCTGGCACCAGATGGGCGTCATCCTGTCGGCCACCGATGCGCTTAACTGGCATTCCGGGGTCACCGGCAAATCGGCCGCCGACCTGACCGGAGAACTCGGCGAGACGCTGAAGGCGCCGACCGGCGTCAGCTTTCTCCCCTATCTCTCCGGTGAGCGCACGCCGCACAATGATGCCGTCATCCGCGGCGCCTTCATCGGCCTCGAACATGAAAGCAGCCGTGTCGTGCTGACCCAGGCGGTGCTCGAGGGTGTTGCCTTTGCCATCCGCGATAATCTCGAAGCGCTGCGCTCGGCCGGCACCGGCATATCCCGCGTCACGGCAATCGGCGGCGGTTCGCGCTCGCGTTACTGGCTGGCGTCGATCGCGACCGCGCTCGGCGTTCCGGTCGACCTGCCGGCCGATGGCGATTTTGGCGCGGCCTTCGGCGCCGCCCGCCTCGGTCTTATCGCGGCAACCGGGGCAGATCCGATTGCCGTCTGCACGCCGCCGGTGACATCGGGCACGATCGAGCCGGTGTCTGCACTGAGCGGCACTTATGAGGATGCCTACAAGCGCTACCGCGCACTCTATCCGGCGATAAAATCGCTGGCGCATTGAGAACTGGAGCCAGCGGCCCCCTCATCCGCCGGCCGGCACCTTTGCCTGGTCGAGCCGCGGGTCTCGCCCGTCCTTCGGACCCCGGAGGGGAGAAGAGACTCGCAGCGGTGCCTCCGTTCCTCTTCTCCCCTCGGGGAGAAGGTGGCCCGAAGGTCGGATGAAGGGGCTGGATGGCACAGACGATAAGACTGAACTACCGACCCAAGGAGACCCAAGATGAGCACCGGATTTTTCGGCGATATCCAGAAAATAAAATACGAAGGCCCCGACAGCACCAATCCGCTGGCCTTCCGCCATTACCAGCCGGACGAGATCGTCATGGGCAAGCGCATGGAAGACCACCTGCGCTTTGCCGTGGCCTATTGGCACACCTTCACCTGGCCGGGCGGCGACCCCTTCGGTGGCCAGACCTTCCTGCGCCCCTGGTTCGAGGACACGATGAAGGCCGCCAAGCTCAAGGCCGACGTCGCCTTCGAATTCTTCTCGCTGCTCGGCTCGCCCTATTACTGCTTCCATGACGCCGACGTGCGTCCGGAGGGCAAGAATTTCGCCGAGAACACCAAAAACCTCAATGAGATCGTCGACTACTTCGCCGAGAAGCAGGCCGCAACCGGCACCAAGCTGCTCTGGGGCACGGCAAACCTGTTCTCCAACCGCCGCTACATGTCCGGTGCGGCGACCAACCCGGATCCTGACGTTTTTGCTTTCGCCGCCGCGACGGTCAAGACCTGCATCGACGCGACGCAGAAGCTGGGCGGCGAGAACTACGTGCTCTGGGGCGGCCGCGAAGGCTACGAGACGCTGCTCAACACCGATCTCAAACGTGAGCTCGACCAACTCGGACGCTTCCTCAACCTCGTCGTCGAATACAAGCACAAGATCGGCTACAAGGGCACGATCCTGATCGAGCCGAAGCCCCAGGAGCCGACCAAGCACCAGTACGATTACGACGTTGCGACCGTCTATGGCTTCCTCAAGAAGCACGGACTTGAAAACGAGGTGAAACTCAATATCGAGCAGGGCCACGCGATCCTCGCCGGCCACTCCTTCGAGCACGAGCTGGCGCTTGCCAATGCGCTCGGCATCTTCGGCTCGATCGACATGAACCGCAACGACTACCAATCTGGCTGGGATACCGACCAGTTCCCGAACAATGTTCCCGAAATGGCGCTCGCTTACTATCACGTTCTGGCAGGCGGGGGCTTCAAAACCGGCGGCACCAATTTCGACTCGAAGCTGCGCCGCCAGTCTCTCGAGCCGGCGGATCTGCTGATCGGTCACATTGGCGGAATGGATTGCTGCGCCCGCGGCCTGAAGGCCGCTGCCAGGATGATCGAGGACAAGGCTCTGTCGCAGCCGCTCGCCGATCGTTATGCCGGCTGGGAATCCGCCGAGGCGCAGAAGCTCTTCCGCGGCGAGTATTCGCTGGATGAGATCACGACTTGGGTCGAGACCAAGGACGTCAATCCGCAGCCGAGATCCGGCAAGCAGGAACTGCTCGAGAACGTCGTCAATCGTTACGTCTGATCAAGCGCGCCGGCGGCGGCCAGCGGTCGTCGGCGCAACCCTTTCTGAACGGCTGCGGGCGCTATGTCCTCAGCCTCTATCTCTATCGGCTCAACGCTTCGACCAGTTGCGCGACGGCGCAGAGACGGAGTTTCGAACCACCAGATCCGGCCGGAGCAGGATTTCCGTTTCGGTCGGCCGGCCATCGGACAGGAGTTCGAGCAGCAGCGCCATCGCCTGTTTTCCGATCGCCGTTCTCGGTTGGCGGATCGTAGTCAGCGGCGGGGATATGAAGACGGCCTGCGGCACGTCGTCGAAACCGGTCACCGAGAAATCCCCCGGAATGTCGTAGCCTCGCGCGCCGAGCCCGATCATGACGCCGATCGCGGTCTGGTCGTTGACGCACATGAAGGCGGTCGGAAGCGTGTCGCGCATGAAAAGCTGTTCGACCGCATGCCGCCCGCTCTCGATCGTGCCATCGCCTTCGAGCACGATCCGCAAGTCGGGCGGGACGCCGGCGGCGTCGAGGCCGGCATCATAGCCCATGCGGCGTCTGGTATAGGCAAGCCGGGTGCGCGAATCGCCGATGAAGGCGATCTTTCGATGCCCTTCGGCCAGCAGCAGGTCCACCGCTTTCCTGGCGCCCTCGGTATCGTCGACGCCGACATAGGGAATGCCGCCGTTGAAGACAGGCTCGAAAACGCCGACGCTCGGCGGCAGCCGCGCAGTCATCGTCTGATGCCCGAAGGGCAGGATGCCGGTAAACAGGATAAGCCCGGCTGCCTGGTTGGAATTCAAGAATTTCAGATATTCGAGCCCGCGCTGGGCGTCGTTCTGCGTGTGGCCGATCAGGATGCCGTAGCCGTGCGCGCGCGCCTCGTTTTCCAACCCGACGAGAATGTTGGAGAAATTGGGGTCGCCGATATCGGGCGCCACGACGAGAATCATGTTGGAGCGGCCGAGCCTCAGGCTGCGCGCCATGGCATTGGTGGTGTAACCGGTGATCGCGATCGCCTGGTTGACCTTGAGGCGGGTGGAATTGGCGACCTTCTCCGGCATATGGATTGCCCGGGACACCGTCGCGATGGAGACCTCGGCGATCCGGGCGACGTCTTCGATTGTTGCGGGCGTGGAATTCGACACTGGGCTCTGCCTTGGGCTGTCTTCGCCGCGACACTACACAGACTTGTCGGGAGGTCAAAGGCAGGCTTCAACTGATCTGTGTAAATCAACGATGTAAACCTTTACACGATGTATGTAAAGGTTTACATAAGGTCCTTAGCGGCCGGAGAACCGCTTGGGGAGGATCTGATGACCGTGGAGACTGCCGACACTGCACCCGTGGTGCTGTCCGCTAGGCGCATATGCAAATCCTTCAGTGGGGTGCAGGTCCTCTTCAGCGTGAATTTCGATCTCCGCGCCGGCGAAATCCATGCGCTGATGGGTGAAAATGGCGCCGGCAAATCCACGCTTGTCAAGGTATTGTCCGGTTTCGAACAGCCGAGTTCCGGCGAAATCCTGCTCGACGGCAAGCCTGTCGTCCTGCCGCCCAACGGCGCTGCCGAGGCGCTTGGCATCGTCATCATTCACCAGGAATTCAACCTCGCCGAACATCTGACCGTGACGGAAAGCCTCTTTCTCGGGCGCGAAGTCACGCGCTTCGGCGTGCTCGACCGCAAATATATGAGGTCGGAGACACGCAAAGTTCTCGATGTGCTCGGTTCGCATGTCGATGAGAATGCGCAGATCAGCACGCTTTCCATCGCCGACAAGCAGATGGTCGAAATCGCCAAGGCAATCAGCCGCGACGCGCGGGTCGTGTTCATGGACGAGCCGACCGCGGTGCTGTCGCGGGAAGAGACCAATATGCTCTTCAAGCAGGTTCGCAAGCTGCGTGACCAGGGTACGAGCTTCGTCTTCGTGTCGCACAAGCTCGACGAAGTGATGGAGTTGACTGATCGTGTCACCGTGCTACGCGACGGCCAGTGGATCAAGACGTCGCCGACGTCGATTCTGGACGGGGAATCGATCGCGCAGCTGATGGTTGGCCGCGAGCTTTCGAGCCTTTATCCCGCCAAAGTGGAACCTGATGTCGACGAGGAGGTCGTCCTCAGTGTCGCTTCGGTGTCGACGGGCTATGTGAGGGATGCGAGCTTCGAGGTGCGCAAGGGCGAGATCATCGGCTTTTCCGGTATGATCGGCTCCGGCCGCACCGAGCTGATGGAAGCGATCGCCGGGTTGCGGACCCGTCTCGAGGGTGAGGTGGTCATCAAGGGGGAAGCGGTTCCCTCCGGCGATGTCCATGCCGCCAATCGCTGCGGGCTCGCCTACATGACCAAGGACCGCAAGTCGAAGGGCCTGCTGCTGCGCTCCGGCATGATGACCAATTTGACCCTGCAATCGCTCGGAAGGCATTCTCGCCGAGGCTATCTCAGCCCGGGCAGCGAAGCGGGTGCTCTGGCGAAGGCCAAGCGCCGTTTCGACATCAGGGTGCGCGACGGCAATATCGTCGCCGGCCGGATGTCGGGTGGAAACCAGCAGAAACTGCTGCTGGCCAAGGTCATGGAGACCGAGCCCGACATCATCATCATCGACGAGCCGACGCGCGGCATCGATGTCGGCACCAAACAGCAGATCTATCATTTCATCTCGGCGCTGGCCCGGGACGGCCGTTCGATCATCGTCGTCTCGTCGGAGATGCCGGAGGTCATTGGCCTCTGCACGCGGGTGGTGGTGATGCGTGAAGGACATATCGTCGGCGTGCTCGAGGGCGATGAGATTTCCGAGCAGGAGATCATGCGTTACGCCGCCGGGCTTAAAAAGAAGGCGGCTGCCTAAGCCGAACACGAAGCGTCGTCGCGACGACGCCGATCACAGACAAGACGCCCAGCAGGTATGGGACGGGAGGTTGGTTTTGGAAATGAGTGTCAACGAGGAGACCAGGGAAATCCGGCGCCGATCCTGGCGGGATGTCGATCTGCGTGCGGTCGCGCCTTTCGTCGCCCTGGCACTGCTCCTGATCGTCGGGGCCCTGGTCAATCCCAATTTCATCGGCATCACCAACCTTGCCAATGTCGCAACGCGCAGCGCCTTCATTGCCATCATTGCGGTCGGCGCGACCTTCGTGATCTCAGCAGGCGATCTCGACCTGTCGGTCGGCTCGATGGTGGCCTTCGTCGCCAGCCTGATGATCCTGCTGATGAATTCGGGCGCCATCGAAAACCCGGTCCTGATGCTGACGGTCGCGGCCGTCTTCACGATCGTCGCCGGCGCGCTTTGCGGCCTGGCGAACGGCCTGATCACGACGGTGGGCAAGATCGAGCCCTTCATCGCAACGCTTGGCACGATGGGCATCTATCGCGGCCTGACGACATGGCTGTCGCAGGGCGGCGCAATCACTCTTCGCTCCGCCGATATCCAGACGCTCTATCGTCCTGCTTATTTCGGCACTATCGCCGGTGTGCCGGTACCGATCGTGGTGATCCTGGCAGTGACGGCGGTTGCCGCCTTTATCCTCTATCGCACACGTTATGGCCGCCACGTTGTTGCTGTGGGATCAAACAGCGATGTTGCCCGCTATTCCGGCATCGCGGTCAATCGCGTCAGGACGATTGCCTTCGTCATCCAGGGCCTGTGCGTCGCCATTGCCGTGTTGCTCTATGTTCCCCGTCTCGGCTCGACGTCGGCAACAACGGGCATCCTGTGGGAGCTCCAGGCGATCACGGCCGTCGTCGTCGGCGGCACGGCGCTGAAGGGCGGCGCCGGCAGGGTCTGGGGGACGATCTGCGGCGCCTTCATTCTCGAACTCGTCGGCAATATCATGCTGCTTTCGAACTTCATCAGCGAGTATCTGATCGGCGCCATCCAGGGTGCGATCATCATCATCGCCATGTTCGTCCAGCGCTCGCTGGTGCGCAAATCATGAAATAATCCGGTTTGCATTGACCGGGGCTTGCAATTGACCGGGCTTCAGGGCGTCCGGTCCCGATATGGAAAAGTCCCTGAAATTATTGGGAGGAAATAGCATGCATAGATTGATGTTGGGCCTGGCGGTTGCGGCGGTGACGTTCGCCGGCGCCGCTCACGCCGAGGACAAGAAATTCACCATCGGCGTCTCCATTCCGGCCGCCGACCATGGCTGGACGTCGGGCGTGGTGTTTCATGCCGAGCGCGCCGCCAAGTTGTTGATGGCCGAACATCCCGGTCTCAACGTCATCGTCAAGACCTCGCCGGACGCTGCCAGCCAGGCAAACGCCGTGCAGGATCTCGATACACAGGGCATCGACGCCCTCGTCATCCTGCCGTCGGATCCGGATCCGCTCGTCAATGCCATCAAGGAAGTCAAGGGCAAGGGCAAGTTCGTCGCCCTCGTCGACCGCGCGCCGTCAAGCAACGACAACTCCGTGCGCGACCTCTATGTCGCCGGCAATAATCCGGCTCTCGGCGAAGTCGCCGGCAAGTACATCAAGGACACCACGCCTGATGCGCAGGTCGTCGTCATCCGCGGTCTGCCGATCCCGATCGACCAGCAGCGCCAGGACGGCTTCGACAAGGGCATTGCCGGCTCGAACGTCAAGGTTCTCGACCGCCAGTACGGCAACTGGAACCGCGACGATGCCTTCAAGGTCATGCAGGACTACTTGACCAAGTACCAGAAGATCGACGTCGTATGGTGCCAGGACGACGACATGGCCGTCGGCGTTCTGCAGGCAATCGAGCAGGCCAAGCGTACCGACATCAAATACGTCGTCGCAGGCGCTGGCTCCAAGGACATGGTGAAGAAGGTCATGGACGGCGACAAGCTGATCCCGGTCGACGTCCTCTATCCGCCGGCAATGGTCGGCACGGCAATGGAGCTGACGGCGGCGGCACTCTACGATCAGGTCCCGGTTCACGGCAGCTACATCCTCGACGCGACGCTCGTCACCAAGGACAATGCCAAGGACTTCTACTTCCCGGATTCTCCGTTCTGATCCATCGACTGGAGACATGCGCCCATTCGAAAGGATGGGCGCATTTTTAATGCGTCGATCCAGGGTACAGCCGAAAATGCTGCACGTACCTCTTGTCCGCCAAAGCCCACCGTGATTAGCTCGCGCCATTCGCTTCCGGCCTCGCGCCAAATCCGCTGGCTACTGCATAATTCCTTAAATCGGAATCGATTTAAGGATAAAATTATGCAGCGATCCTAAGTGTTACAGCGTCCTTTGCGCGTCTTTTCAGACGCGCGGCGCTGTAAGGTAAGGAGGCGCCTTGCGCCCGCCAAATTGCGTGCTACAACACTTCAGAAACGTTTACGGTCGATATTCAGGGAGGAATCTGACATGAAGACGATCAAAGGCCCCGGCCTATTCCTTGGCCAGTTCGCGGGCGATACCGCTCCTTTCAACTCGTGGGACGCGATTACCAAATGGGCGGCCGACATCGGTTACAAGGGCGTCCAGGTGCCGACCTGGGCAAGCCAGCTGATCGATCTGAAGAAGGCCGCCACGTCCAAAGATTATTGCGACGAATTCGCCGGCAAGGCCCGCGAAAACGGCATCGAGATCACCGAACTCTCCACCCACCTGCAAGGCCAGCTCGTCGCCGTTCACCCAGCCTATGACGAAGCCTTCGACGGATTTGCCGCACCCGAGGTGCGGGGCAATCCGAAGGCGCGCCAGGAATGGGCGGTCGAGCAGGTCAAGATGGCGCTGACGGCCTCGAAAAACCTCGGCCTCAAGGCGCATGCGACCTTCTCTGGCGCGCTCGCCTGGCCGTTCATCTATCCCTGGCCGCAGCGTCCTGCCGGCCTGGTAGAGACCGCCTTCGACGAACTCGCCCGCCGCTGGACGCCGATCCTCGACCATGCGGATGAGAACGGTATCGACGTCTGCTACGAGATCCATCCGGGCGAGGATCTCCACGATGGTATCACCTTCGAGATGTTCCTGGAGCGGGTGAAGAACCATCCGCGCGCCAACATGCTCTACGATCCCTCGCACCACGTCCTGCAGTGCCTCGATTATCTCGACAATATCGACATCTACAAAGACCGCATCAAGATGTTCCACGTCAAGGATGCGGAGTTCAATCCGACCGGCCGCCAGGGCGTCTATGGCGGCTATCAGGGCTGGGTGGAACGGGCCGGCCGCTTCCGCTCGCTCGGCGACGGCCAGGTCGATTTCGGCGCGGTGTTCTCGAAGATGACGGCCAATAATTTCGACGGCTGGGCCGTGGTCGAATGGGAATGCGCGCTGAAACATCCGGAGGACGGCGCCCGCGAAGGGGCCGAATTCGTGGCCGCCCATATCATCCGCGTCACCGAAAAGGCCTTCGACGATTTTGCCGGCAGCGGCACCGACCAGGCGGCGAACCGGCGCATGCTGGGGCTCTAAGACATAGGGCGTGCTGCGAGGCTGCCCCTCACCCTAACCCTCTCCCCGTTCTGACGGGGAGAGGGGACCTGCCCACATCAAACGGTAGAGAGTGGCGAGGGACATAGCGGCATCGTCCTTCTCCCCGCCTGCGGGGAGAAGGACGATGCCGGATGAGGGGCGCATCCGCACCAAGTTTTAAATTTCAGGAGGACAGAATGGCAATCGAAGCATCATCGGAACAGACCCGCGAGCCGCGGATCCGCCTCGGCATGGTCGGCGGCGGCGCCGGCGCGTTTATCGGTGCGGTGCACCGGATCGCGGCACGCATCGACGATCAGTACGATCTTATCGCCGGCGCGCTGTCGTCGACGCCTGAAAAGGCGGTTCAGTCAGGCCGCGATCTCGGCCTCGATCCGTCGCGGACCTATTCCAGCTACCGCGAGATGGCGATCCGCGAGGCAAAGCTGAAGAACGGCATCGAGGCGGTGGCGATCGTCACGCCGAACCATGTACATTACGACGCCGCCAAGGAATTCCTGAAGCGCGGCATCCATGTCATCTGCGACAAGCCGCTGACATCGAACCTTGCTGACGCGAAGAAGCTGAAGAAGATTGCCGACGAGAGCGGCGCGCTCTTCGTGCTCACGCATAATTACACCGGTTATCCGATGGTCCGCCAGGCGCGCGAGATGATCGCGAACGGCGAACTCGGCGATATCCGTGTCGTCCAGGCCGAATATCCGCAGGACTGGCTGACTGAGGCGGTCGAGCAGACCGGCCAGAAGCAGGCCGCCTGGCGTACCGATCCGGCACAATCCGGCGTCGGCGGCTCCACAGGCGATATCGGCACGCATGCCTATAATCTCGCCGCCTTCATGTCAGGCCTGGAGCTCGACAGTCTCGCTGCCGATCTCGACAGTTTCGTTCCCGGCCGCCGGCTTGATGACAACGCCCATGTGATGCTGCGCTTCAAGGCCAAGGGCTCGGAGAAGCCGGCCAAGGGCATGCTCTGGTGCAGCCAGGTGGCGCCCGGCCATGAAAACGGCCTGATGGTCCGCGTCTACGGTTCCAAGGGCGGGCTGGAATGGACTCAGAAGGACCCGAACTACCTCTGGTACACACCGTTCGGCGAACCGAAGCGGCTGATCACCCGGGGCGGCGCCGGTTCGGGCGCGGCTGCCGGCCGCGTCTCGCGCGTGCCGTCTGGACATCCGGAGGGTTATCTCGAAGCCTTCGCGACGATCTATACCGAAGCCGCGCATGCGATCAATGCCCGCAAGAAGGGCAAGGCCGTCGACAAGGCAGTGGTCTACCCTACTGTCGATGACGGTGTGAAGGGTGTGGCCTTTGTCGAGGCTTGCGTCGCCTCTTCCAAGAAAAACGGCGCATGGGTCAAGGTCTGAATCTGCCGATCCGCGTCGCCCAATGAAAAACGCCGAGGCGAGCTCAAAGTCGCCTCGGCGTTTTTGTTTATTGTGATTAGGCTGCGGCCGTGCGGCCACGCTTCAGCAGGTTGTCCACGCTCAACGGTCCTGCGCCTGCCGCCACCAGATATAGAAACACGAAGCAGAACAGGATTGCCGCGACGCCGCCGTTCTGCGCGGGGTAGATGCCTTTCGGCGCATGCCCGATGAAATAAGCGAAGGCCATCAGGCCGGAGAGCACGAAGGCTGCGATACGGGTCTGGAATCCCACCAGGACCAGGAAGCCGAGGGTGAGTTCGATAAGCCCGGCAATCCAGGAGAGCGAGCCCGCGGCCGGCACGCTTGCCGCAACCGGAAAATGCAAAATCTTCTGCGTTCCGTAGCTGAAAAGTACAAGTGACGAGACGATGCGCAGCAGGCTCAGCAGATGAGGCTGCAGCAGATGGACCGAAGAGAGCATGGGATTCCTTTCACATTTGTGATGCCATTTCCCGTGTAAGGATCGTGGCCTCAACAGCAAGTCACGCCTGCTGACATTGCCGTTATGAGTGCGGGCAGACGGGAAGAGGGGACTTCCTGCAACGTTGCAGTTTTTCTCGCTGCCAGCCTGTACTTTGCCTTCACGCTTGGCTAAATCCCGCGCAAACGGCCAACCTAGAGATAGGATTTTAAGATGATCGATCCGCAGAAACTCGCACAGCGCTTCCCCGGCGACTTCACCTTCGGCGTCGCCACCGCCGCCTTCCAGATCGAAGGGGCCAGCAAGGCCGACGGCCGCAAGCCATCGATCTGGGATGCCTTTTGCAATATGCCCGGCCGCGTCTATCATCGCGACAATGGCGACGTCGCCTGCGACCACTATAACCGACTGGAGCAGGACCTCGATCTCATCAAGGAGATGGGCGTCGAAGCCTATCGCTTCTCGATCGCCTGGCCGCGCATTATCCCCGACGGCACGGGTCCGGTGAATGAGGCCGGTCTCGATTTCTACGATCGGCTGGTCGACGGCTGCAAGGCGCGGGGGATCAAGACCTACGCGACGCTCTACCACTGGGATCTGCCGTTGCTGCTCGCCGGCGACGGCGGCTGGACGGCGCGCTCGACCGCCTATGCGTTTCAGCGCTATGCCAAGACGGTGATGAACCGCCTTGGCGATCGCCTCGATAAGGTCGCGACCTTCAACGAGCCCTGGTGCATCGTCTGGCTGAGCCACCTCTACGGCATCCATGCTCCGGGCGAACGCGATATGCAGGCCGCCCTTCACGCCATGCATTATATGAACCTCGCCCACGGCCTCGGCGTCGAGGCGATCCGCTCGGAAGCCCCCGATGTGCCCGTCGGGCTTGTGCTCAACGCCGCTTCGATCATCCCCGGCTCCGACAGCCCGACCGATCTTGCAGCCGCCGAAAGGGCGCACCAGTTCCACAACGGCGCCTTCTTCGATCCGGTCTTCAAGGGCGAATATCCGAAAGAATTCGTCGAGGCGCTTGGCGACCGCATGCCCGCCATCGAGGACGGCGACATGAAGCTCATCAGCCAGAAACTCGACTGGTGGGGTCTGAATTACTACACGCCCGAGCGGGTCACCGACGATGCCGAACGCAAGGGCGATTTCCCGTGGACGGTGAAAGCGCCGCCGGCAAGCGACGTCAAGACCGATATCGGCTGGGAAATCTATGCGCCGGGATTGAAGCTCCTGATCGAGGACCTCTACCGCCGGTACGAACTGCCGGAATGCTACATCACCGAGAACGGCGCCTGCGACAACACCGATATCGTCGACGGCGAGGTCGACGATAGGATGCGTCTGGATTATCTCGGTGACCATCTCGATGTGGTGGCCGGTCTGATCAAGGGTGGTTACCCCATGCGCGGCTATTTCGCCTGGAGCCTGATGGACAATTTCGAATGGGCCGAAGGCTACCGCATGCGCTTCGGCCTCGTCCATGTCGACTATCAGACCCAGGTACGCACAATAAAACAGAGCGGCAAATGGTACCGCGAACTTGCTGCCAAATTCCCGAAGGGCAATCACAGGCCGGGTTAGCGCCGTCGGCCTGATATAGGCGCCGGTTTGGAGTCTATTGCGTCTCATTTAAGCTCTCCGGCGCGGCACGGCGAGTCGATGCTGCTTGCCGTCATTTCGCGATGGCAATCCAGGCAGAAAAATAGATCGTTCGAAACCTGCAACAGCCGGTTGCTTAAACGTTTTTGAACCCTTGGCTGGCAAAGTCTGACGGTCAGGGAGCCGTAATGCAGACAGCCGGAAAGCCGCAGAGCAAGGGATTGGGAATAGGCCGTCACATTACCGTTACGGGCGTGCTTTTTTCCTTTGCCGTCATCGTCGCAATCGTCACCGTCATGGTGCTGACGGCGCTTGAACGCGTGGCCGAAAATGCCAATCTCCTCGATGATGAGCGCTCGCGCGAAACGACGATCGGGGCGTTGAAGACTTTCGAGGACCAGCTTGGCGCGACACTCGACGATTACGCTGCCTGGGACGATGCCGCCGTCAACGTCTATTCGCCCGATGGCATGGCCTGGACGGTGAGCAATTACGGCGAGATGTCGGTCAACAGCGCGCTTTTCGACATGGCGATCATCATCGATGACGGGAAGACGCCGATCATGGCCTATCGCGACGGCAAGCCGATGGAAGAGCCGCTCGCGGATTTCTTCGCGCCGTCGCTCTGGACCCTGTTCGAGACGGCGAAGACGGCCGGCCCGGCCGGTACGCCCCAAGCGGTCGGGTTCGTCACCACCAAACGCGGTGTCGCTGCTGTCGGCGTCGCATTGGTGCGGAAAAAATCCGGCGCGCTGGATGTGCCCGCCGGCCAACACCGCTATCTCGTTTTTGCCCGCCATCTCGACAATGACCGGGTGGCGGCGCTCGGCCAGACCTATGTCATCGGCGGGCTGAAGCTGGCGTCGGCGAGCTACGAGGCCGATTATTTCGTACCGATCGTCGATCCGGCCGGGGGAACGCTCAAAAAACTCGTCTGGACCTCGCGTTCACCGGGTGATGTCGGCTACGCACAGGTGCGGCCGATGGTCCTGCAGGCGCTCGGCCTCGTCGGTCTGTTCTTCGTGGTGTTGCTGGTCATCGGCTGGCTTGCCGGCCGCCGGCTGAAGGCCGAGGAAAACAGCGCCCGCGAGGAGGCGCTGCGTGACCGGCTGAGCGGTCTTTCCAATCGCGATGGTCTCGGGCTTGCCGTCGACCGCTTCGTCGTCGAGGCGCGCCAGTCCAAGCGCAACGTGCTGCTCCTCTATCTCGACCTCGATGGCTTCAAGGAGGTCAATGACAGTTATGGCCACGGCACTGGCGACCAGTTGATCCGCGCGGTTGCGGCCGGTCTCGACGTGCTCATTCCGCAAGGCGCAGTTCTCGCCCGGATCGGCGGCGATGAATTTGCGATCGCCTTTCTCTCCGACAGCGAGAATGCCGCCGCACTGCAGCTTGCCGAGCAGATCCTCGATTTTCTTGTCGAGCCGCTGGAGATCGGTCGCCGCGTTGTCGTCGTCGGCGCAAGCATCGGCATCGCCATGTCGCCTTGCGGCATGATCGAGCGTGAAGAACTGGTGCGCCGCTCCGACCTTGCCATGTACAAGGCGAAGGAGGCCGGCCGCGCGCGGATGATGCTCTACGATCCGTCGATGGATGCGGATCGAGAGCAGCGCAATGCGCTGGAACTCGATCTCCGGATGGCCATCGAGAGCGGCGACCTGACGCTGGCCTACCAGCCATTGATCGATGCGGTCTCCCATGCGCCGACCGGTGTCGAAGCACTGGTGCGCTGGAACCGTCCGGGTCACGGGCCTGTTTCACCAGAGGTATTCATCCCGATCGCCGAGACCAGCGGTCTCATCGAATCGCTCGGCCTGTTCGTGCTGCGAAAGGCCTGCGAGACAGCCAAGCAATGGCCGGAACTCAACGTCTCGGTCAACGTCTCGCCCGGCCAGTTCCGCAATCCCGCCTTTGCCGACTATGTGCGCTACGTGCTGAAACAAACGGAAATCGAGGCCGGCCGTATTACGCTCGAGATCACCGAAGGCTACATGATTCAGAATCCGCAGCGTACCCGCCAGTCGATCGACCGGCTGAAGGCGCTGGGGGTCAAAGTGGCGCTCGACGATTTCGGCTCCGGTTTCTCCTCGATCGGTTATCTCAGGCAGTTCGGTTTCGACCGGATCAAGATCGACCGCTCGCTGGTCATGGGTGTCAACGAGGACAAACGCCAGCGCGAGATGCTGCAGGCGACGGTGGCGCTTGCCCGCTCGCTCGACATTCCGGTGACGGCCGAAGGCATCGAGACCGAGGAGCAGGCAATCGCCATGCGCCTCTTCGGCTGCGATTGCCTGCAGGGCTATCTGTTCGGAAAGCCGGTGACGGCCGAGCTTATCACCGAGATGCTGAACGAGCGACGCGCAGCGGAGCCGGCGGCCCGGCGCCGTATCGGCGCAGCCTGACCGGCAACGCCTCCCTCAGGCAGCGAGGCTGATCCCCTGAATATCGGCTCAGCTGCCGATATGCCGCTGGCCGCGCTTTCGTGCGAGGGCGATCTGGTGCTGCCGCTGACGATAACGCAGCCGGTCTTCTTCCGTCCGCGTGTTGTAGCAGTGGCTGCAGGAAACGCCTTCCTCGTAGTGCGGCGAGGTGACTTCCTCTGAAGTGATCGGGTTGCGGCAGGCGTGGCATAGCCTGTGTTCGCCTTGCTGCAGCCCATGCTCGACGGACACGCGTTCGTCGAAGACGAAGCAGGCGCCATCCCAGAGACTTTCCTCCTGCGGCACTTCCTCGAGATATTTCAGAATGCCGCCCTTCAGATGATAAACCTCGTCGAAGCCCTCAGCCTTCATGAAGGCGGTTGCCTTCTCGCAGCGTATGCCGCCGGTGCAGTACATGGCGACCTTCGGCTTGTTGTGCAGGCCGGGATTGTCGCGCACCCAATCGGGAAATTCGCGGAAAGTCTTGGTCTTCGGGTCGAGCGCGCCGCGAAAGGTGCCGATTGCCGTTTCGTAGTCGTTGCGGGTGTCGATGACGATCGTATCGGGATCGGAAATCAGCGCGTTCCAGTCCTTCGCCGCGACATAGGTGCCGACCACCTTGTTGGGGTCGATGTCCTCGACGCCCATGGTGACGATTTCCTTTTTCAGCTTCACCTTCATGCGCAGGAAAGGCATTTTCAAGGCGCGGCTTTCCTTATGCTCCAGGCTTGAAAATTCCGGCTGGGCGCGCAGGAATGAAAGCACGGCGTAAATGCCGGCATCCGGGCCGGCGATCGTCCCATTGATACCCTCATGCGCCACAAGCAGCGTCCCCTTGACGCCGTTCTCCTCGCAAAGCGTCTGCAGCGGGCCGTGCAGGCTGGCAAAGCGCGGCACGGAAACGAAATGGTAGAGTGCGGCCACGAGGAACGGGCTGATGGGTGTGAGGCTGTCGGTCATCGAGCGGAAATACAGAAAATCGGCGGCTCGCGCAATTGCCTTCGCCGGTTGGCGGCCTTGGCGGTCGAACGACTATGCTCGTGCCTGCCATTCGGAAAACGGCCGCACGCCGAAGCTTCGGTCGGGGATGTCGTCGAGAAGGCTGATGAACTCGATCGAGTGTCCGTCCGGATCCTTGAAGTAGATCGACAGCGCCGGCATCCACCCGAGAACCACCGGCTCCGTCACCGGTTCACCAGTAAAGCCGAGTGGCTCAACACCTTTTGCCTTGAGTATGGCGGGCGCCTGCAGCACGCCGTCGGCGGTCATGCGGAAGGCGATATGCAGCCGCATCTTCAGGGGGCCGGTTCCGGTTTCCCAGAGGCCAAGCATACCGGTCTTCCTGTCGTCTACCCAGAGGAAAGCCACTTTGCGCTCCTCGAATGAGGCCGCCGGTTTGAGCCCGACGACATCGCGGTAGAAATCGGTGGAGGTCTTGAGATCGGCAACGGTCAGATGGGTCTCGTAGAGTCCGAGCACCATTGGCATCGCGGCGTTTTCGGCGGTCATTTCTTCCTCACGGGTCAGGGCTCTGCTTGTTTGACCAACGGAGGCTAGGACCTCAAGATTGGTCGAGGTCAATAGATTTACCTTGGGAAATTTCAGATGCGCCGGCGTAGCCTCTCAACCGTCGGCCGTCAGCCAGAGAAGCTCGATGCGTTGCGCTTCCTCGTCGGGATCGTCGGCGAAGACGGTTTTGGCTTTGAGAAGCGCTTGTCGCCGGTCCTCCTGCTGGCGAAAGATGATGGCGTCGAGCAGATGGGCGAGGTCGTCATTGCGGGGGAAGAGCTGCGGCTCGGCCTCGACCAGTTCGGAGAGCACGGCAAGATCGTGAATGTGGCCGAGATCCTCGGCGAGCTCCTTGGCCGCATCGCGCTTGGCCTTCATCGCGCCGGGCCAGACGTCGCGCAAAAGGCCGTGATAAAGCTGATAGTCGTAGGTGCGTTTGCGCAGATCGTGGAAATCGTCGGCCGATGCCTCGCCGTGGCAAGCTGCGAGTGCTGCCTTGGCCTTCCCAGCGGTGCGGCGCCAGCTCTTTGCCAGCATGCGGGCATTCTTGCGGTGGCCGCCATCAAAGGAGACTGCATCCAGGGCGGTGATCGCCTCCTTCAGGACGTCGGAGGTTTCCTTCAGCCGCCGTTCCAGGCCGCTTTCGGCTTCCACCATCCAGTCACGGCGGCCTTCGAGAATCGTGACGATACGGACGAGCGCCTCGCTCTCCTCGTTCCCGCGGGCTGCATGCTGCAGATATTGCGCCGTGCCGATGAGGGCGGCAGCGTCGCGGATTGCAGACAGCGACTGCGCGGCATCGCGCAGCCTGGCGTTTTCGAGGCTCTGAAAATCCGGCACCTTGCGAGCCACGAGGCGGTAGAGCGAACGCAATCGTTTCAGATTCTTGCGGAAGGAATGGATCGCCTTATGTGCGCCGTCCGGCCGCTCCTCCAGAATCATGACGGCGCGTTCCAATTGCTCAGTCGCGACGCTGCGGAACTCGTCGGTAAAATCGGCGTCAGGCCGAATGCGATAGCCCATGCCTGTCGTGCCCATATTCTGTGGCGAGGGCCTGGTTGGAATAGCGGGAATCGCCGGTCACTTCGCGGCCGAGCCAGGCGGGCAGAGCCGGATCGTCGGTTTCCGCCGTCATCTCCACCTCGGCGATCACCAGCCCACGATGCTCGCCGGCAAAGACATCGACCTCCCAGACGAAGCCTTCGTGCGGAACCCGGTAGCGCGTCTTCTCGATGACGATGCCGATGGCGTTCTGCAAAAGCTCTTTGGCATCGGCGATTGGGATGTCGTATTCGAATTCGTCGCGGGTGATGGCGCTGCGGCCGATCTTGATCGTCAGTTTCGCCTTCCTGTCGTCGAGGATACGCACGCGGACGGAACGATCGTCCATCGAGGCGATATAACCCTGCTTCAGGACAGACTTCGTCTCGACGGCGGAACGCCATCCATCGCTGCGTACGAGAAACTTCCGCTCGATCTCTTTCGCCATATCGGTGAACCTTTTGTGACGATTGCGGCACGGTAGACCAATTTCCACGCATTTCCTACCCATCTTGTCATGTGGTCTGGTTTTATCTCGACAAGGTTCGACGGGGGCGTTATTCGGGGACGAATTCAATCGTTTCAAGGAGGTCGCGCGACCATGGGCGAGAAAACAGAGAAGCTCCTTTCCATCCTGAAACTCCAGCCTGTCGTTCCGGTCTTGATCGTCGACGATGTGAAATCGGCGGTGTCGCTGGCCCGCGCGCTCGTTGCGGGCGGTCTGAAGGCGATCGAGATCACCATGCGCACGCCGGCGGCACTCGAGGCCGTACGCGCCGTCGCCGCTGAGGTCGAGGGCGCCGAAGTCGGCGCCGGCACGATCCTCAATGCCGCTCATTGGGAAGCCGCCGTCGAGGCCGGTTCGAAATTCATCGTCAGCCCGGGCACGACGCAGGAACTGCTTGATGCCGCTGCCGATTCCGATGTGCCGCTGCTTCCCGGCGCTGCGACCGCCAGCGAAGTCATGGCGTTACGCGAAGAAGGCTACCAGGTGCTGAAGTTCTTCCCGGCGGAGCAGGCCGGTGGCGCGGCCTTGCTGAAAGCGCTCTCTTCGCCGCTTGCCGGCACGCTGTTCTGCCCGACCGGCGGCATTTCGCTGAAGAACGCCAATGACTATCTCTCGCTGCCGAACGTCATCTGCGTCGGCGGCTCCTGGGTGGCGCCGAAGGAGCTGGTCGCAGCCGGCGACTGGGCGGGGATCACCAAGCTCGCGGCAGAAGCGGCGGCGCTGAAGGCCTGAGGTCGGTAGGCGGCGGGGAGCGTCACGCTACAACCCCGCTCAACCCCATATTTGTATTCCAGCCGTCGCAAACCTATGTACGCTTCCAGCCTCAAACAGGGAGATGACGAGGAATGTTCGACGCAAGGAAGCTTCTCGACCAGTTCTTGGGTTCGCAGGTGCCGGGTCTCGGCGGTTCGGTCCGCGACAGGGCGGGTGATGCGGTCCAGACGGCCAGGAACAACCCGCTGGCGACCGGTGCGATCGCCGCCGCGCTTCTCGGCACCAAGACCGGCCGCGGTATTGCCGGCAATGCACTGGCGATCGGCGGGCTTGCCGCCATTGCCGGCCTCGGCTATCAGGCCTACAAGAATTACCAGGCGGGGCAAGCGCCCGCAGCCCCTTCGGATGCACCCTCGGCAAACAATCCGGTTCTCCTGCCGCCGCCTGTCGAATCCGGTTTCGGGCCGACGTCACCAGCCGGCAGCAATGAATTCGTGCTGGTGCTGATCCGCGCGATGATCGCCGCGGCCAAGGCCGACGGCCATATCGACGATGCCGAACGCGCCCTGATCATGGACAAGGTCAAGGCTGCCGATGTCAGCGGCGAAGCCGCCGCCTTTATCGAGCGCGAACTTGCGTCGCCGACCGATATCGATGCGCTGGTGGCCGCCGCGACGACGGAAGAACAGCGCGTCGAACTCTACACCGCCTCGCGGCTCACCATCGAGCCGGATTCGCGCGCCGAGCGCGGTTATCTCGATCTGCTTGCCGGCAGGCTCGGCCTTGCCGACCAGTTGGTCGATCATATCGAGGCGACGGTCGCCTCCGCCAAGGTTACCTTGTCCCAGTGATGGGGTCCCGGTGATGGGGTCCCAGTGATTGGGTCACAGTAACAAGTCGGCCGGTTGCCTTTGTCGGGCGGCTGGCCTATCCACTCTTCGGATAAAGGGGAGTGAACATGCGCGATCTTGCAAATTTCAAGGGCTGTCCGGCGCCGAAGCCGGTCACACTGAAGGGCCGTTTCGTCACCGTCGAACCCTATCGGCGCGCCGAACATCTCGAAGCGCTGTGGGACGGGCTTGGCGGCATGGGCATCAACCCGTTGCTTCTCTATTTTGCTCAAGACGACTTTTCCGGTATCGAGGATTTCGCCAACTGGCTTGAAACCGTCTATACCAACTCCGGCTGGCTCACCCATATCTTCCGTGACAATGCCACCGGCAAGATTCTGGGGATGGCGAACTACATGCGCGCCGACCCGGCAAACGGCGTGGTCGAAATCGGCGGGGTAGCGCATGGTCCTGAGATGAAGCGTTCGCCGCTGTCGACCGAAGTGCATTACCTGATGGCCAAGCATGTCTTCGAGGATCTCGGCTACCGCCGCTACGAATGGAAATGCGACAATAACAACGAGGCGAGCAAGACGACGGCCGCCCGTTACGGCTTCAGCTTCGAAGGGGTCTTCCGCCAGCACATGATCTCCAAGCGTCGCAACCGTGACACTGCCTGGTTCTCGATGATCGATACGGAATGGCCGCTGATCAACGATGCCTTCGAAACCTGGCTTTCGCCGGAAAATTTCGACGCGGCCGGCAACCAGATCCGCCGCCTGCAGGATATTCGTGCCGATCTGGAAAAGGAAAGGCTCGCGTGAGCCCGGAGAGCCGCTCGCAGGCCATTGCCGCCGCCGTCATCTTGCTTGGCGCCGGCCTGGTCATCTATTTCCTGCCAAGCATCGTTCTGTGGATCGGCAATTTCTCGCCGACGCTCGGCATCGCAGTCGGCGCCTGCCTGATCCTGGCGTTTTTCGCGGTCTTCTGGCTACGAGCGCGCTATCAGCGGAGCAGGGGAAAGTAGGCCTATCCCTGCAGCGATGCCGCGAGCAGCAGGGCGCCCATCAGCATGACGAGCACGGCGCCGAGGATTTCGATGGCATTGCCGATCCAGATCGAGGCGGTCGAGCCGCGCCCGGAGAGGCGCACAGCGGCACTCTTGGCGGTTACTGCAAGCGTGGCAAGCAGCGAAACGGTAATCGCCGTGCCTAGCGACATGGCGGCGACCGACAGCACGCCGCCGAGATAGAGCCCGTTCAGCATCGAGAAGGTCATCACCAGCAATGCGCCGGAGCAGGGGCGAAGACCGACGGCGACAATCGCCGACCAGGCCTCGCGGGCGCTGAACCTGTCGCCGGCGAGCAGGGCCGGATCAGGCACATGGGCATTGCCGCAGGTTTCGCAGGCCATGCCGGGAACGAAGGTATGGCCCGCGTCGACAGGCTGCGCCTTGCCGTTGAAGGCATAGGCCTGGCGTTCGGCTGCATTGTCCTTCCAATCGAGCATTATGCTGACCGGACCGGCTGGCGTCGCCACCAGACGGCGGCGCGGCATGTTGCCCGCCATCGAGCGCAGTTTGCGAAATAGCAGCCAGCCGCCGAAGAGGATGACCATGACGAAGCTTGCGATCTCCATCGCATGGGTCGCCGCCGTCAATGTGATGCCGGTGCCGCGCAGCACCAGCCAGGCGCCGCCAACCAGCGCCACTGCCACCACGCCCTGGACGAAAGCCGAAATGAAGGAAATCACCACGCCGCGTTTCAGCTCGATCTCGTTGGCGATCATGTAGGAGGAGATGACCGCCTTGCCGTGGCCGGGGCCAGCGGCATGGAAGACGCCATAGGCGAAGGAGAGGCCGATCAGCGATGTTAGCTGCCACGGGTCTTGGCGCATGCCCTTTAATGCGCCGGTCAGCGCCCGGTAGAAGGCCTGCTGCTCATAGTTCACATAGAGCAAGAGCGGTGCGAGCGGCCCGCCGGTCGGCTGAAAGCTCGGCTCCGCCGTGCCGATGCCGAGCGGCGATTGCGCATGGACAAGGCTTGCCGCCGTCAGGAGCGTCAAGGCAGCGGCGGAAAAGATGAAGGGCAGGCGTTTTGTCAGCATGTGACCTCCAGCCGGGTGGCGAAGAGCTTGGACATGTTGGTGCCGGTGGGATCATTGAAGAAGGCGTCCGTCAGCGACTGCTTGTTCTGCGAGATCACCTGGTCGGCATCGGGTCGCACCACCTGACGCTTGCAGGCCTTGAAGCCGTCGCCGACGATTGCCAGTTCGTCGTCGGTGGGAAAGTCGATTGAGGTGTAGAGCGTCGGGTCGTAGACGCCAAAGGTGAGCCTGCCCTTAAGCGGCATCTTCTCCGCCGGCTTGACCGCGAAGAACATCAGGAGCTGGCCGTCCTTATAGTCGACATGGATGATGTCGGGCTTCTGAACGGTGATGTTCTTCCCGTTGATGGTCAGGTTCATGTAATAATCGTATTCGGAAAGCGACTGCTTCACCGTTTTCCCGACCTCCGCGAGTTCGTTCGGCTCCAGCTTCAGGTCGGTGTTCTTGTCGAAATCCATGACCACTGAGGAAGAGAAGACTTCGTCGAAGCGCCAGACGTTGCGCAGTTCCTCGATGTTGCCATCCTTGTCGGCCACGACCTCGAGGCGGGCCTCCACGAAGATGTGTGGATGGGCAAGGGCGGCGGCCGGCGCCAGTGAAGCAAGCGCGGCCATCAGTATCGTCGAATATCTCATCTATCCCGCTGCCCTGTTCGGTGACCCTGACTTCTTGCCAGAAATTGGGACGGAATTGGGACCGGATTCCCTACTGGATTCAGATAGCCGCGGGTCGCGATGTCGCATCCGCAAGGGCGGCGCTACGGATGTTTCTTGAACCAGTTGTTGAGGTAGTCGACGAAGATCCTCACCTTGGCCGGCAGGTAGCGGCGGTGCGGATATACGGCATAGATGCCGCGGTCGGTCGGGATATAGTCATTGAACAGTGTGACCAGTTCTCCGCTCTCGATTGGCTTGCGAGCGATGAAATCCGGGATGAAGGCAATGC
Organism: Rhizobium sp. NZLR1b; assembly: GCF_019685155.1. Taxonomy (NCBI): domain Bacteria; kingdom Pseudomonadati; phylum Pseudomonadota; class Alphaproteobacteria; order Hyphomicrobiales; family Rhizobiaceae; genus Rhizobium; species Rhizobium sp. NZLR1b. The sequence continues at coordinate 101,123 of NZ_JABDWC010000013.1, forward strand.
CGATGCCGCTGAGTGCGGCGCGCAATGTCGCATGCGGACTGTTGACCTCCATCGGCCCGGAAACGGCGACGGCGAACGAGGTATTATCGGGGTTGTGGAATCGGATGCTCGCCTGGGTGCGCGCATTGGTATCGACGATGAAGGGGACGTTGGAAATATCGGTGGGATGCTCGATGTTGGGATAGCGCTCGAGAAATTCCGGCGTGGCGCAGAGATGGATCCGGAAATCGGAGATCTTGCGGGCGATCATGCCGGAATCCTCGAGCTTGGTGATGCGGATCGCCACGTCGAAGCCTTCCTCGATCAGATCGACAAACCGGTCGTCGGCGGCGATCTCCAGCGAAAGGTCCGGATTCTCCTTGGCAAAATCGATCAGCGACTGGCCAACATCGGCATCGACGAAGGTGCGCGGCACTGAGATGCGAAGCCGTCCTTTGAGTTGCGCATTGTTTTCGCGCACGAGATCGGCGAGGTTGTCGATCTCCTTGAGGATATCGGAGGCGGTGCGGTAATAGGTATGGCCGGCCTCGGTCATGGAGAACTGCCGGGTGGTGCGGTTGAGGAGCAGCGCGCCGAGCTCATCCTCCAACTCGCGCACATATTTGGAGAGCAGCGCCTTGGAGCGGCCGGTGCGCCGCGCGGCGGCGGAAAATCCTTCGGCTTCGACGACATCGATGAAAGCACGTATGCGGGTCAAGGTATCCATGGACGTCCCTTACGCTGTTTCGGAATGTTGAACAAATCGGCTCGTTTTGTTCAATTATTTTTTTGGCCCCGCGATCAAAAAATCGCTTGATTATGAAGGCGAATATTCTTATTTCCACATCAGCCCAAAGTCGCACGTGCCCATGGGTGTCCGCCGAACCCTCGAATTGGTGAGGAAATCGGTAAGGTACCTGGAATTAACCCCTCCAGTCGCTATTCCGGCCAACCGGAAAATGCGAGGACGCCTGAAGCAACGACGGTGCGGGCCTTTTTGTTCTCTCCCTGCTTTCCATCAGCGGGGGTTACTGAAGAGGCACACCATCATTGCCGGAAGTGCGGTTGGGATTCTCCCTCCAATCCATGGCAGACAAAGCCGAACTTACACCGCATGGCGGCGTTGGTTCACTATCTGCGCATCGAGCGCTTGCTATGGTTCCGGGGTCTCCACCGGCTGGTTCCAATGCGGGTTCTCGTATGCCCTTTGTCCTCCGGTTCATGCCGGAGCTCTGGAACTGGAAGAGGGAATCGATATGACCACCCAGCGCATCCGCGACTTTCTCGCAACCCGACGTCCCGACGGTCCCTGCCTCGTGGTTGACCTCGACGTCATCAGTGACAATTTCCACGCTTTCCGTCACGCAATGCCGGACAGCGCCATCTACTACGCCGTCAAGGCCAACCCGGCCCCCGAAGTGCTGAAGCTGCTTGCAGGCCTCGGCTCCAATTTCGATTGCGCATCCGTTGCCGAAATCGAAATGGCGCTCGAAGCCGGTGCGACAGCCGCTCGCATCTCCTTTGGCAATACGATCAAGAAGGAACGCGACGTTGCCCGCGCGCATGCGCTCGGCGTCAGCCTCTTTGCTGTCGACAGCCACGAGGAAGTCGAGAAGATCTCGCGCGCTGCTCCCGGCGCCCGTCTCTTCTGCCGCGTGCTGACGGATGGCGAAGGCGCCGAATGGCCGCTGTCGCGCAAGTTCGGCTGCGTCCCGCAGATGGCTGTCGACGTTCTCGTCTACGCCCATCAGCTTGGCCTGCAGTCCTACGGCGTCTCGTTCCATGTCGGTTCGCAGATGACCAAGGTCGATGCCTGGGATTCGGCGCTTGCTGATGCCAAGCGCGTCTTCGTATCGCTTGCCAAGCAGGGCATCCACCTGCAGATGGTCAACATGGGCGGCGGCTTCCCGACCAAGTACCTGCGCGACGTTCCGTCCGCAGAAGCTTACGGCAAGTCGATCTACCAGGCACTGCGAACGCATTTCGGCAACCAGATCCCGCAGACGATCATCGAGCCGGGCCGCGGCATGGTCGGCAATGCCGGCGTCATCAAGGCGGAAGTCGTGCTGATTTCGAAGAAGTCGGACAATGACGATGCCCGCTGGGTATTCCTCGACATCGGCAAGTTCGGCGGTCTCGCCGAGACGATGGACGAAGCCATCCGCTATCCGATCCGCACGGATCACGACGGCGACGAGATGGAGCCCTGCGTCATCGCCGGCCCGACCTGCGATTCGGCCGACGTGCTCTACGAGAAGAACCTCTATCCGCTGCCGATCTCCCTTTCGATCGGCGACGAGGTCCTGATCGAAGGCACCGGCGCCTATACGACGACCTATTCGGCCGTCGCTTTCAACGGTTTCGAGCCGCTGAAGGCCTACGTCATCTAAGATCGTTTCCGCCGGCCCCGTAACCAGCCGGGGCGGCAAATTCACAATTTTCCTTCATCGCCGCTGATAACGGTATTGGGTACGGGAGGCCAAGATGGCCGCTGTTCTTGATTCTGTCCGCGCATTCTTTGCGCCTACCACTTTTGCCATCGACGCCGAAAATCCCTCGGATGTCGTAGCCCGCGAGACCTTGCTCGACCGCGTCATGGGCGCCGATCGCCGCAAGAAGTCGTCGGAAAAGATCCGCCGCAACCGCATTCCGGCCGAAGGCCTGGCGCTGGTCGCGCGCGATCGCGACGGCCATGTCATCGGCTCGGTGCGGCTCTGGAACATCGAGGCCGGCGTCAATGACGAGGGCACGCCGATTAATGCGCTGCTGCTCGGTCCGCTCGCCGTTGCGCCCCATCTCGGCGGCAAGGGCATCGGTTCGGCGCTGATGCGCGCGGCGATCCTCGAAGCCAAGAAGCGCGGACATGGCGCCGTCCTGCTCGTCGGCGATGCTGCCTATTACGAGCGTTTCGGCTTTTTTGCCGAGAAGGCTCGCCATCTTGTCATGCCGGGTCCGTTCGAACGCTCGCGCTTTCTGGCGCTCGAGTTGACGGAAGGCTGGCTCGACGGCGCGGCCGGCATGATCGTCCCCTCGGGGCGCATGCTGGCTGGCGCGCCGGTTCGCCGCGCAGCCTGAAGCAACAGCCGGTCGGGTCGGACTCGTTCCGCCTAGCCGGCAATATCCGCGCCGTTTGATCATGGAGGCAGGCGGGCCTGCCGTGATTGCGGCGCGGATTATTCTTTTGGGTACCGCGGCGCATGGTTACCGGGATGCCCTGTGAAGATGCCAACACAATCGCCTGCAGCAGGGAAAAACCCGTAATCGTTAAACTTTTAGCGAAGCCCCCAATCAAACCGCAAAACGCTTCCTGTACGTTCCCCGAGAATTTCGGGAAAGCGTCATGCTGCTGGATCTCAGGACAATCTATTTCATTGTGGCCGTGAGCTGCTTCGTGCAGGGCATGCTCCAGCTTGCAGCCTATGCGACCGGCCGCTTCGAGAGGTGGCCGCTGTGGTGGGGCCTGAGCAACATTCTTGTCGGCCTCGGTTCTTTCCTCGTCGCCTTGCGCAATCTCGTTCCCTACTCCGTCTCGATCGACGGCGGTAACGTGGTGACCATCGCCGGCTACATGCTGATGTTCTTTGCCGTGCGCGTCTTTTCGGGACGAGCGCTCGAGCAGCGCTATTTCTGGCTTGCCATCGTTCTCGTCAGCGTGCCTGTCGCACTTATTGTCAGAGATCCTTCGGCAGTGTCGGCGAGGCTTCTCTATGTCTCCGTCATTTGCTGCCTCTGCGACCTTGCCGTCGCAAGGGAGGCAATCCGTATTGCCCGGTGCGAGAGGCTGTATTCGGCAGCCCTGCTTGTCGGCCTGTATGTTTGCACTGCCTCGATCTTTGCGGTTCGCAGTCTTCTTGCGGCGACCGGCGAAATCGGCGGGCCGGATCCATTCGGCAGCAGTGTGGTCCATAGCTGGATGGCGGTATCGGCGGTTGCTTTCATCATGCTTCGCAGCGTGGCCATGGTGCTGATGGCCGCCGAGCGCAGCCGAAATCAGCTGACTGAACTCGCCCACCGCGACCCGCTGACCGGCGCGCTCAATCGCGGTGGCCTTGCCCAGCATCTGCCTACTCTCGGTTCGCAGCCGGTATCGCTGCTCATCATCGATATCGACCATTTCAAGCAGTTGAACGACCGGCATGGCCACGCCGCCGGCGACGATATCCTGCGGCTTTTCGCCAGCGTTTCGAGAGGCATCATGCGCTCGGACGATCTGCTCGCCCGTCAAGGCGGCGATGAGTTTCTTGCCGTGCTGAAAAATGTCTCCCTCGAAGATGCTATGGTGATTGCCGATCGCATCCGTCTCGCCTTCGCCGCCGCCGTGATGCAGTGCCCCGATCTGGCCGTCTTTCCGACCCTGAGTATCGGCGTTGCCGCGTGTGGGCAAAACGGCGGAGATTTTGAAAGGCTGATTCAGAAGGCGGATGAGGCACTCTATCGTTCGAAACGCGAAGGCCGCAACCGGGTCGAAGCCTTCGGAGAAACGCACCAAGCCGCGTAGGAACGGCGCGAACTCGCCCATCTCAAAGTGATCCTAGATATTCTGGTCCATCGTCTCGGCCGGGATTTCGTCGGCGCGGTGGACGCGCACGAGCGTTGCCGGCACGCCGGCGACCGTGCAATGCTCCGGAACCGGCTTCAGCACGACGCTGCCGGCGGCGACCTTGCTGAAGGCGCCGATTTCGATATTGCCGAGGATCTTGGCGCCCGCGCCGATCATCACGCCGTGGCGGATTTTCGGGTGGCGATCGCCAGTCTCCTTGCCGGTGCCGCCGAGCGTGACATTCTGCAGGATCGATACCTCATCCTCGATCACCGCCGTTTCGCCGATGACGATGCCCGAGCCGTGATCAAGCATGATGGAAGCGCCGATCCGCGCGGCCGGATGGATATCCGGGCCGAAGACTAGCGAGGCGAGATTGGCGAGCCAGCTGGCGATCTCCGGTCGGCCGGCGTTCCAGAGCGCGTGGGCGATGCGGTGGGTCTGCAGCGCATGAAACCCCTTGAGGTTCAGGAGCGCGTGCAGAAATGTCGTGCAGGCCGGATCGCGCTCACGCACGGCAACAAGATCCGCCTCGATCTTCCGCATGATATCATCATCAAGCATGGACAGGATGAGATCGAACAGATCGCCAGTTGCCACCTGCGTCGCGGACAGCCGCGCGGCCAGCACATGGGCGATGATTTCTTTGTTGCCTGCAGCATTGGTTATTTGCACCGCAAGCAATTGCTGCAAAATCGGCTCGCGTCCGGCAAGCGCAACTGCCTCGGCGCGGATGACGGCCCAGACGGATGCGCCGTCCGAAGGCTGCGACTGTTGCTCGGCCAAACCGAGGTCGGTCGATTTCGACATTCCCGTTTCCTCTGTCCGAGGCGGCGCAAGACGCCGCCTGCGCGGGGCACATATTTGGCCAGCCAAGACATTTGGCATGCCCGCCACTTTGCGGCGTTAGTCCGTTATTCTAGCCGCCAGACGGTTGCAGGCCGGGCATCAGCTCCGGAAGCCTGCGCCAATAATAGAGCACATCCGGCTCTCTTTCCTCATTATCAGTACCGTCGGTCTCCTCCTCGGCGGCAAAACCGTGTCGTACCTAGAACGCCCGTGCGCCGGTATTGCGCTGAAACGGCCAGAGCCTGATCTTGTCCATTTCCTGCTTGGCACAGCCGAGGAGCAGAGAGCCGGTGCCCAAACCCTGGAAATCCGGGAGAACGTAAAGCTGCTCTATCCAGCCGTCGCCATAGGCGATGACACCGACGAGCCGGTTTTCCAAGGCGGCGCCAAGGATCGTGCAATTCGGCAGCAGATGCATGCGCCAGTACTGTTCTTCCTCTTCGGGCGTATGAAGATCCGGCAGCCAAGGCAGTCGTTGCCGCAGGGAGACACGCCTGATTCCGGCTACGGCTTGCATGTGGTCGGCGGTGAGCGTCACGACTTCAGGCCCGATAGGATATCGTCCGTTGCCGCCAATGTGCGTCAAGCCGAAATATCGATGACGCCGCAGTCGCCGGCTTCGGAAGCGAAGGCGAGCAGCTTGCCGTTCTTGCTCCAGCTCATCGCTGTGACGGCGCCTTTGCCGGGGCGGCGCAACAGCGCCTCCTTGCTGTCGGCGATGCGGACGGCCAGAATCATGCCGTCGATGAAGCCGATGGCGAGGATATCTTCGAGCGGATGGAATTTCACCGCGGTTGCCATGATATTGGCGCGAGTGCCGAGTTCGAGCGGCGCCTTGCCCATCGGCCCGTCCTTGCCCTGGAAGGGCCAGACGATGGCGGCCGGCGCGCCAGACGAGGCGAGCCATTTGCCCTTGACCGACCAGGAGAGCGATTTGACCTTGGCGGGGTAGCCGGTCATGCGCATGTGGCGGGCTTCGGAGCCCGGCTTGCTGTCGAGTTTCCAGCCGTGAAGCGCGTTTTCCTGCATCGAAGTGACGAGGAAATTACCGTCCGGCGAAAAGGTGACGCCGGTATGCGCACCCTTCCATTCGAGATCGACTGGTTTGGCGGTCGTGCCGATCCAGTGCAGCGACACGCCGTTATACCGCGCGGCCGCGATGCGCAGGCCCTTCGGCGCAAAGGCAAGGCCCTCGACCGTGCGCTCCTCTGCAAATTCCTTGGTCGTCCCGTCGGCAAGGCGCACGAGCGAACTTTTGCCGTAGGAATAGGCAATGGCCCCTTGCGGGCCGGCCGCGACCTGCGAGATCCACTTGCGCGGCGCGGTGGCGAGTTCGCTGACGCTGCCGTCGGCTGAAATGCGCAGCACCTTGCCATCCTCGCCGCCCGAAATCAGGCTCTCGCTATAGGGATCGCGGATGGCGGTGAGCATGCCCTGATGGGCTTCAGAAACCCTGTCGCCGCCGTCCAGCCGGTGAAACGTGCCGTTGGCGCTGGCGAAGAAGGGGACATCACCTAAAAATTCGACGGCCAGAACGTGGCCGTCGAGATCAAGCGGTGCAACTGTCGGCATCAGGCGGCTGCCTCGCAGGCCTTGAAGGAGGCTTCGAGCTTCTCGCGGTCGAGATCGCGGCCAATGAAGACGAGACGGCTCTCGTGCTTTTCGCCTTCCTTCCACGGCCGCTGGTGATCACCTTCGATGATCATGTGCACGCCTTGGACGACGTACCGCTCGGGATCATCCTTGAAGGCGATGATGCCCTTGAGGCGGAGAATGTTCGGTCCCTGCGTCTGGGTGATCTTCTGGATCCAGGGGAAGAAGCGCTCCGCGTTCATCTCGCCGCCGCGCAGCGATACCGACTGCACCGTCACATCATGGATCGCCGACATGGCGCCATGGTGATGATGCTCGTGCCCGTGGTGATCATGATCGTGATGATGGTGGTCGTGATCGCAATCCGGGCCGCAGACATGGTCGTCATGGCCGTGCTCGAGGAAATGCGGATCGTTTTCGAGCGCGCGCTCCAGGTTGAAGGCGCCCTGATCGAGCACACGAGCGAGGTCGACGCCGGAGCGGCTGGTCTTATAGACGCGGGCGGCCGGGTTGATGGCGCGGACGATGTCCTCGATCACAGCAAGTTCTTCAGGAGTCACGAGGTCGGTCTTGTTGATGACGACGACGTCGGCGAAGGCGATCTGGTCTTCGGCCTCGCGGCTGTCCTTCAGACGCAGCGGCAGGTGCTTGGCGTCAACCAGGGCGATGACGGCGTCGAGCTCGGTCTTGGCGCGCACATCATCGTCCATGAAGAAGGTCTGGGCGACCGGCACCGGATCGGCAAGACCGGTCGTTTCGACGATGATGCCGTCGAAGCGGCCGGGACGGCGCATCAGCCCTTCGACGACGCGGATCAGGTCGCCGCGCACTGTGCAACAGACGCAGCCGTTGTTCATCTCGTAGATTTCTTCGTCCGACTCGACGATCAGGTCGTTGTCGATGCCGATTTCGCCGAACTCATTGACGATGACCGCATATTTCTTGCCGTGGTTTTCGGAAAGGATGCGGTTGAGCAAGGTCGTCTTGCCGGCGCCGAGATATCCGGTGAGCACGGTAACGGGAATAGGCTTCTGGGTGGGAATCGCGTCGGTCATGAGAACCTCTAGGATTAGGCGTGCGGCCGAGTAGCTTCAGATCGGCTGCTTGAACGGTTGGTCTCATATAATGGCATGGGCGCGGCAGTTCAAAGGGTTTTATAATGTTATAAGATCACATCATCCGTCCGGCCCAGATGACCCATTCACCGGAGCTGCGTGACATCGAAGGCATCGACATCTTCCAGCAGTTCCACCAGTCCCTTGACCGCATGCGCAATCAGCGCCTCGCCCTTTTCAGCTGTCGCCGCCGCGGCGTTGCCCACCACGCCTTCTGCGTTGAGATCCGACATCTTCCAGCCGAATGCGTGCGGCCCATAGGCGCGCAGATGCTTGAAACGCCTGGCAAATTCGCTCTGTCGCGAAGGGAAATCCGCCGCTTTCGTCATATCCACCCTGCCCGGATGAAGCGCCAGCATCACCGAGGTCTCGATATCGCCGCCGTGGATGCCGACCGCCTTTTCCTCCGGCGGGATGACGCCATCGGGCAGGCCGAAGCGGGTCCAGCTCGTCGCCACCGCCAGCATGGCAAAGCGAACCCGCGCCTCGGTCGCGACAATGGTCATGATGGGCGAATTGCCGCCATGAGCGTTCAACATCACCAGTTTGCGGATGCCCTGCTTCGCCAAGCCTTCGGCGATTCCGAGCCAGCGGTCCACCGCTTCGCCGAAGGCAAGCGTCTTCGTTCCTTCAACATTCATATGCTCTATGGAATAGCTGACGGATTCGGCGGGCAGGAATGTGACGGGAAGGCCAGCCGGTAGGGCCATCCTCAATCGCCTGGCGATGCCTTCGGCAATCAGCGTGTCGGTTTCGAAGGGCAGATGCGGGCCGTGCTGTTCATGAGCGCCGAGCGGCAGCACGGCGATCAGGCAACGCACGTCAACGGCAGAGGCCGGGTCGCTGTCTTCGAAACGGGGCGAAGGCGTCATCATCCAGTCGTTGCCTCTTGTTTATGACGAGATCCTGGGCAATGTCATATCGCAGCGGCGCCAAGGCTTAAAGATCAAAGGGATGGCTATGGGAAAGAAGCAGAAGGACGGCAAGAAGCACAAGTCCAAGAAGAAGGACAAGACCGAGTATACGCTCGTCGACCTCTCTCCAGCGCTCACCCAGGCGGCTCGCTCCATGCGCACGGTGCTTTCGCGCAACCTTCTCGAAAGCGGGCTCTATGCCGGCCAGGACGGCGTCATCCACTCGCTTGCCGAGAGCGACGGCATGACGGCCGGCGGCCTTGCCCAGAAACTCGGCGTCAAGGCGCCGACGATGACGCGCACGATCGGCCGCATGGAGGCGCAGGGCTTCCTCGAGCGCAAGCCCGACGCCGAGGATGCGCGCCTCACCAAAGTCTATCTCACCGAGCTCGGCCGTGGCAGCGTGGAGGGGATCGAGATGGCGGCCGCGGCCTGCGACAGGCTGGCGACGCTGGAATTCTCCGAAAAGGAAATCCGCAATCTCGTCCGCCTGCTGAAGGCGATCGATGCCAATCTGCAGGCCGAAGCTCTTCATATCGAAGATCCGGATGAAGACTGAAATTTCGCAGAAAGACGAATTGCTTCCACCGATTAAATCTTTTAATTAAACATTTTAAGGGCCACGCCGGTTTTCCGGCGGCTCTTGCTGCTTGCGTGCTGCCTGGAGGAGGACACGTGGTCCAGAAGATCAAGCTTTCGACGATCGCCGAAACGCTCGGCATTTCAACGGCGACCGTATCGCTTGCCTTACGCGACAGTCCGCTCGTCGCCAGCAATACGCGGGACAAGATCAAGGAACAGGCGCGCGCGCTCGGCTATATCTACAATCGCCGCGCTGCCAGCCTTCGCACCTCGCGTTCCGGCATCATCGGCGTCGTCGTGCACGACATTATGAACCCCTTCTACGGGGAGATCCTGAAGGCGATCGAAAGCGAGCTCGATCGCAGCCGCCACACCTTCATCCTTTCCAATCATTACGACAATGTCGAGAAGCAGCGCACCTTCATCGAGACGCTCCTGCAACTCGGCGGCGACGGCGTCATCATGTCACCGGCGATCGGCACGCCGCCTGAGGACGTGCAACTGGCGGAAGACAATGGCATGCCGGCGATCCTGGTTGCGCGCTCGATGGAGGGCCAAGACCTGCCGACCTATCGCGGCGATGACAGCTATGGTATTTCGCTTGCCACCAACCACCTGATCGGCCTCGGCCACCGCTCGATTGCGATGATCGGCGGCACGGACCAGACATCCACCGGCCGCGACCGCTACCAGGGTTACGTCAATGCGCTGCGCAAGGCCGGCATCGAGGTCGATCCGAACCTGCGCATTCCCGGCCCGCGCTCGAAGCAGGGCGGTTTCGAAGCCGCCGTGCATTTCCTCTCGTTGCCACAGAAGCCGACGGCCGCCGTCTGCTGGAACGATCTCGTGGCGATCGGCCTGATGAACGGCATTGCGCGCGCCGGCCTGGTGCCGGGACGCGACATCTCCGTCACCGGTTACGACGATCTTGAGGAGGCATCGATCGCCACCCCGGCGCTGACGACCGTCTGGAACGGCCAGACCGAGGTCGGTCGCCTGGCGGCGCGGGCGCTGCTCGATCGCCTTGCCGGCAGCCACGAGCCCGACGGCATGCATCTGATTAAACCGGAAATGCGCATTCGTCAGTCCACCAGCCCTCATCGGCCCCGCGCCTGAACCAAGACGGTCATCCAAGAGGAAAAGCCATGTCCCGCATCGCCATTCTCGTTCCCGGGAAGATACACGAGCGTGTTCTCGAAAGGCTGAAGGATCGTTTTGAGATCATCGCCGTCGCCCGGGAGGAAAGGCTTGCCCTCGACGACGGGACTGCCGGCCGCATCCGCGGTGTCGCTGTCTCCGGCCCGTTCCCCGGCGCCTGGATCGACCAGCTGCCGCATGTCGAGGTGATCGCCAATTTCGGTGTCGGCTACGACGGCGTCGATGTGAAACAAGCCGCCGAGAAAGGCATCGTCGTCACCAACACGCCTGATGTGCTGAACGACGAGGTCGCCGATACGGCGATCGGCCTGCTGCTCAATACCGTTCGCGAGTTGCCGCGGGCCGAAGCCTGGCTGCGTGCGGGCAACTGGAAGCCGGGCGCGACCTATCCGCTGTCGCGCTTCTCGCTCAAGGGCCGTCATGTCGGGCTTTATGGCCTTGGCCGCATCGGGCTTGAGATCGCCAAGCGGCTGGAGCCGTTCAAGGTGAAGATCAGTTACCACACACGGTCGCGACATGCCGATGCACCCTACGATTATCACCTGACGCTGAAGGGGCTAGCGGAAGCGGTGGACACGCTCATCGCCATCGTTCCGAAGACGCCGCAGACGCATAAGACGATCGACGCCGATATTCTGGCAGCACTCGGCCCGAACGGCATTCTCGTCAATGTCGGCCGCGGCTGGACGGTGGACGAGGCGGCGTTGAGCGCGGCGCTTGCCTCCGGGGCTCTCGGGGCGGCCGGCCTCGATGTCTTTTATGAAGAGCCGACTGTGCCGGGTGACCTGTTGGAGCCGACCAATGCCGTGCTCTTGCCGCATGTCGCTTCCGCATCGGTGCCGACGCGCAATGCGATGGCCGATCTGGTCGCCGACAATCTCATTGCCTGGTTCGAGAAAGGTGCAGCGCTGACGCCGGTGTCGGAGACGCCGCAAAAGGGCTAGGCGCGCCGCATAGAAGTTGATTTATGCGAGGTATACAGCGCTGCCAAATCGACTGTGGTTCGTGGATGATATGTTGCCCAGTGCGATGCCGTCGGTTACATTCTCGCCGATTTTACAACTAAGATTCTCAACCTTTCCGTGCGTTTGGGAATTGCGCCGGCGGGCTGCAGGATAAAGGCCGAACAAAGGGGATTGACGGCATGTCGGAGCCAAGTGCGTCGAACACGAAGAGCCTCGAGACCAGCCCGGGCTTGATGCCCGCGCTTTCGACCGGCGGCCTGCCGGCCGTGGTGACGGTCGTTCTTCCGCCGGAGAAAGCCGGCGAGGTCGGCGACCTCGCAGAGCGGTACAGGCTGGCAACGGTCGAGCCGCATCATTTGATTACCTTCGGCCAGGAAGCCATCGGCGGCTTCGGCGCCAAGCTCGATGCCATCCTTTCCCAGATCACCAATGCGCAGTCGCCGGTGCTGTTCGAATTGTTCCGGACGATCCGGGACGGCATCAATGACGCCGATCTCAAAGGGCTCGAAGCAAGCATCCGCGAGAAGCTGAAGGGCAATTTCCTCGAACGCCTGTTGACGGCCGTCGGTCTCGGCGACCCCGCCAAGCGCCTCAAATCGGTGACGGACGAGGTTCGCGGCATGCTGCAGAGCAAGGCCAAATCCCTCGGAGATCTGGTCAGGCCGATGGAGGCTGAGATCGAGGAGGAGAGCGGCAAGCTCATTCTCGAAGTGTCGCGCATGAGCACGCTGGCCGAGGGATATCGCGATACGATCGTGTCTCTCGGCGTTTTCGTCGAGGCCGGAAGACGCATCCTTGCCGATGCCGGCCGCGAGCTCGACCGGTTGACGGAAGAGGCGGCTTCCGGCGATCCGCTCAAGGTGCAGGAAGCCCGCGACTTCTCGCAGAAGCGCGATATCTTCCAGAACCGGGTCCTCGTTCTTGAAACCGCCTATGCCAAGGCGCCGGCCGACCTCGACTCGATCGGCATTGCCCGGGGTGCAGCGCTTGCCACCCTTGCAGATACCGTCACCTCGGCCAATGCGGAATTCAACGACATCAAATCGATGCTGATCCGCCTGCACGCGCTCTTCCAAATGCAGTCGATCCAGCAGATGAACACGATGCGACGTGAACTGCGCGCGTCGCTGCAGCACTATGGATCCGAGGTGCTGGAGGATGTTTCGGTCAATTCGGTCAGGGCGGCCGGCGAGACCCGGCTTGCCGATGCCGATCTGGTGCTCGGCACCGCGCAGCGGCTGCGCAATATCGCCGACAAGGTGGTCGCCGAAGGCGAGCGAAACAAGGAACGTTATGCCGCCGCCCGCGCCAAACTCGAACAAGCCCGGCAAATCGTGACCGATCGTCCGATCTGAGACTTCAGGAGAAAGACAGCGCATGGCAACTTTCAAGCTCAACAAGGGGCAATCATTCCAGATCCAGAAGGAGATCCAGCTCGTCCATTCGGGACTTGTTTGGGATCCGCCCGAAGGTTCGGGGCCGGCCTTTGATCTCGACGTGCATTGTTTTGCGCTGGTCCATCCCGGTGGCGATGCGAACCGCGCGCGGCTCTACAATGAAGGCTCGCATGCACTCTGCTATGCTTTCGTGCGCAGTTCCAGCAATCCGGAAGGGTCTTTGAGCAAGAATGCCGACGGTTCCTTCCAGACGGATGACGGCTCGATGTGGCACGAACGCGACGACCGGACCGGGCGCGGCGGCCTGGTCAAAGGGTCGGAACCCGATGAGGACGGCGACGATGACGATCATGGCGGCGGCCACCATGACGAGGGTTTCCGCGAGGAGTTCAAGATCGTGCTGGCGAAGCTGCCGGACGAGGTTTCCGAGCTTGCCGTCTGGGCGACGATTCATGATGCGGAGCGCAAGAAACAGGATTTCGGCAAGGTCAAGAACGCCTATATCGAAGTTTGTGACGCGATGGATGACGAGCTTTGCCGCTACCAGCTCACCGCCGAATTTGCCGGCAAGACCACGATACAGGTGGCTTCCTTCCTGAAGCAGCCGGACGGATCCTGGCGATTCCATGCCGTCGGTGCAGGATCGAATGCCGGGCTTGGCGACGTCATCCAGGCTTATTTCAACTGAACGGGGGCCTCGTTTGATGAGCGGCAAGGCAGATGGACCGCCGGGAAAGGAGCCGGGCCGGTTGCCCAAGGTGCTTTTTCCAAAAAGCGCCTCGCCTGACGTTGCCCAACCTCCCGGACAATCCACCCAGCCGAAAGTCCTATTCGGTTCGCCGCGACCGCCGATGCTCAAGGGTGACAAGCCGCGTGTTCTCGGCGCCGGGGAAATTCGCCGGCGCATTCCCTGCAGCGTGGAGGCGTTCCTGAAGATCGATCCCGGCGCTGCCGCATCGGTCGCGACGGCAGCGTTGCGCATCGTCGACGGCACCAATCTCGACGATCATTATTTCGACGACGTCGTGCGCTTCGGCGCCCGCCTTCAGACAGAGCATGGCAGGCTTGCCGAAAGCGAACTCGCGCTTGCCGACAGCGAAGCCTTGGCGATGGGAAGGCGTCTTAGCGCCGAACTGCTCCAGCGTCTCGGCGATCTGGATCCAGACCGTGTGTTTGCCGTTCGCGGCGGCGTCTTGAAGGCAATCAAGGCGCTGGCGGCTCCGCGCGATCCCGACAGCCTCTTTCTGCAGCTTTATCCCGACGTGCAGGCCCTGGCGAAGGAGCTCGATGCGCTTGCGCCCGAAATCGTTGCGGTCGCAAAACGGCTTCGCGCCATCGGCAAGGCCTATGCGGCGCTCGGCCGTGATCTCGCCGCACACATCCTGGCGGCGCGCTTCCTGGTCGATCATATCGGCGGAGTTCAGTTTTCCGATCGCGAACGGCAGGCGCATTACACCTCGCAAGCCGACGCGATCGAGACGAGGATTGCCAGCCTGTCGGCGACGAAGGCCACGATCGAGATGAGCATGCATACCGTTGCCGGGCTCGCGCGGCACGTGGACGCGCTCGGACACGCTGGCGATGGCCTGTTGCACGAGGACCTGCCTGCCTGGCATGCAGCCTATTCCGCGGCGCTGACGGCGGCCCGAAGCGCGCAACCGCCAGCGCAGGCTGGCATCAGATCACTGCTTCGCGACATTCATGCGCGCATTCTTGGAAAACTCAGATCGGAGGGATGATAATGACGACATTCAAACTGCACAAGCCCGAGGAAGAAGTTCGACGCGTCGGCTTCGTCCTTCAGAAACAAGGCATTCACGAGCGCATTCCCGCCCAGGTCGGCATCAACATCGATGTCTCGGGCTCGATGACCGACCTTTTCAAATCTGGTGTGGTCCAGGCTGCGCTCGAGCGTATTCTTCCCGTCGCTCTTTATTTCGATGACGACGGGCGTATCGATACTTGGGTGTTTTCCAATCAGGAGAGGATGGCATCGATCGCACCGGCCACCGCCAAAAATTACGAGGGTTACGTCGAGCGTGAAATCATCGGCAACGATGCGCTGAAAGCCGTACTTTGGGGTGGCACGGATTACGGACCGGTCATCCGCTCGAACCTGATGACGTACGGTTTGATGGAAGAGGAGGCGGCTGGCGGCTTGCTCGGCATGATCTTCGGCATGAGCCGCGATACATTCGGCGAGGAGACACGGTCGGGCATTCCGGCGATCAATTACTTCCTCACCGATGGCGAGAATGCCGACAGAGATGCAGCCTGGGCCCTGCTGCAGAAGGCCGAGCATGCCGAATCGCAGATCTACTATGTCATGGTCGGTGTCGGTGACGAGCGTTTCGACTTCTTGCGCAGCGCGGCCGAGCAATTTCCGAATGTCGGCTTCGTCAGCGTCAAGGATCTTGGGGAGTTCGTCGGCAGCGACGACGCCTATGAGAAACTGCTACCGGCGGAGCTCTGCACCTGGCTCAAGCACGAGCATGACGACGAGGACGACGATCACCATTGATGGTTGCTGCTCAACGCTCGGCGGGCTGATAGCGCGCCGGCGCCGCACCGTCAGGCGGTCGCCTTCGCGGGGATGAGCGGGAGCTTGGCGGCGGCGGCGTAGGCGCGGACGGCGTCGCCGAAAGCGGCAAACAGCTTGTTCGAAGGCCTGTCGGTTTCGGCCCAGTATTCCGGATGCCATTGCACTCCAACGGCAAAGGCCTTGGCGTCGATGACGGAAACGGCCTCCACCGTGCCGTCCTCGGCGCTTGCCTCCACCTGCAGCCGCGGTGCGGTTCTGGCGATTGCCTGTCGGTGCAACGAATTCACGCGGACCTCGCCCGGGCCGAGAATGCCTGCGATGCAGGAGCCTTCCTTGACGTAGACGCTCTGGCGAATGGCGTACATGCCGTCGCGGTCGACGCCTTCCGGCCGGCGGTGGTCTGAGATGCCCGGCTGCTCCTGGATCTCGCTTGCCAGCGAGCCGCCGAGCGCGACATTAAGCTCCTGGATGCCACGGCAGATGGCGAGCAGCGGAATGGCGCGGTCGATGGCGCGGCGGATGAGCGGCAGGCTGGTGGCGTCGCGGGCGAGGTCGAAGGGACCGTCCCTATCGCTGGCATCGGCACCGTAGAGCGAAGGATGCACGTTGCTGGCCGAGCCGGAAACCAAGAGGCCATCGACACGGTCGAGGATCGCGTCGGTATCGTAGCCCTCCTCGAAGGCGGGGATGATGAAGGCCATAACGCCGGCCGCAGTCAATGCGGCACTGAGGTACTGATGTTGTACGGCGTGCCAGGTCGCGCCGTCGAAGCTGCGGATATCTGCAGGAATAGCAACGATTGGTTTCGTCATATCAGCCCCGATAAAATCTTTCTGCACATCGTTTTGCCGCCAGAACGGCGGTCAAGTCAACGCTTGGCTGTGTCAGGTGACCAAAATGCGGCGGAAGCGCTGCCGCGGCTCCGGGTTCGCTGCTAAGCCGCTGATTTTGATGGATGCGTGCCCGTTGTCCTATTGCCGTCTTGATGCCAAAGGCTAACAGACTAACGCTTGAATCGCGGCTCTCGCCATGCTTAGCTTCCCCTCGCTGCGGATAGGGGTGAAGATTGCCCGCGCAGTGCCATCTATACGGGAGGTTTTTGATGGATCGTCGTTCGTTTTTCAAGAAGGCGGGAACCGCCGGTGCCGGCGCGGTGGCCGCAACGGCATTGGCCGCGCCTGCGATCGCGCAGGAGAATCCGAAGATTGCGTGGCGCATGACGTCGTCGTTTCCGAAGAGCTTGGATACGATCTATGGCGGCGCCGAGGATATCGCCAAACATGTCGCCGCGGCGACAGACGGCAATTTCACGATCCAGCCTTTTGCTGCCGGTGAAATCGTGCCCGGCCTGCAGGCCGTCGATGCGGTTGCCGCCGGTACGGTCGAGGCTGCCCATACGACCTCCTATTATTTCGTCGGCAAGGACCCGACCTATGCCATCGGAACGGCCATTCCGTTTGGCCTGAACAGCCGCCTGACCAATGCCTGGTATTACGAGGGCAACGGCAATAAGCTGATGAATGAATTTTATGCCACACAGGGTATGTATGCGCTGCCGGCCGGCAATACCGGTGCGCAAATGGGCGGCTGGTTCCGCAAGGAAATCAATACGCTAGATGATCTCAAGGGCGTCAAGATGCGCATCGCCGGCCTTGCCGGCCGCGTCATGGAGAAGGTCGGCGTCATCCCGCAGCAAATTGCCGGCGGCGACATCTATCCGGCGCTGGAAAAAGGCACGATCGATGCGGCGGAATTCGTCGGTCCCTATGACGATCTGAAGCTCGGCTTCCACAAGGTGGCGAAGTATTATTATTATCCCGGCTGGTGGGAGGGCGGCCCGACGGTGCATGGATTCTTCAATCTCGAAAAATGGAGCAATCTGCCGAAGCATTATCAGGCGGCGCTGACCGATGCCTGCGCTTTCGCCAACACCAACATGCTGGCGAAATACGACACGAAGAACCCGACCGCGCTGAAGCAGCTCGTTGCCGAAGGCGCGACGCTGCGCCCGTTCAGCCAGGAAATCATGGAAGCCTGCTTTCAGGCGGCAATTGGCATCTACAGCGAAATCTCGGGCACCAACCAGTATTTCAAGAAGATCTACGACGACCAGACCGCCTTCAAACGCGACGCCTATCTCTGGATGCAGCTTTCGGAATACACTTTCGATACGTTCATGATGATCCAGCAGCGGGCCGGAAAGCTCTGAGAGCTTCCATCGGCGCATTACACGAACGCATACCAAAACCCCGGATCACGCTTGGTCCGGGGTTTTGTTTTGGCTCTGTTACTTGGTGGGGTTATTTGGCGGGTAGAGGCGGTGCTTGCGGCAGGCCGAGTGGCGGCAGGGTCAGGCCGGGGATCTGCGGCGAGCCATTGCCGCCGCCCAGCGGCGGCAGGCCGAGCTGGCCGCCGAAGCCCGGGACTTCGATCTTGATCGAGTTCGGGTCGACCTTCGGACCGTGATCCAGCCAATAGGTTACCGATTGCGGCCAGAAGATCACGATCGCCACCAGGATCAGCTGCATGCCGACCCAGGGAAGGGCGCCGATATAGATATCGGAGGTCTTGACGTCCTTGCCGGCGATCGAGCGCAGGTAGAAGAGCGCGAAGCCGAACGGCGGATGCATGAAGCTCGTCTGCATGTTGACGCAGATCAGCACGCCGAACCAGATCAGATCGATGCCGAGACTGGAGGCGACGGGGGCGAGCATCGGGATGACGATGAAGGCGATCTCGAAGAAATCGAGGAAGAAGGCGAGCACGAAGATGAAGATGTTGACGAAGATCAGAAAACCGACCGGGCCGCCGGGAATGCCCGACAGCATATGCTCGATCCAGCGCGAGCCGTCCATGCCCTGAAACACCAGGCTGAAACAGGTGGAGCCGATCAGGATCATCACCACCATGGATGTGATGTGCGTGGTCGACGCCATCGCCTCGCGGATCAGCGGCCAGGTGAGGCGGCGATGCAAGGCGGCGAGCGCCATGGCGCCGACGACGCCAAGCGCGCCTGCTTCCGTCGGTGTCGCAAGGCCCATGAAGATCGTGCCGAGCACCAGGAAGATCAGCACGATCGAGGGCACCATGCCCATCAGCACCTTGATGAGCAGTGCCCAGTTGAAATCGCCGCGCACCTCTTTCGGCAGCGGCGGCATCGATTTCGGCCGGATGATCGACATCACCAGGATGAAGAGCACGAAGATCGTCACCTGCAGGATCGAAGGGCCGATCGCGCCCAGATACATATCGCCGACCGACCTGCCGAGCTGATCGGCAAGAACGACGAGCACGAGCGAGGGCGGGATGACCTGGGTGATCGTGCCCGAGGCGGCGATGACGCCGGTGGCAAGGCGTGGGTTGTAGCCGTAGCGCAGCATGATCGGCAGCGAGATCACCCCCATGGTGATGACGGAGGCGGCCACCGTGCCGGTGATTGCGCCGAGCACCGCGCCAACGAGGATGACGGCATAGGCGAGGCCGCCGGGTATGCCACCGAAGAGTTTGCCAGTGCCTTCGAGCAGGTCTTCGGCCAGCCCGCAGCGCTCCAGCACCGCACCCATGAAAGTGAAGAAGGGGATGGCGAGCAGGAGGTCGTTGGAAAGGATGCCGAAGAAGCGCAGCGGCAGCGCCTGCAGAAAGACTTCGCCAAAATGGCCGGTGACGATGCCGATGATGCCGAACAACAGGCCGACGGCGGCAAGCGAAAAAGCGACCGGGAAGCCGTAGAGCATGAAGATGACCATGCCCAGGAACATCGCCGGCGGGATGATACCGAAATCAAACAAATGTGTTTCTCCCAGCCCGCGTTACTGCAGCGGCTTTTCGTAGGTCATGTCGATACTGATATGGCCGGTAATGGCTGCGATCCGCTTGATCAGTTCGGAAACGCCCTGAAGGGAAAGCAGCGCGAAACCGGCGACGAGCACCAGCTTGACGGGCCAGCGGATCAGCCCGCCGGCATTGCCCGAGATTTCTCCCTGTTGGTAAGAAAGCGCAAAGAAGGGCCAGCAGACCCAGGTGAGGAAGACGCAGACGGGGATGAGGAAGAGGATCAGGCCGACGATGTCGATCCAGATCTTCGCCTTGTCGGAAACCGAACCATAGATCAGATCGACGCGGACATGCTCGTTGTTGCGCAGCGCATGCGAGGCGCCGAGCATGACGACGAAGGCGAAGAGATACCATTGAATCTCAAGCCAGCCGTTCGAACTGTAGTTCAAGGCATAACGGACGATGGCGTTTCCGGCGCTGATCAGACAGCAGAGCAGCACCATATATTCGGAAATTTTGCCCATGACGCGGCTGACCCGGTCGATCAGCCGACTGGCGGCCAGGAATACCGACATTCGCCTCCCCTTGTTCTTGTCCTGCCGGTTTTCCAGCAGTTTTCCCTCTTGCAATCGATGTAGACCACGGCCTTTGAAATTGGAAGGATAAATGCCTGGCGTTGGAGTATAGTCTTAGATGCGCCGGTTGGCCGATATGACCGCCGAATATTTCAACAACCCAGGCGTGGACGAATATTTCAATAATCTCGCCATAAGGCTGCAATAACGCGCGTAGGCTGTGCTGTTCATCCTGTGGTTTTAGAAAATTTGACCAAATGTTTGATTCCATTGAAATCAATTTTTAAAGGGTTGGGCTTAGAATTCCCGCGCACAGGGAAAGTGTGGATGAAGCCAGATAACCCGAACAGGGTCCCTTTAGATGTCTATCTGTCGTTTGTGAGTTCCCTGTCCGGGAACCGCATGACGCTTTTTGTTGGCGTGATCGTGCATATTGCTACGTGCCTTGCCGTGGCCGCCAAAACGCAATCCTCCGTCTATATTCCGCTGTCGGTTGCCTTTCTTCTGGTTTTCAGCGTTCGCATGGCCATCTTCCGACGGTTCGATCGTGTCGACAAGGAGAGCTTGTCGCATGCCGGAATCGAGCGCTGGGAGCGGATTCTGGTCGCCAGTGGGGCTTGCACCACCGCCCTGCTTGGCTTTGCCAGCGGCTACGCCATCTTCGTCGTGCACGATTCCTTTGCCGAACTTGCCTGCATTTCCGTCACCATGGCGACCATGGTTTCCGTCGTCGGCCGCAACTACGGCTCACGCTTCGCAGTCGATCTCCAGACGTTCTTCTGCTGCCTGCCGATGATCGTCTGCAGCCTGCTGGCTATGGATTTATATCGCGGCCTGCTGTCGATCTTCCTCATTCCCTTCTGGCTGACGACGCGAGCCATGGCGAACGGTGTGCGCGAGTTCCTTTATGAGAATGTCATCGCGCGCCGGGAAATCACCATCATCGCCGACCGCTTCGATACAGCGCTCAACAACATGCCGCATGGCCTGGTCATGGTCGATGCCGAAAACCGTATCCAGGTCGTCAATCGCAAGGCCTGCGAGCTTCTGAAGATAGGCGCGCCGGAGCGGCTGAAGGACCGCGACCTCGGCGCCGTCCTGCGTTACGGCGCGCGCTACAGTTTCATGGACGCCTCGCAGCCGGAGCTCATCCTGCGCCAGCTCACCCAGGTCGCCGAAGGCAACCTGTCGCGCACCCTCATTCATTTTCCCGAGGGCCTGTCTCTGGAATTCTCTGCCAGCCGAAGGGCTGACGGCGGCGCCGTACTGATCTTCGAGGACGTTTCGAGCCGCGTGAAGGCGGAGCAGAAGATCATGCACATGGTCCGCTTCGATGCGCTGACCGGCCTGCCGAACCGGGAATATTTCGGGCAGCTGGTGCAGGACTATCTCGCCAAACATCAAAGGAAGTCCGGGCCGCTCGGCTTCATGGTTCTCGATATCGACGAATTCAAACATGTCAACGACATGCGCGGCCATATCACCGGCGATCATCTGCTCTGCGCTATCGCCGCACGCGTCAAGCAGGCCTCCGGCAACGCCATTCTCGGCCGGCTGATGGGCGACCAGTTCATCCTGTTCTTCCCGCACGCGAAGGACCCGGCCTTGCTCGACGTCGAGATCCGCCGCGTGCACGCCGCGATCCAGGGTCATTACGAGGTCGATGAGCTGACCTTCCTCGTCTCGCTCAGCGCCGGCTACGCGATCCTCGAAAGTACCGCGTTCGCGATGGACGAATGGAGCGTCAAGGCGGATCTTGCCCTGTTCGAAAGCAAGTCGCGCTTCAAGGGCGGCATATCAGGCTTCGAGCGGGAGATGGATGGCCGCTATATCGAGCAGCAGAAGCTGAAGGCGGATCTGCGCGATGCGGTTTCGGCGCAGGCGCTGCATCTCGTCTTCCAGCCGATGTTCCGGGCCGATGGTTCGCGGATCGAATGCGCCGAGGCGTTGGCGCGCTGGGTGCATCCGGAGAAGGGCTTGATCCCGCCCGATGTCTTCATCCGGCTCGCCGAGGATATGGGCATCATCTCGGACATCACCCGCTTCGTCCTGTTCAAGGCATGCAGCGAATGCATGAACTGGCCGGACCATATTGCCGTCTCGGTCAACCTTTCGGCGCGGGACCTCAGGGATGCCGACATTCTCCAGGTCGTCGCCGATGCGCTTGCCCATTCCGGCCTCGATTCGGCGCGGCTGCATCTCGAGGTCACCGAAAGCTGCCTGATCGACGAGCCGGCGGCGGTGCGCGCCATTCTGGCGGAGCTCAGGGCCCGCGGCATCACCATCGCGATCGACGATTTCGGGACTGGCTTCTCCAGCCTCAGCTATCTCGACACGCTGCCGCTTGATATCGTCAAGATCGACCGCTCCTTCGTCCGCAACATCGTCGAGGATAACCGCCGCCACAAGCTCCTGCGCGGTACGGTCCATCTCGCCCGCGAACTGGGGCTGAAGATCGTCATCGAGGGCGTCGAGACCGAAGAGCAGCTCGCTCTGCTCAACAAGCACCGCAGCACCGATCTCGTGCAGGGCTATGTTTTCTCTCAGCCGGTGCCTTCCCAGAATATCCCGCTATTGCAGCAGGGCATCGGCCGCCGCCCCGTTCAGCGTCGGCGCAACAAGGTCGCCTGAGCGCTCTGCTACGGCCGCTTTTCCGCTGACAATCCTCCGCGCCGTTAACCTTAATACTTTATAAACGGCCCGAATTATCGGATTTTCTTGCCTAAATCTCGCCGGCATATGATTAATGATCCGTTAACGAGCGGATCGAGAAAATGTCAGAGACACTGTTCAAGCGTAGCGATTTCAGCGCGAAAATTTTGGAAGTTTTGGATCATGTCGAGTATCGCCGCGTCGAAAGCAGCGAAGACATGGAGCAGGTAGAACGCCTGCGCTACAAGGCCTACAAGGCCCACGACGCGCTGTCGCTTGCCCCGGGAGGCCTATTGGACGATGTCGATTTCGACAGCCATGCCTATATCTTCGGCCTGTATTATTATGGGGAATTGGTCAGCACCATCCGGGTTCATTATGTGACACCCGAGCACCGTATCAGTCGGTCCGGAGAGGCCTTTCCCGAGGCGATGGATGAGCTTTTGGACGCCGGGCTGACCTTGATCGACCCCGCGCGTTTCGCGGCCGATCCCGAGCTCACCGCCGATCTGCCCTGGGTTCCCTATCTGACGCTGCGGCCGACCATCGTTGCGGCAGCGTATTTCAGGGCGGACCGCGTTCTTCAGTCCGTCCGGCCCCCACATGCCGCCTTCTATAAGCGGGTTTTCTATGCCGATACCATTGTGCCGGGCCGACTGGCGGAGAGTTACGGGGTTGACGTGACGTTGATGGCGACGAATGTGATCGAGGTCGGGCGCAAGCTGTTGACGCGCTACCCCTTCTTCATCTCCAGCGCCAGCGAGCAACGCATGATGTTTTCGCGCAATCCCAACGACACATTGCCGCCGCTCACCATCATTCCGACGGCGCGCTTCGTGCCGCAAGGCGAACTCGGCACCGACCTGCCGCTCTGATTTCTTCCTCTCTCACCGGGCTAGCATCTGAGTGAGAACAATGAGGGGCGGCAACAATTATCCGCAGTCGTCGCCCCTCATGCTTTTGCCGCCTGGAAATAGCTGGTTTTGACGCCTAAAGCGCGTCGTATCAAATTTGATTCATGCGACGCGCTTTAAGCCTTTGTTTTATGCATGTCGTTGTCCCGGAACCGCTACACACTTCCCGGCGACATGCATTAGCTGCGGCGTTCTCATGCATTGCGCTTTCGCCTGTCATTGTGTAATTCCTGCAGGCAGGGACTTCCCTCGCGGGGCGGGGGAATCAGGCAGCGCAGAGGCATTTCAGGGAGACGATATTTATGGCCGAACATCATACCGGACCGGTCGAGACCGGCGCGCCGATGGATTACAAGGAACATGAAAACACCTACGACATGTTCATTGCTGCCGCGAAATACGGCTCGATGCTTCTCATCTGCCTCCTGCTTGCGATGACCGCCGGTTTCTTCGGCGGCGCCGGCCTCCTTGGCGGCCTCTTCGTCTTCATCATTCTTCTCGCCATCGGCATCTTCCTGTTCCGCTGATCGCGGCAAGGGGAGGAGGGGCTTCTCCGAAGCTTTGTGACTAAAGCGCGTCGCGATCTTTCAGATCCGCTCCACGCGCTTCAGGTCGTTATTTTTGCGCATGTCGTTATCGCAACGCGCCGTACAGTTTTGCGCGACGACATGCTTTAGGTGCTTGGCCCGCGCAGGAAAGCCTGCGGCGGTCCGGCTGACCCGGAGGAGGGGGCAGTTGGGCAATATCGTTTTCGTTGCAAGGGAAATTGCGGGCGAGGAGACGCGTGTCGCGGCCTCCGCCGAGACCGTGAAAAAAATGAAGAGTTTCGGCTTCGACGTTGTCGTCGAAGCCGGTGCCGGTGCGGCTTCGCGCATTCCGGACGGAGAGTTCGAGGCAGCTGGCGCAAGGATCGGCAGTTTTGCCGATGCTGCCTCGGCCGACGTCGTGCTGAAGGTGCGCCGCCCGAGCGAACACGAAATCGCAGGCTATAAAAGCGGCGCCGTGGTCATCGCCATCATGGATCCCTATGGCAATGACGAAGCCATCGCAGCTCTGGCAAGTGCCGGACTTTCGGCCTTCGCGATGGAGCTGATGCCGCGCATTACCCGCGCCCAGTCCATGGACGTGCTTTCATCCCAGGCCAATCTCGCCGGCTACCAGGCGGTCATCGAGGCGGCGGCGGTCTATGACCGCGCCATGCCGATGATGATGACGGCTGCCGGCACCGTGCCGGCCGCCAAGGTCTTCGTCATGGGCGCCGGCGTTGCGGGTCTTCAGGCGATTGCGACGGCGCGGCGCCTCGGCGCGGTGGTCTCAGCCACCGACGTCCGCCCGGCCGCCAAGGAGCAGGTTGCCTCGCTCGGCGCCAAGTTCATCGCTGTCGAGGACGAGGAGTTCAAGGCGGCGGAGACGGCCGGCGGCTATGCCAAGGAAATGTCCGCCGACTATCAGGCGAAGCAGGCCGCACTCGTGGCCGAACATATCGCCAAGCAGGATATCGTCATTACTACCGCGTTGATCCCGGGTCGCGCGGCGCCGCGGCTGGTTTCGCGCGCCATGCTCGCAGCAATGAAACCGGGCGCGATCGCCGTCGACCTCGCAGTCGAGCGCGGCGGCAATATCGAGGGCGTCGTTGCCGGCGAGATTGCCGATGTCGACGGCGTCAGGGTGATCGGTTTCGCCAACATGCCGGGCCGCGTTGCGGCCAGCGCCTCGGCGCTCTACGCCAAGAACCTCGTGACCTTCCTCGAGACCATGGTCAACAAGGAAAGCAGGAGCGTCGTCGTCAACCTCGACGACGAACTCGTCAAGGCGACGATGCTGACCTATGCCGGCGACGTGGTTCATCCCGCATTCGGCGGCGCGAAGAAGGGAGATCTCTGATGGCCAGTGAAGCAATGGACAGAGCGCTGGAGCAGCTCGACCAGGCGGTGACTGCCGTCGTCACGGCAGCCGCCCACGCACCGGAAGCGGCAAGTGCTGCGACCGGCGGGGCAATCGATCCGTTCGTCTTTCAGCTGGCGATCTTCGTCTTGTCGATCTTTGTCGGTTACTACGTTGTGTGGTCGGTGACGCCGGCGCTGCATACGCCGCTGATGGCCGTCACCAATGCGATCTCCTCCGTCATCGTCGTCGGCGCGCTTCTGGCGGTCGGCATCTCCACAAGCGGACTTGCGACCGGCTTCGGCTTCGTCGCCCTCGTGCTCGTCTCGGTAAACATCTTCGGCGGCTTCCTCGTGACGCAGCGGATGCTCTCGATGTACCGCAAGAAGGACCGGTGAGGATCTGATGACCAATATCGCAGCTTTCCTCTATCTCGTCTCCGGCGTTCTCTTCATCCTGGCGTTGCGCGGCTTGTCGCATCCGGCCACCAGCCGTAAGGGCAATCTCTACGGCATGATCGGCATGGCGATCGCCATCCTGACGACGCTGGTGCTGGCCACGCCGAATTTCGGCGGCTTCGTGCTGATCGTCCTTGGACTTGCCATCGGCGGCAGCGTCGGCGCCTATATCGCCCGCACCATCGCCATGACCTCGATGCCGCAGCTCGTCGCCGGCTTCCATTCGCTGGTCGGTCTGGCCGCCGTGCTGGTCGCGGCTTCGGCGCTCTATACCCCTGCCTCCTTCGGTATCGGCGAGATCGGCTACATCCACACCGAAGCGCGGGTCGAAATGGCGCTCGGCGTGGCGATCGGGGCGCTGACCTTCACCGGTTCGATCATCGCCTTCCTGAAGCTCGACGGACGCATGTCCGGCAAGCCGATCCTGTTGCCCTACCGGCATGTGATCAATGCGAGCCTGCTCGTGCTGATCGTGCTCTTCATCATCGGGCTTGCCGCCACCGAGAGCCATTTCGACTTCTGGGCCGTGGTGGCGCTGTCGCTGGCGCTCGGCGTTCTGCTGATCGTGCCGATCGGCGGCGCCGATATGCCCGTCGTCGTTTCGATGCTCAATTCCTATTCGGGGTGGGCTGCGGCTGGCATCGGCTTCACGCTGGGCAATCTGGCGCTGATCATCACCGGCGCGCTCGTCGGTTCCTCCGGGGCGATCCTCTCCTACATCATGTGCAAGGGCATGAACCGCTCCTTCGTCTCGGTCATCCTCGGCGGTTTCGGCGGTGAGATGGCATCGGGCGGGCCCGACACATCGGACAAGACGGTCAAGCTCGGCTCGGCCGAGGATGCCGCCTATCTGATGGCGAATGCATCGAAGGTCATCATCGTGCCGGGCTATGGCATGGCGGTCGCCCAGGCCCAGCATGCGCTACGAGAACTCGCCGACAATCTCAAGAAGAACGGCGTCGAGGTGAAATATGCGATCCACCCGGTCGCGGGCCGCATGCCCGGTCATATGAACGTGCTGCTTGCCGAAGCGAATGTTCCCTATGATGAAGTCTTCGAGCTCGAGGACATCAACTCGGAATTCGCCCAGGCTGACGTCGCCTACGTCATCGGCGCCAACGACGTCACCAATCCGGCGGCGCGCGACGACAAGACCTCGCCGATCTACGGCATGCCGATCCTCGACGTCGACCGGGCAAAGACCTGCCTGTTCGTCAAGCGCTCGCTCGGTTCAGGCTATGCCGGCATCGACAATACGCTGTTCTACAAGGACGGGACGATGATGCTGCTCGGTGACGCGAAGAAGATGACCGAGGATATCAACAAGGCGATCGCGCATGGATGACGCAGATACAGCCGCTCAGCTCGAACGCGGCCGCTTCGCTCAGGTTTCACCCGGCACCAACGTCATCTTCTCGACGCCGATGGCGAGGTTCAGTCCTTCCTGGGCCTGAACATTCAGTGGCTGCAGCATGAAAGCCTTGTTGGTGCCGCCGGCGATCACCTTGGCGCCGCCGCCAGCTCCGATGCTCGCATCGGCGCCGACCCCGTAATATTCGCCGGCCAGCGCGAATTGCGGCATATCCGTGCCGGTCTTTGCCAGTACCTGCCAGATCATCACGGTCTTGCCGGTCTGGCCGAGATCGATGCCGAATTTCTCGATCTTGCCTGCGTAGACCGCCTTGGCGCCGCCTGATGCCGGGGTATAGGTGCAGATGAGGTTCTTCTGCGAGGTGACGATCAGACCTTGACCGCCATCCGATCCACAGATCAAACGGCCAAGCGCGACATAATTTTCCGCGCCCGCCGGGCTTGCCCAGGCAGCGGCCGCCAGAGCCACCGCTGTGATCATCGTTTGTTTGAACATGGTCTTTCTCCTTGGGAATGACCTGTTCGAAACGGGTAGAGGTGGCGAATGTTCCTAGCTTATTCCCGCTCCAGCGTGCCACGCTGTGCCGTCAGCACCCATAACAGGCCTTCGGGCCGAAAATCGACCTGCACCGTGCCGCGGAAGGCGGAGGCGGCATGGGCCTTGATAACGGTCGTGCCGAAGCCAGAGCGCGATGGCTCTACGACCGGCGGGCCGCCGCGCTCCTCCCAACTGAAGCGGAGCAGGGCATCCGGCTTGTCTTCCTCCGCGACATCGCGCCATTCGAAGCGGACACGGCCTTGCGGGACGGATAGCGCACCGTATTTCACCGAATTGGTGGCAAGTTCATGCAGGGCAAGACCAAGGTTCTGAACGGCATCCGGCTTCAGGATGAAATCTTTTCCTGTGATTTCGATCTGTTCGCGCGATTGCGGGAAGGCCTGCAGGTGGATGTCGACCACCCGCCGCAGCGACACGCCTCCCCATTGCTCGCTGGTCAGGAGCTCGATCGAACGCACCAGCCCCTCGAGGCGGTCGGCGACGGCGGCCTGGAAGGTCTCGACGCTGTCGGCTTGTTTGGCGAGCTGGCGCATCATTGCCTGGGCTAGCGTCAAAAGGTTCTTGGTGCGGTGGACAAGCTCGTGCATAACGAAGCGCAGCCGGTCCTCGTTTTGACTGCGATCGAAGGAGGCGTTCGACAGGGCGATCGCTACCTGGTTCGCCTCGATGACGCTGGTTTCGACCGGCGAGACGATATGGCCTTCGCCCATGCGGTTCGCCATTCCGGCAATATCGCGGATGGTGGTGCGCACCTGCCGTGCGACGGCATAGGCGCCGAGCACGGCGACCAGCAGAAGGGCCACGCCGCCGATGATGAGGAAACGCCAGGTGCTGAGGATCGACGCCTGAGCGATCGGTCCCCAGATCACCGTTTTCCACGACCAGCCGGGAATCCTGGCATAACCGAGCAGCATGTGTGGCAGGATCGCCTCGTCCTGGAAGACGCCGCGTGGAGCGGTGAACGCCGGCAGGATGCGCGGATCGAAGGGCGTGCCGGGTTCGAGATTGGCCGGGCCGGTGGCGGCGACCACGTGGCCGCTTTGATCGATGACAGCGGCCGACCAGCCGGGAGCAAGGCCCTCGGTTGTCACGAGCTTGCTCAGATCCTTGGCATCCTGGGTGATGATGAGGGCTGCGACGGGATCGTTCGCCCGCGGCAAGGTGACGTTATACACCCAGTCGCCGCTGATGCGGCCGCGAAAGACGTCGGAAGCCTCGATTCGGCCGGAGGTCATGACCGACTGGAGGGCGGTGATGTTCGCTACCTCGCCGAGTGGCGTGCCGAAGGCTCGGCGCGTGTTCAGGAGTTGCTGGCCGGTGCGGTCGACGGCGATGACGAACAGCGTATTGTCTCGGAGGGCGGTTTCCGTGCGCTCGTGGAAGGCGGCAAGATTACCGTTTTCGAGCTCCGGTGAGCTCGAAAGCAGCCGCAGCGTCGTCGCCATGTCCTGAAGCTGACGGTCGATGATCCGCGAAAGGGCGAGTGCATCCTGGGCCGTCTCGCGTCTCAGCGTCGAACGCTGGTTGTCTTCCAGCTGCAGCAGAAGCAGCGTCACAAAGGCGAAGATCGGCAGGGCGATCGCCACCGCCATGGCGACGAGGTAAGTGCCGATCGAGGCTTTGGGAAAGAACAGCGCGACGATCTTCATCTGTTGCGCCACGTCTCATGCGCTGGCGAAAGACAACAGAGTTCGCGAGCGGTCAGGAAAGCAAAGATCCGCATCTCTCGCAAGCCGCCCTCAATAAGTTTCGAACACCCGATAGCAGGCTATCGAAGCAGCGCCATGTTAGGGGGAGCAAGAGCAGGTTGCAACATACTATGATATGTCATCGAGGACGACGAGCCCTGCGGCGGCCGATTTGCCCGCCGCCCAGCTGATGTCCTTAGCCGGCGGAAGCACCGACGCGGGCGAGACCGTCGCGAGCTGGCTGGTACTTCGGATCGAGGCCGACGGCGTGACGATAGGACCGGGTGGCCTTCGCCTTGTCGCCGCGGCGTTCGTAGACGAGCGCCTGGTTGGCCCAGGATTCGGCAATGTTGCCGTTAAGCTCGATCGCGTGGTTGAAATCGGCAAAGGCGTTGTCGTTGTCGTTCAGTGCGATGTAGGAAATGCCGCGGCCATTATAGGGCTCGGGCGAATTCGGCGCGAGCGAGATCGCCTTCGAGAAATCGTCGATCGCCTTATCCTGCTGATTGCGCTTCTGATAGATCAGGCCACGATTGTGATAGGCACGGCCATCGGTGGTGCCAAGCTGGATCGCCTTGTCGAAATCGTTGAAGGCCTGATCATCCTGGCCGGCCGTGCGGTAGACATTGCCGCGGCCGATATAGGCGACGTCATAGCTCGGATTGATCTGCAACGCGGCATTGTAATCGCCGATCGCCTGGGCCTGCTGACCCATGTTGCGATAGACGAGGGCACGATTGGCGTAGGCCTGGAAAAACCGTGGATTGATCTGCAGCGCCGTATTGAAATCATTCAGAGCCGGACGGAACTGGCCGGCGCGGCCATAGGCGGAGCCACGGACATTGTAGCCTTCGGGATCCTTGGGATTGGCGTTGATAACCGCCGTCAGCGAGGCGATATTCTCTTCCGAGCCCTGCGCCTTGTCGATGCGGATCACCGCATCCGAGGTATTGGTCGTCTCGCAGCCGGCGAGGGCGAACATTGCCGCTAGCGCCAAAGCGGGCAGGAATGCGGTTTTCTGCAAGCGCAAAGCGCGGGACGGATTGAAGGTGTTGACAGCCATTCGGGCTCGATTTCCCCATGCGGCATATCCGGTGCGCGGATATGCGATCTTCAGCGGCAAACTAAAAAAGGCGGCGGCGAACCCATCGCCCCCGCCACAATGCATCTGAAAACGTCGAAAAAACGACGGCAACGCTCAGTGTGCGACCAGACCTTCGCGCTGGGCGCGCTTGCGGGCCAGCTTGCGAACGCGACGAACAGCCTCGGCCTTTTCGCGAGCACGCTTCTGCGACGGCTTCTCGTAGTAGTCACGCATCTTCATTTCGCGGAAAACGCCTTCGCGCTGCATCTTCTTCTTGAGAACGCGGAGAGCCTGATCAACATTGTTATCGCGGACAAGTACCTGCACGAGAATCACGTTCCTTTGGTTGGTTGATGCCGGCGGCGGCGCAGCGCCAGGGGCAAAAATATAACGTTCGCGCGGCCGCAGCCTTGCGATTGGTCATGCCAGATAGCAGATCGGGTTTAGGAAGTCCAGATGGATATGGGAAGCGGGGTGGAAAAATCCCGCTTGCCCTATCAGGTCAAGATCCGGCTCTGGCGCGACTTCGTCCAGCGCGGCGATCTCCTCCATGAGAGCGGTCCTGGCCCGGAGGCGATCGTTTACCCGGATGCATGCGCGAATGGCATTTGGACCGAAAGCGGCGTAGCCTATCGGCAGGTGCGAGCCGTTCTGCCGGCCGTCGAGGGAACACCCGGTGAGATCATGACGCGCGTCCAGCAAATCGGTGTCGCTATCGGCCTGGCGATCGTGGCTCTGCTGACGATCCTGCGGGCAGGCGATCCCGCGATTTTCAAGCTGATCCGCGGCGTGACTTTCGACGAATATCAGCGTCTGGTTCCGAGGACCTTCGAGCCGATGCCGGTCCGCGTGATCGACATCGACGAGGCCTCGTTACGGGAATTCGGTCAATGGCCATGGCCGCGGGACCGTTTGGCCCTGCTGGTGGACCGGCTTTCGCAGATGGGCGCTTCGGCCATCGCCTTCGATATTCTTTTCGCCGAGCCGGACCGGCTGTCGCCGCGCAATGTTGTCAGCGAGGTTGCAGGCGTCGATCCTTCCCTTGCCGAGAAACTGCCTGATAATGACGAAATATTCGCCCGCTCGATTGCCGGCAAGCCCGTCGTACTCGGCTTCGGCCTTTCCAACGAGGGCCATTATCGGCCGCCTGTGAAGGCGGGTTTCGCCTTCACAGGCGAAAGCCCTGTCTCGGCTCCTCCCTATCTCGGCGCCTCGACGCCGCTCAGGCCGCAATTGGAGGCCAATGCGGCGGGGCTCGGCCATATCAGCCTCAACCCCGGCAACCCCTCGCCGGTGGTGCGGGCGGTTCCGCTGTTCCTGACCGACGGCGAGCAGCTCTATCCAAATCTCGCCATCGAGGCCCTGCGCGTCGCCCAGGGGGCGTCGACCTATGTGCTATCAGGCGCGCCCGATCGCGCCGGCATTATGACATCGGCGAAGATCGGCGATTTCGTCGTGCCGCTGACGGCGGCGGGCGAACTCTGGCTTTATGTCAGCCCCGACCGGGCTGAGCGGTACATATCCGCCCGGCAGATGCTTGCGGCCGAAGGGGCTTCTCCCGAGGTCGCGGCTGCCATTAACGGCAGCATCGTCTTCGTCGGCACATCGGCGGCCGGGCTCCAGGACATCCGCGTCACGGCGCTCGGCGAGAACGTTCCTGGCGTTTCGCTGCATGCGCAGGCCGTCGAGCAGATCCTCTCCGGCCATTTCCTGTCGCGGCCCGACTGGGCGGACGGGCTGGAAATCCTTGTCATCGCGGTGCTCGGATGCCTTCTCGTCGTGGTGACGACCTTCGTCAGCCCGGCCGTCGCGCTGATCTGCGGCCTGTTGATTACGGCAATGGCGCTCGTGGCATCCTGGGTGTCGTTTCTTTATGCGGGGCTTCTTTTCGATCCGCTGGCGCCGATTGTCAGCGGATCAATCATCCATTTTGCCGCGACCTCATTCCGGATCCTGGTGATCGACCGGGAACGGCGGGCGGTGCGGCGCGCCTTCGGGCATTATCTTTCGCCATCGCTGCTCCATCGCATCGAGCATACCCGCGATGCATTGCGCCTCGGCGGCGACGACCGTGAACTGACGGTCATGTTCGTCGATGTCAGGAACTTCACCGAGATCAGCGAGCGGCTGGCACCGACGGATGTCGTCGCATTCCTGAACACGTTGCTCGATGCGCTGAGCCGCCATGTGGTGGCCAATGAAGGTACGCTCGACAAGTTCATCGGCGATTCGATCATGGCGTTCTGGAATGCGCCCATCGATGTGGCCGATCATCAAACCAAGGCGGTCCGCGCAGCGCTTGCCATGCGTGAAACCCTGGCCGAGTTGAACGCCGGCGACGCTTTCGGCTTCGGACCCGGACAACAGGTCGGGATCGGCATCGGCATCCACACCGGCCTCGCCTGCGTCGGCAATATGGGCGCCAAAACGCGCTTCAACTATTCGGCGGTCGGTGATGCCGTCAACGTCGCGGCGCGGCTGGAATCATGCTGCAAGGAAGTCGGCTTCGACATTCTGATATCCGACAGCACGGCAAGGTCGGTGCAGGGAATGGCGCTGATCGAGGCTGGCGCCATTCCGCTCAAAGGAAAGAGCATCCGAACGCAGATCCTTGCCGTTGTCGGCGACGAACGCGTTGCCACATCGGCCGAATTTTCAGCCCTTGTTGTCGCCCACCAGCAGCTGATGCAGGCCCTGCTTGCGCATTCGAAGAACACCCGCAAGCTTGTCGGCGCAGCAAAGCTCAGGGCGGCGGGGGTGATCGACGGCCTGGCGGAATTCTATCGGCGGGTATCCGGCAGGACCGATCATTTTCGCGAGGTGAGTGATCGGTTCGAGAAGAGCGCGGCCGACTGAACGGGTCAGCGGTTGCGATTGAAACCCCAGCCCCCGTCGTGATGCCGATCCCTGTCGTAATCGTGATCGCCATCGTGATTGCCATCGCGGTCGTGTCCTTGATGATCCTGGTCATTCCCGTGATGCTGGTCGTGGTTCCCGGGCCGGTCGTGATCATCATGACCATCATGCTTGTCGGGACGATCGGGCCTGTCATGATGCGGCCTGTCGTGATCTGGCCTGTCATGATCTGGCTTGTCGTGATGCGGCTTGTCCGGCTTGTTCGGCCGCTCCTTCTGCGGCTCGGCCTGCCTCTGCGGCGGATCCTGCCTTTTGGGAACTGGCGCAATCGCCGGCGGAGGCGGTTTTCTGTCTTTTCTTTCCGGCGCGGCTGACGCCATATTGCAGCCGCCGATCATGCCGATGCCGCCTGAAAGCCGCTGATTGCCGGAGAGAAAGGGGAGCGCGCGGGGATTTCCGAGCGTATCGAGAATGCTGGGATCGACCCGGCGTGCCGCCGACATATTGCCGTTCGGCTTGGCCACCACGCAATCGCAGCGTTGCTGCAACTGCCGGCAGCCGCCCGGGCCGCAAAACCGAGCCGCGCCATTCAACAGGACGACGGCGGTCGTGCCATCAGGGCCGACGTAGAAATCGAAAGCGGTGCCGCGCACCCCGATCGTGCCGGCGGGCGTCAGGATCTGGTAGGCTGAGGAGTTGGAACTGCCGCTCACCCAGCGGAACGTACCCTTTGCCGCTCTGATGGTCAGTTTCTTGACCGATTGGGAATCATCGAAGACATATTTGTCGATCACGACCGACGAGCCCCAGCCCACTGCGAGCTTCGTGCCGTCACGGAACAGGAACTGGCCAAGTCCCGATGGGGATGTCTTGATGCGTTCGTTGCGATGGACGCTGGTGTCGACTTCGATCGGGCCGCTCTCTCCCGTCACCTCCGTCTTGATGACGACAGCTTGGCCGACCGGCTCGGCGGCGAGTGCCGGTTGCGCGCCAACAACCACAATGCAAAACGCCTGGAGTAATGAACGCCGACCCCACATGATACAGGAACCCCGGAAACATAAGGTGAATTAACATTTTAGTAACTGGTTGTCTTCTCGCCCACTTGGGCTAGGACCGGGCGGCTGGCCGAGGAAAGGTCAGCTTTGCCTTATCCCGCCGAACGGCTTTCGCAAGCAGCGCACGATGTCGTCTGAAAACCGCGCCGTTTTCGGCATCATGTCGCTTAGTGTCAAAAGCAAAGCTCTCGCGCGTCGCAAAACAACCGTTGTGCCGCATTTGGATTTGCGATTTGTATGGGCGCGGAGAACAGCCCTTTCCTGAAGGAGAAGAAGGCGGATGCGGAAATATTCGGTTTTTGCCGTGGCGAGGGAAGCCCTTCGTGGCCACAAGGGCTGGGAGAAGCAGTGGACTTCGCCGGAGCCGCGCGCCGAATATGATGTCATCATCATCGGCGCGGGCGGCCACGGGCTGGGTGCTGCCTACTATCTCGCCAAGGAGCACGGCATCACCAATGTGGCGGTGATCGAGAAAGGCTGGCTCGGCGGCGGCAATACCGGGCGCAACACCACCATTATCCGCTCGAATTATCTCTACGAAGAGAGCATGCACATTTACGAGCATTCGATGAAGCTCTGGGAAGGGCTTTCCCAGGAGCTCAACTACAACGTGATGTATTCGCCGCGCGGCGTGATGATGCTCTCGCACAATATTCACGACCAGCAGTCGTTCAAGCGGCATATCCATGCCAACCGGCTCTACGGCATCGACAATGAATGGCTGACGCCGGAGCAGGCGAAGGCCTATTGTCCGCCGCTCGATATCTCGGCCAGCGCACGTTATCCGATCAACGGGGCAGCGCTGCAGCGGCGCGGCGGCACGGCGCGGCACGACGCGGTCGCCTGGGGTTATGCGCGCGCAGCCTCAGACCGCGGGGTGCACATCATCCAGAATTGCGAAGTGACCGGCATCCGCCGCGGCCCCGATGGGCGCGTGACCGGGGTCGAGACCTCGCGCGGCTTCATCGGCGCCAAGAAAGTCGCCGTGTCGGCGGCCGGCCATACGACGACAATCATGAAGATGGCCGATGTACGCGTGCCGCTGCAATCGAGCCCGCTGCAGGCCCTGGTCTCCGAGCCGTTGAAGCCGATCTTTCCGTGTGTCGTCATGTCGAACACGGTGCATGCCTATATCTCCCAGTCCGACAAGGGAGAGCTCGTCATCGGTGCCGGCACCGACCAGTATAATTCCTATTCACAGACCGGCGGCTTGCAGATCATCACCCACACGCTCGACGCCATCTGCGAGCTTTTCCCGATGTTCCGCCGCGTCAAGATGATGCGGCAATGGGGCGGCATCGTCGACAATACGCCGGATCGTTCGGCGATCCAGTCGAAGACGCCTGTTCCCGGGCTCTACGTCAATTGCGGCTGGGGAACCGGCGGGTTCAAAGCGACGCCGGGCTCGGCCAATCTCTTCGCGCATCTGATTGCTCGCGATGAGCCGCACAAATTCAATGCCGGGCTGACACTGGAGCGTTTCCGCAGTGGCCGGCTGATCGACGAGGCGGCGGCGGCGGCGGTGGCGCACTGATGACGAATATCATGACTGAGATTTTGTGGGGCGTGCCATCCTCGCTTCCCACTCGGATGCTCGCTCCTTTCGTCGCTCACCCCCTCATCCGCCTTTCAGGCACCTTCTTCCCGCTGGGGAGAAGGGGAGGAGAAGGAAATCACATATGCTGCTGATCCATTGCCCTTACTGTCAGGAAGAGCGCTCGGAGCTTGAGTTCCGCGGTGCCGGTGACGCGCATATCGTGCGGCCCGCCGATATCGCCTCGATCTCGGACGAGGAGTTCGAGGCCTATTTCTTTATGCGCGACAATCCGAAGGGGCTGATCTTCGAACGCTGGCGGCACATCCATGGCTGCGGGCGCTTCTTCAACGCGGCGCGCGATACGGTGAGCGACAAGTTCATCGTGACTTACAAGGCGGGTGAACCGAAGCCTGAGATCGGTGCGGCGGCCCAGCAGCATGCGCCTGTCGAGACATATGAAGCCGTGGAAGGAGAGGCGCAATGAGCGGCGTGAACCGTATCGTCGGCAAGGGGCGCCTGACACCGGCCAAAACAGCGCGCTTCAGCTTCGACGGCAAGCCCTATACGGCGCTCGAAGGCGATACCGTCGCCTCGGCGCTGATCGCCAACGGTGTGCATCTCGTCGGCCGTTCGTTCAAATATCACCGGGCCCGCGGCATTCTGTCGGCAGGGGCCGAGGAGCCGAATGCGCTGATCGACGTTGCCCGCGATACGGCGCGCAAGCAGCCGAACGTGCGCGCCACCGTGCAGGAAGTTTTCGACGGCATGATCGTCATCTCGCAGAACCGTTGGCCGTCGCTTGCCTTCGACGTCGGCGCGGTCAACAACCTGATGTCGCCGTTCTTCGCCGCCGGTTTCTACTACAAGACCTTCATGTGGCCGCGTGCCGCCTGGAAACATGTCTACGAACCGATCATTCGTCGCGCCGCTGGTCTCGGCGTCGCGCCGACGGAAGAGGATCCCGATCATTATGCCAGCCGCTATGCCCATTGCGACGTGCTGGTGGTTGGCGCCGGCCTTGCCGGGCTTTCAGCGGCGCTGGCCGCTGCCGAGAGCGGCGCCAGGGTGATCCTGTGCGACGAGCAGGCGGAAGCGGGCGGGGCGTTGCGTTACGATACCGGCGTGACGATCGACGGACAGGACGGCAATAGCTGGGCGCAGAAGGCCGTGACTCGCCTGAAGGCTATGGACAATGTCGAAGTGCTGGTCCGCACGACCGCCTTCGGCTACTACAACCACAATTTCGTCGGTCTTGCCGAGCGCGTCACCGATCATATCGCCAAGCCTTCCCGCGATCTGCCGCGCGAGCGGTTATGGCAGGTCCGGGCCAAGCGGGTGATCCTGGCCACCGGCGCGATCGAGCGGCACATGGTATTTCCGAACAACGACCGGCCGGGCATCATGCTGGCCTCGGCGGGGCGGATGTATCTCAATCACTACGGCGTCGCCGTCGGGACCAAGGTCGGCATCTACACGGCGCAT
The DNA here is from genome assembly GCF_019685155.1 of Rhizobium sp. NZLR1b. Classification (NCBI taxonomy): domain Bacteria; kingdom Pseudomonadati; phylum Pseudomonadota; class Alphaproteobacteria; order Hyphomicrobiales; family Rhizobiaceae; genus Rhizobium; species Rhizobium sp. NZLR1b. Next base: position 138,649 of record NZ_JABDWC010000013.1, read on the forward strand.
GATTCGGCCTATGAGGCCGCTTTCGATCTGAAACGATCCGGTGTGTCGATCGCCGCCATCGTCGATAGCAGGCAGGCGCCGGGAGCGGCGGTGCTGGAAGAGGCGCGAGCGCTCGGCATCGATGTTCTGGCCGGCCAGTCGGTCGTCAACACGTCGGGACGGCTGCGCATCTCATCGATGACGGTGGCGCGCAACGGCGGTGGTTCGCCGCGCAAGATCGCGGTCGATGCGCTGCTGGTTTCGGCCGGCTGGACGCCGTCGGTGCATATGTTTTCGCAGTCGCGCGGCAAAGTGGCCTTCGATGCCGAAAGCCAACGTTTCCTGCCCGGCTCCTATGCGCAGGACTGCCTCTCGGTCGGCGCCTGCAACGGCACCGACGACCTGCAGCGGACGATCGAAGAATCGCTTGCCGCCGGCGAGCTGATGGCGCAGGCCACCGGCGGAAGCAGCGGCGAGAAGATCGCAATTTCGGCCGAGCAGGCCTATGACTGGACAGGCGGCATGATCGGCGCTGCCGAAGGCGCCGGACCGAAGACCAATGCCAAGGCCTTCATCGATTTCCAGCACGACGTCTGCGCCAAGGATATCCGCCTTGCCGTGCGCGAGGGCATGCATTCGATCGAGCATATCAAGCGCTTCACGACCAACGGCATGGCCTCCGACCAGGGCAAGCTCTCCAACATGCACGGCCTGGCGATCGCCGCCGAAATGCTTGGCAAGGAAATCCCGCAAGTCGGGCTCACCACTTTCCGTGCGCCCTATACACCGGTCACCTACGGCACGCTGATCGGCCATTCGCGCGGAGAGCTGTTCGATCCGACGCGCAAGACGCCGCTGCACGACTGGGAAGAAGCCCACGGCGCGGTCTTCGAGGATGTCGGCAACTGGAAGCGCGCCTGGTTCTATCCGCGGGCGGGCGAGACCATGCATGAGGCGGTCGGCCGCGAATGCCGGACGGCACGCGAGGCGGCAGGCATCTTCGATGCCTCGACGCTCGGCAAGATCGAGGTGGTGGGGCCGGATGCGGCGAAGTTCCTCAACCTCATCTATACCAATGCCTGGGACACGCTGAAGCCCGGCAAGGCCCGCTACGGCATCATGACCCGCGAAGACGGCTTCGTTTATGACGACGGCGTCGTCGGACGGCTGGCAGACGACCGTTTCCATGTGACGACGACGACAGGCGGTGCGCCGCGCGTTCTCCATCACATGGAAGATTATCTGCAGACGGAATTCCCGGATCTGAAGGTATGGCTGACCTCGGTGACCGAGCAATGGGCTGTCATTGCCGTGCAGGGACCGAAGGCGCGCGACATCGTCGCGCCGCTGGTCGAGGGGCTCGATCTTTCGAACGAAGCCTTCCCGCATATGAGCGTTGCCGAGTGCACGGTCTGTGGCGTGCCAGCACGGCTTTTCCGCGTCTCCTTCACCGGTGAAACCGGCTTCGAAATCAACGTGCCGGCCGATTACGGCCAGTCGGTGCTCGAAGCGGTCTGGGCCAATGCCGAGCCGCTCGGCGTCTGCGTCTACGGCACCGAGACGATGCATGTGCTTCGCGCCGAGAAGGGTTACATCATCGTCGGCCAGGATACCGATGGGACCGTAACTCCCGATGACGCCGGACTTTCTTGGGCGGTCTCGAAGAAAAAGACGGATTTTGTCGGCATCCGCGGGCTGAAGCGGCCGGACCTCGTCAAGGATGGGCGCAAGCAGCTCGTCGGCCTTATCACCAACGACCCGAAGCTGGTGCTCGAAGAAGGCGCGCAGATTGTCGCAAGCCCGAACGAGCCGAAGCCGATGACCATGCTTGGTCACGTCACATCGGCCTACTGGTCGGATAATTGCGGCAGGTCGATCGCCTTCGCGCTCGTCGCCGGCGGCCGGGCGCGGATGGGCGAGACGCTCTATGTGCCGATGGCGGACCGGACGATCGCCGTCGAAGTGACGGATATGGTGTTCTTTGACAAGGAAGGAGGCCGCATCCATGGCTGATGTTGCAATTCGCAAACCGGCGCTTGCCGGCCGTCTCGGCGGTTCCGCAACGGTGCGGCTGACGACCGCACCCACTGCAAGCCGGGTGGCGCTGCGCGCCCCGGCGGAATCGCTTGCCGCGCTTTCCTCGGCGCTCGGTCTATCCGTGCCGACCGCCCCGAAAACATCGGTCCGGGCCGGCGCCCGATCGGTGCTCTGGATCGGGCCAGACGAATGGCTGGTGATCGACGAGGACGGCGCCGATCTGATGACAGTGCTTTCGCGCGTGGGCGCCGTGCATTCGGCGACCGACGTTTCTCACCGCAATCTCGCGATCATCGTCTCGGGGCCGGGTGCGGAAAAGACGCTTGCCGCCGGCTGCCCGCAAGATCTGTCGTTGTCTTCTTTTCCGGTCGGAGCCGCGTCGCGCACGATCCTCGGCAAGGCGGAGATCGTGCTTCTGCGCACGGAAGAAGACACGTTCCGGGTGGAGTGCTGGCGGTCGTTTTCGGATTTCGTCTTCGGGCTGCTCAACGAGGCGGCTCATGACGCCGGCCATTGAGCCCGTACGGATCCCGGCTTCGTAAGTCTCATTCAAGGGATAGGTGAATGCTGCACCATGCCTCCCTCGGCGTTTCCGATATCGAGCGGTCAGCGGCATTTTACGATGCCGCCCTTGGTGCCCTCGGCTATGTCAGGGTCTGGGATGACATGAGGCCGGGGCAGACGGGACAGGCGGTCGGCTACGGCCTTCCCGGCGGCGGAGACAAACTGGCGATCAAACATCGGCCGGATGGCCAGCGTCCGGCCGGCCCGGGTTTTCATCTGGCCTTTGCCGCCCCGAGCCGCCAGGCGGTCGATCAGTTCCATGTCGCGGCAATCGCACATGGCGGCGGTGACAATGGTGGTCCAGGCTTGCGCGCCCACTACGGCGAACACTATTATGCGGCGTTCGTGATGGATCCGGACGGGCACGCACTCGAAGCCGTCTGCAATTCGGCCGAGTAACAAGCCGCGTTTCGCTCAAACGTCCTCGGGACGGTCCTTGGGGTCGAATTGGATAATGGTGATCCATTTTGCCGTCAGCGCCGGCTTCTTCTCGTTTTCGATTTCGATCGAAACGTCATAGGTGGTCATCAGCATGCCGGCGCCGCGGAAGCGGGCGTCGGAAAGCAGGAAGCGACCACGGACGCGGGCGCCGCTTTTCACCGGCGTCATGAAGCGGACGCGATCGAAACCGTAATTGATGCCCATGGTCTGCTCGCGCACTTTCGGCAGGCAATTGTAGTTCAGCGTCGACAGCAGAGATAGCGTCAGGAAACCGTGGGCGATGGTGCCGCCGAAAGGGCTCTCCGCCGCCGCGCGCTCAGGATCCACATGAATGAACTGATGGTCGTCGGTTGCCCCTGCAAAAGCGTCGATCATCGTCTGGTCGACGGTGATCCAATCCGAAAGGCCCGTTTCCATGCCGATCAATCCCCGCACGTCGGAGAGTGAAATTTCCGTGACCATAAATTCCTCGTGAAACAAGCCGCCGGCCCAAGCCTTATCGTGCATTTGTGACGATTGCGACAAGGATTTGCGCAAGCGAGAGGCGGCGGTCAATTTTCTACGAAAAAGGCGACGGACCGCGGCTCGACGGTTGCGCGGTCGCCGATTTTCTTCGCGCCCTCCGGTGTCAACTGGCGCCAGCCCGGCTCGGCCCCGGACGGCAGCGTGAAAAATTGGCGATCCCCCGAACGGTTGAAAAGCACGGCAAGCCGGGTCTGCCTGCCGCGCAAGGAGCGGTCGCCGGTCGACAGCAGCATGCCGAGCGTGGAAAGCGACGGCGTCTCCCATTCGACAACCGTCATCGGCTCGCCGGAGAGCGAAATCCATTCGACATCGCCGTTTCCTGACAGCAATCCCGTTTCGGAGAAGGCGGTGAAGCGGCGACGCAGGCCTGCGACGAAGGCGGTATGGGCGACCAGACCTTCGTCCAGCGCCTTCCAATCCAGCCAGGTGATCTCGTTGTCCTGGCAATAGGCGTTGTTGTTGCCGTGCTGGCTGCGGCCGCCCTCGTCGCCCGCCGTCAGCATGATGCTGCCGCGGGTGGCAAACAGCGTCGATATCAGCGCCGTCACATCGTCCCGGCGGCGCTTGCGGATCGTCGGATAGACGGTTTCTCCCTCGACGCCGCCATTCCACGAGTGGTTCTCGTTGTGGCCATCACGATTGTGTTCGCCATTGGCGTCATTGTGCTTTCCGGCGTAGGAGACGAGATCTGTCAGCGTGAAGCCGTCATGGGCGGCGAGGAAGTTGACGCTACGCGTCTGCCTGCCGTCGTTGCGGGAGAAGATGTCGGAGGAGCCGGCGAGTGCGGTCGCCAGCGCGCCGGTCTTCCAATCGTCGCCGCGCCAGTAGCAGCGCAGATCGTCACGAACACGATCGTTCCATTCGAGGAAGGAGCTGGGGAAATTGCCGAGCTGATAACCGCCCGGGCCGATATCCCAGGGTTCGGCAATCATGATGCGGTCGGCAAGCACTTTGTCGGCGAGGATCGCGGCAAGCGTTCCGCCGTCGCGCTCGAAGCCTGTCGCGGTGCGGCCGAGAACCGGGGCAAGATCGAAGCGAAAGCCATCGACGCCGGCGTTCAACACGAAATGGCGTAGGCTATCAATGATGAGACGCCGGACCTCTGGATGGTCGCAGGCGAGCGTATTGCCGGTACCGGTGTCGTTGACGAGCTCGTTAGGGCTGCTGTGGGCGTGGCGATAATAATGCAGGTTGTCGAGACCGCGCAGCGATAGCGTCGCGCCGTAACGGTCGCTCTCGCCGGTATGGTTGAAGACGAGATCGAGGATGACGGCGATGCCTTCGGCATGGAGGGCCGCGACCGTCTGGCGCAGCTCGGCCATGCCGCCGGGGGCGAGCCGCGGATCGAGCGCCATGAAGGCGACGGGATTGTAGCCCCAGCCATTGGTGAGGCCGAGCGGCGGCAGGTGGCGTTCGTCGATCCAGGCGGTTATCGGCATCAGCTCGACGGCATCGACACCGATCCGCTTCAGATGGGCGATGACGGAGGGATGGGCAAGGGCAGCGACCGTGCCGCGCTCGGCCTCCGGCACGTCGGGATGGAGAATGGTGAAGGGCCGTACCGCCACTTCATAAATAAAGCCGCCCGGTTTGAAGAGCGGCTTGCGGATTTCGGCAGGCGTATCGGTGGTGACGATCGCCTTCGGCATCAGATCCTGGCTATCCTCGCCATAGATGCCGAGGCGGGGATCGTAGCGGAACGGCCTATCGATTTCCTTGGCGTAGGGATCGATCAGCAGTTTGGAGGGATCGTACCAGAGGCCGTTGTCAGGGGCGTAGATACCGTCGGCACGATAGCCGTAGCGAGCCCCCGCCTTCAGCCCGTCGACAAAGAGACGGTGGGTGTAGTTGCTGTCGCGCGCCATCGGCAAGCGCGCGAACTCCCTGTTGCCGTCATCCTCGAAGAGGCAGAGTTCGATTTGTGCGGCATGATGCGACCACACGCCAAATTCGACGCCGGTCTCGAAGACGATCGCGCCGCTTTGCGCCGAACTGTTCCCCCGCATGTTCCCCCCGGATCAGGTGATCACGGTTGGCGCATCGCGTCCCGTGCGTTCACGAATGCTGGCAATGCTTTCGGCGGCCGCAATCAGATCGGCGAGCGCTTCCTGCGTTTCGATGTTGTGGCGAGTCGAATCCGGCTCGTAGCGCTCGATATAGACACGCAAGGTTGCGCCAGACGTGCCGGTGCCGGACAGGCGGAAGACGACGCGGGAGCCGCCTTCGAAGAGCACGCGGACACCCTGATGCTCGCTCACCGATTTGTCGATAGGGTCGTGATAGGCGAAGTCGTCAGCCTTTTCGACCTTCAGGCTGCCGAAGCTCTTGCCGGGCAGGGTGGAAAGCTGGCTGCGGAGATTGTCCACAAGGCCGTTCGCCGCATCGGTGTCGAGACCTTCGTAATCATGGCGCGAATAATAATTGCGGCCGTAGGTCTGCCAGTGCTGGGTGACGATATCGGCGACGCTCTCGCCGCGCACGGCAAGAATGTTCAGCCACAGCAGCACGGCCCAGAGGCCGTCCTTTTCGCGGACGTGACTGGAGCCGGTGCCGGAGCTTTCCTCACCGCAGATCGTCGCCATGCCGGCGTCGAGCAGGTTGCCGAAGAACTTCCATCCGGTCGGCGTTTCGTACATGCCGATGCCGCGCTTTTCAGCGACACGATCGGCCGCGCCCGATGTCGGCATCGAGCGGGCGATGCCGGCAAGGCCGCCGGAATAGCCGGGAGCGAGATTGGCGTTGGCGGCCAGAATCGCCAGGCTGTCGGAGGGCGTGACGAAGATGCCGCGGCCGATAATCAGATTGCGGTCGCCGTCGCCATCGGACGCGGCGCCGAAATCGGGCGCGTCATCGCCCATCATCTCATCGAAGAGTTCTTTGCAGTGAACCGGGTTGGGGTCCGGATGATGGCCGCCGAAATCCGGCAGCGGCATGAAGTTGCGCACCGATCCCAAGGGAGCGCCAAGGCGATTTTCGAAGATTTCCTTGGCATAGGGGCCGGTGACGGCGCTCATCCCATCGAAGGCAATGCGGAAGCCGAGGCTGATCAGGTTGCGGATGGCGCCGAAATCGAACAGCTCTTCCATCAGCGCGGCATAGTCCTCGACCGGGTCGATGACCGACAGGATCGTGCCGCCGGGAAGCTCGTCCTTGCCGATGCGGTCGAGATTGACGTCGGCGAAATCGGCGATCTTGTAGCTGTCGATCGTCTTGGAGCGTGCATAAATCGCGTCGGTGATCTTTTCCGGCGCCGGGCCGCCATTGTTGATGTTGTATTTGATCCCGAAATCTTCGGTCGGACCGCCGGGATTGTGGCTGGCGGAAAGAATGATGCCGCCGAAAGCCTTATACTTGCGGATGATGTGGGAGGCGGCCGGCGTCGACAGAATGCCGCCTTTGCCGACCATGACCTTGCCGAAGCCGTTGGCGGCGGCCATCTTGATCGCCTTCTGGATGACTTCGCGATTGTAGTAGCGTCCGTCGCCGCCGATGACGAGGCACTTGCCCTGAAAGCCTTCCAGTGAATCGAAGATCGACTGGATGAAGTTCTCCGCATAGTTCGGCTGCTGGAACACCGGAACCTTCTTGCGCAGGCCCGACGTCCCGGGCTTCTGGTCCAGATAGGGCGTGGTGGGTACAGACTTGTTCATTTTAGTTCACATGCCTTTCGAGACGAGGCTTGAATAGAGGGCAGCGTAGCGTTCGGCGCTCTTCTCCCAGGAGACATCCGATTTCATGCCTTGCTTTTGCAATTGGGTCCAGAGTTTCCGGTCCGCGTAAAAATGCATTGCACGGCGGATTGCCTGTAGCATGCCCGTTTCCGTCACAGGTGAGAATTGTATGCCGGTTGCCACTTTCGCCGCAAGTGCGGCGTGATTGGCGTCGATCACCGTGTCATTCAGTCCGCCGGTGCGGGCGACGATCGGCACGCAGCCATAACGCAGGCCGTAAAGCTGGGTCAGGCCGCAGGGTTCGAAGCGCGAAGGGATGATGATCGCATCGCAGCCGGCCTGCATCAGATGCGACATCGGCTCGTTATAGCCGATCGAGACGCCGATGCGGCCGGGATGGCGGGCGGCGGCGGCCAGCAACGCGCCTTCAAGTGCCGCTTCGCCGGAGCCGAGCACAACGAGCTTGCCGCCCATGGCAACAATCTCGTCGGCGACGTTGGCGACGATATCCATGCCCTTCTGCCAGGTGAGACGGCTGATGACGCAGAAAATCGGGGCGTCGTCATTGTCGAGATGGAAGAATTCGGCGATCGAGCGACGGTTCTCCTCGCGGTTCTTCAGCGTCGTCGCGCCGTAATGGGTGTGGACGACGGGATCGGTCGCCGGGTTCCAGATATCGGTGTCGACGCCGTTGACGATGCCGTGCAGATTGTCGATGTGGCTGGCAATGACGCCCTCGAGCCCCATGCCGAATTCCGGCGTCAGAATCTCGTCGGCATAGGTCGGGCTGACCGTCGTAATCGCATGGGCGGTCTGCAGGCCACCCTTGAGGAAACCGACAGTTCCGTAATATTCGATGCTGTCGGTGGCGAAGGCATGGGCGGGCAGGCGCAGGCCGGGAAAGATCTCGGACCCGAACTGGCCCTGGAAGGCGATATTGTGGATGGTCAGCACGCTCGGCAGTTCCGGCGTCGGATAATAGCGCATGTAGACCGAGGTCAGCGCCGCCTGCCAGTCGTGGGTATGGACGAGATCCGGCCGCCAGCCGGGCAGCAGGCCGGCGGCGATCTCGGAGGCGGCGAGCGATAGAGCGGCGAAACGCCGCCAGTTGTCGGGATAGTCCTTGCCGAGCGGATCGACGTAGGGGCCGCCCGGCCTGTCGTAATAGGCCGGCGCATCGAGAATGAGCAGATCGAGGCCCTCGTGCTGGACCTCAAGTACGGTCGCCGGCTCACCGAGCAGGTCGGGGAGTTCGAGCATGACGACCGGGTCGCGAATGACCTTCATGACGGCGGGATAGCCGGGCAGAAGGGTCTTGGTCTCGACCCCGAAGGCTTGCAGAGCAATCGGCAGGGCGCCTGACACATCGGCCAGGCCCCCTGTCTTGATCAAAGGGAAGACTTCGGATGAAACCGAAAGAACTTTCATAAGTCAGATATCCAGCTTGTCGATCATCGGTTGGGTGATCAGGCAGATGCCGCTTTCCGTCCGCCGGAAGCGCTTGGCGTCGAGTTTCGGATCTTCACCGACGACCAGGCCTTCCGGAATGACGACACCATGGTCGATCACCACATCCTTGAGCTGCGCCCGCCGTCCGATCTTCACGTTCGGCAGGATGACCGCTCCTTCCAATTTGGAGAAGGAGTTGGCCCTGACACCGGTAAAGAGCAGGCTGTTGTTGAGGCTGGCGCCGGAGATGATGCAGTCGCCGGAGACAACGGAGGAGGTGGCCGAGCCGCGGCGATCCTCGTCGTCGTGGACGAATTTCGCCGGCGGGGTGATCTCGGCATAGGTCCAGATCGGCCAGGACTTGTCGTAGATATCAAGCTCCGGAACGATCGCCGTCAGGTCGATATTGGCCTGCCAATAGGCGTCGATCGTGCCGACGTCGCGCCAATAGGGCTCGTGCTCGAAATCGGAACGGACGCAGGACTTGGCGAAACGGTGGGCGACTGCCTTACCGTTGTTGACAATATAGGGGATGATGTCCTTGCCGAAGTCGCGGCTGGAGTTCGGGTCGGCGGCGTCGCGGCGCAGCGCATCGAGCAGGAACTTGGTGTGGAAGACATAGATGCCCATCGAGGCGAGGGCGAAATCCGGCTTGTCGGGAATGGGCGGCGGATCGGCCGGCTTCTCGACGAAGGCGATGATCTCGTCTTTCTCGTTGACATGCATGACGCCGAAGCCGGTCGCCTCCATGCGTGGCACTTCCAGGCAGCCGATGGTGACGTCGGCGCCGGAATCGACGTGCTGCTGCAGCATCCATTCATAGTCCATCTTGTAGACGTGGTCGCCGGCGAGAATGACCATGTATTCGACACCATAGTCCTCGATGATGTCGATGTTCTGATAGACGGCGTCGGCTGTGCCTTCATACCACTGCGTTTCCGAAACGCGCTGGCTGGCAGGCAGGATGTCGAAGCTCTCGTTGCGCTCAGGGCGGAAGAAGTTCCAGCCGCGCTGCATGTGGCGGATCAGCGAATGCGCCTTGTATTGCGTGGCAACCCCGATGCGGCGGATGCCGGAATTCAGGGCGTTCGACAGGGCGAAATCGATGATGCGGGCCTTACCGCCGAAATAGACGGCCGGCTTGGCACGCCGGTCGGTGAGTTCCTTAAGACGGCTCCCCCTGCCGCCGGCCAGAACATAAGCCATTGCATCGCGGGCAAGTGGCTGAACGCGCTTCTCTACCATTTTCTCCTCCCACCAGTCACTAATTTTCAGGTTCAAGCATGATTGTCGCCAAGGGCGGCAAGGTGATCGAGCAGGTGATGTCGCCGCCGGCATCGACGGCCTGCACGCGCCCGCCATTGCCCTTGCCGCTGCCGCCATAGATGTCGGCATCGGTGTTCAGGATTTCCCGCCAGCGGCCTGCGGAGGGCAGGCGGATCGTGTAGTTCTCGCGGTAGACGGGGGTAAAATTGGTGATGACGGCGACCGGCTTTTGGCCCGGCGACTTGCGCAGCCAGGCAAAGACCGAGTTCTGGTGGTCGTCGGCGACGAGCCATTCAAAACCTTCGCCCTCGCAATCGCGTTCATGCAACGCCGGCTTGCTGCGGTAGGTGAAATTGAGATCGCGCACCAGGCGCCGCATGCCCTCATGCATGCGATACTGCAGCAGGTTCCAATCGAGCGACTTCTCCTCGCTCCACTCGCTCCACTGGGCGAATTCCTGGCCCATGAACAGCAGCTTCTTGCCGGGATAGCCCCACATATAGGCGTAGTAGGCGCGCAGATTGGCGAATTTCTGCCAGTCATCGCCCGGCATCTTTGCGATCAGCGAGCCTTTGCCATGGACAACCTCGTCATGCGAGAGCGGCAGGACGAAATTTTCGGAATAGGCATAGAGCAGGCCGAAGGTAAGCTCGTTGTGATGGTGTCCGCGGTATATGGGATCGCGGCTCATGTAGCTCAGCGTGTCGTGCATGAAGCCCATATTCCACTTGAAGCCGAAGCCGAGGCCGCCTTCATGGACCGGCTGCGAGACCTTCGGCCAGGAGGTCGATTCCTCGGCGATGGTCATGACGTTGGAATGATTGCCGTAGATGTAGATGTTGAGGTCCTGCAGAAAGCGAACCGCTTCGAGGTTTTCGTTGCCGCCATATTCGTTCGGGATCCATTCGCCGTGTTTGCGCGAATAATCGAGATAGAGCATCGAGGCGACGGCATCGACGCGCAGACCGTCGAGATGGAATTTCTCGGCCCAGTAGAGCGCGTTGTTGACGAGATAGGAAACGACCTCGGTACGGCCGAAATTGTAGATCGCCGTGCTCCAGTCCGGGTGGAAGCCCTTGCGCGGGTCTTCGTGCTCGTAGAGTGCCGTGCCGTCGAACCAGCCGAGGCCGTGCTCGTCGGTCGGGAAATGCGCTGGCACCCAGTCGAGGATGACGCCGATGCCGACCTTGTGGCAGCCGTTGACGAAACGGGCGAAACCCTCCGGCTCGCCGAAACGAGCGGTCGGTGCGTAGAGACCTGTCGTCTGGTAACCCCAGGAGGGGTCGTAGGGGTGCTCGGTGATCGGCAGGAATTCGATATGGGTGAAGCCCATGTCGTCGCAATAAGGGATGAGGCTGGAGGCGAGCTCGTCCCAGGAAAGCATCGTGCCATCGTCCCGGCGCCGCCATGAGGCGGCATGCACCTCGTAGATCGAGATCGGCTGGCGGCGCTTGTCGGTCTCGCGCCAGTGCTTCAGATGAGCTTCGTCATCCCACTCCTGTTCCAGATCGGCAGCGGTGATAGAGGCGGTCTTCGGTCGGAGCTCGCTGCGGCGGGCGAAGGGATCGGCCTTCAGCGGCAGCAGCACGCCGTCCTGGCCGCGGATTTCGAACTTGTAGGCAACGCCGATCGGTACGTCTGGGGCGAAGATTTCCCAGATGCCGCTATCGGAGCGGAAGCGCATGACGTGGCGACGGCCATCCCAATTGTTGAAATCACCGACGACGGAGACGCGCTGCGCATTCGGAGCCCAGACGGCGAAATGGATGCCCTGGGCGCCATCATGCTTGATGAGGTGGGCGCCCATCTTGTCGAACAGGCGCAGGTGTGAGCCTTGGCGGGCAAAATAATCGTCCATCGGCCCGAGCACCGGACCGAAGCTGTAGGGATCGGTGACAGCCCATTCGGCATCGCCGCGCCGGGCGCGGTAACGCACCGGCTGGAGCTTGGTGAGGGAAACCGGGCCGGCGAAGACGCCGTCGGCATGGAGCTGTTTCAGTTCGCCGATGACGCCGCCGTCGAGCGTCATCGCGGTGACTTCCTCGGCACCCGGGATGAAGCACCGGGCGACGAAGGCATCGCCTGCCTGGTGTGCACCTAGGACGGCAAAGGGATTGGAATGCGAGCCGGCAAGGATCGCCGCGATTTCATCTGCCGAAATTTCCCAGGAAAGCTTTACCTCAGGGACGGTTTTCGGCGTTTTCATCCGGCTCTCCAGATTTCGTCTGCATATTGCCTGATCGTACGGTCGGAAGAGAACCAGCCCATCCGCGCCGTGTTGTTGATTGTCTTGGTGTACCAGGCGGACTGGTCGGTCCAAATCTGATCGACTTCGCGCTGCGCCTGGGCATAGGCGTCGAAATCGGCAGCGACCATGAACCAGTCGTGCGAATAGATGCCGTCGATCAGCGCCGTGTAACGGTTGCGGTCATCGGGCGAGAAGACGCCGGAGCTGATGGCAGCGAGCGCCTGGGCGAGTTCGCGCGAGCCCTCGATGATGGCGCGGGGATTGTGACCATCGCTGCGGACCTTTGAGACCTCGTCGGCCTTGAGGCCGAAGATGACGATGTTGTCCTCGCCGACATTGTCGCGCATCTCGACGTTGGCGCCATCGAGCGTGCCGATGGTCAGCGCACCGTTCAAGCCGAACTTCATGTTGCCGGTACCGGACGCTTCCATGCCGGCGGTCGATATCTGTTCGGAGAGGTCGGCGGCCGGAACCATGACTTCGGCGAGCGAGACATTGTAATTCGGCACGAAGACGATCTTCAGCAGGCCGCGCACCGACGGATCATTGTTGATCGTGCGGGAGACGTCGTTGATCAGTTTGATGATCAGCTTGGCGTTGTAGTAACTCGGCGCCGCCTTGCCGGCGAAGAGTTTCACGCGCGGCACCCAGTCGAGCTCGGGATGCGAGCGGATCTGGTCGTAGAGCGCGACGGCTTCGATGATGTTCAGCAGCTGACGCTTGTATTCATGGATGCGCTTGATCTGGATGTCGAATATCGCCGACGGATCGAGCTTCACGCCCATGCGGCTGGCGACCAGGTTGGAGAGCGCCACCTTGTTCGCCCGCTTTACCGCTGCGAACTTCTCCTGGAAGCTCGGATCCGAAGCATGCGCCTCGAGCGGGCGCAGCTTCTCGGCGTCGTCGAGGAATTCGTCGCCGATCGCCTCGCGGATCAGGCCGGTGAGACCGGGATTGCACTGCTGCAGCCAGCGGCGCGGCGTGATGCCGTTGGTCTTGTTGTTGATGCGATTGGGATAGAGTTTATGCAGGTCGGCAAAGACCGTGACCTTCATCAGGTCGGTGTGCAGGGCAGAGACGCCGTTGATCGAATGCGAGCCGACGAAAGCAAGGTTACCCATGCGCACGCGGCGGTCGCCACTTTCATCGATCAGCGAGATCGAGCGGATTTCCCCGTCGGAGAAGTTTTTGCCTTTGCGCGCGTCGATCAGAATCTTGGCGTTGATCGCATAGATGATCTGCATGTGGCGCGGCAGCAGACGCTCGAACAGCGGCACCGCCCAGCTTTCCAGCGCTTCCGGCAGAAGCGTGTGGTTGGTGTAGGAGAAGGTCCGGCGGGTGATATCCCAGGCCTGGTCGAAATCCATCCCGTGTACATCACAGAGCAGACGCACGAGTTCGGCGACCGAGACGGCGGGATGGGTGTCGTTCAGCTGGATCGCTACCTTGTCCGGCAGCGAAGTGAAATCGTCATATTGCTGCAGATGACGGCGCAGGATGTCCTGCAGCGAGGCTGAGGAGAAGAAGAATTCCTGGCGCAGGCGCAGTTCCTGGCCGGCCGGGGTGGCGTCGGCAGGATAGAGGACCCGGGTCAGGCTTTCGGCCTTGTTGCTTTCGCGCAGCGCCCCGATGTGGTCGCCGGCATTGAAGGCATCGAGCAGGATCGGATCGATCGGCTGCGCCGACCAGAGGCGCAAGGTGTTGACGCGCTTGCCGCGCCAGCCGACGGCCGGCGTGTCGAAGGCGGCGGCGATGACGCGCTCGGCCGGTTTCCAGACGTAACGCGGCTGGTCGTCATGGGTTGTGATGAATTCGACGGCGCCGCCGAAGCCGATTTCATAGGCGCTCTCGCGGCGCTCGAACTCCCAGGGATTACCGTGGGCGAGCCAGTTTTCCGGCAGCTCCACCTGCCAGCCGTCGGCCAACTGCTGGCGGAAAAGGCCGTGGACATAGCGGATGCCGTAGCCATAGGCGGGGACGTCGACCGTCGCCATGCTTTCCATGAAACAGGCCGCCAGACGGCCGAGGCCGCCGTTGCCGAGGGCGGCATCCGGCTCCAGGCCGGCAATGACGTTGACGTCGACGCCGAGCGAGGCGAGTGCATCGCGCACCTCCTCCATCAGCCCGAGGTTCGAGACGGCATCGCGCATCAGGCGGCCGATCAGGAATTCGAGGGAAAGATAATAAACGCGCTTGGCGCCGGTCGCGTAAACTTCGCGGGTGGAGGCCATCCATCTGTCGATGATGCGGTCGCGCACCACCAGGATTGTTGCCGTCAGCCAGTCATGCGGCTTTGCCACCTTGGCATCCTTGCCGATGCGGTAGGTCAGGCGTTCGATGATTTCTTCGGCGAGAATTTCCGGCTTTGAGCTGCGCGGGGCGGGGGAGGGGATAACCGGCTTGGAAACGGTGTTCATTGTCAGGTCTCGCCAATTTTAATTTGGTTTCAGGATGTTATGCCTGATCTAATCGATTTGTCGCTCGCATCGACGACAGTTTATGCATCGTTACTAAGCACTTGCAACAAAGGATTTGGACAAACGAAAAAATTGCGAAACCTTCATATTCACAGGGTTCAAGGGGGTTGATTTCAATCGCTTTTCCCGATCAGATGGATGGGATAGCGATAACGAAAAGCCGCCCCGGTTTGTTCCGGAGCGGCTTTTTGGTTCCCGTTTCTCGAGCGTTTATCAGTTCGTCAGACGTGTCATCTGTGCAGAGGCCTTCGCTCCGATCGCCTTGAAGGCGGCAAGCAGATCTTCCATTTTTTCCGCCTGGAAATAATGGGCGTCATCGGAAGCGCAATAATGCAGCAGCGCCTGTCCGCCCGCGGGCGCCATGAAGGCGATCGTGTAAATTTCGATGCCCTTGGATTTCGCGGTGTCGCATGTTGCCTTGGTCAAGGTGTCGTATGAACGGCCGTAGCTGCTGTCGTCGTTGTTGTCGCCATCGGTCATGAAAACGATGTACTTCTTGGGTACTTGCCCGGTCTTGAGCTTGTGAGCTGCGTCCTCGGCGTCATTGCCCGCGGCGTTCTTGGCGGTCAGAGATGTGTAAGCCGTGTTCACTGCGCCGCTTGAATTCGTGCCGCCTCCCGATTGAAGCGCGTTGACATAACTCGTGACAGCGGTGATCCCCCAAGCGAGCTTGCTCGGCGCGTATTGATTGATATCGTAGGATACGGCGCCGGTGCGCACATATTCGGCATTGGGATCAGCGCTGTTGAGCTGGCTAAAGAGACTGCCGGCGGCGATCTTCAGCGCCTCTATCTTGGTGTAGTAATTTGCGCGGCTGCCGGTGCATTTGTCGTAAACCCACTTATTATTCTTGCTGTTGTAGTGGAGGTTGCAGTCGTAGGTGAATGGTTCCGTCGGATCATCCACGTTGACGGTTTCGGTAGGATCTCCCATCGACCCTGATTTATCGAGCGCGAGATACATCGAGAGCGAGCCCTGGGTTTCCGAATGGCCGCCGACGGTCGTGCTTGATGTCGAAAGATGCTGCGTGCTGAAACCGACCGCCTGCATCAGCGGGTTGACGGTGAGGTCGTAACTTGGTGAAACCGTCACCTGATAGGATGTCGATTTGCCCGACGTCGTTGTCTTGATATCGACGCCTGTCGCGCTCTTGATATCGGCGCTGCTCTGCAGGTAATTCGCCATTTGTCCGGCGACGAAATTCCGCGCGAAGGCCTCGGCCTGCGAAGTCTGGATCGTGCCGTTCGCCAGCGCGGTCGCGGTTGCGAGCGCGGCGGAATCGGCGGCTTCCTGCAATTGCTGTTTGGAGAGCAATATATCGCCCACCTGGATCGCCATGCCGGCTGCACCGAAAAGAACGGGCAGCAGGATCGCCGTCATCATACCGAAATTACCGCCACGGTCGCTGAACATGCGACGCAGGCGGGGATGCAAAAAAGAGGTGCTCATCATGTTCACCCGAAATAGACCCTGTGGGTGACATTAGGCACGCTCCTCCTTTCCGTTGTCCTTACGACGTCAATACAATTTTAACGAATCGGCGGATTCTTCCAGTTTTGGGATTATTTCAGCGGGATCACGTCGACCGCCTGGTCGGCGCGTTGGCCGCCATAGCTTTTCAACACGCCGATGACGGGGACGACGTCGGAATAGTCCCGGCCGTAGGCGACGACGATGTGGTCGGTGCCGGCGGCGATGTTGTTGGTCGGGTCGAGCTCGATCCAGCCGATCGTCTCGCCGCACCAGACCCGCACCCAGGCATGCATGGCATCTGCACCTTCCAGCCGTTCCTTGCCCGGTGGGGGGATGGTGCGCAGGAAACCGGAGACGTAGCCGGCCGGAATGCCGAGGCTCCGGAGCGCCAGGATCATGATGTGGGTGAAATCCTGGCAGACGCCGCGCTTCAGCGTGAATGCTTCGAGCGGCGTCGTGTCCACCGTCGTCGCCTCGGGGTCGTAGGTGAAATTCTTGTTGATGCGGGCACAGAGCGCATGGGCGATCTGCATCGCCGTCAGATCAGGCATGGCGCAGCTTCGGGCATAGTCGCTGATCTCGCGCGCTTGGGTCAGGCGCGGGCTGTCGCCGAGGAAGTGGTGCGGCGAATCCGGCGCCAGCGACCAGATGCCTGATATCTCCTCCGGCAAGTCGGCGAGCAATGGCGAGAAATCGGCGGCGATCGGCTGGCTTTCCACCTGCACGCGGGCCTGCATGCGAATGTCGAGCGTCTCGTGCGGCGCGCGCAGCATGAAGGAGGTGGCGGGATGATCGAAGAAATCGACGAAATGCGACTGCTCGTCCGGCGTCGGCGAGATGGTGATCGAGCCGGCGACCAGCCGTTGCCGGTTGGTCAGTGACAGCGGCATCAGGCGCATGATGTGGCGGGCGCCGGAGGCCGGCACGTCGTAGCTGTAACCCATCCGAAGCGAAAGATCGTAGAGCATTGATGTCACCCGAGATAGGTCTGGGCGAGCAGCTCGGAAAGCTGCTCCAATTCGCGTTCGAGCCGTTGATAGACCTCGACCCCCATGCCCTCCGGCGTCATCACTGCCAGGCCGGAATGGAGCCGCATCGCCTCGCGGTAGAAGGGCGACATCTGGCCGTTGATCAGGGCGTTCGGCAGTTGCTCGACCTCGTGGTGGATCTCGTTCACCTGGAAGAGGACCGAGCGGGGGTTGAGGGGGTCGAGCGCCAAAAGGTCGGTGACGGTCAGCCTCGCCGTGTTGACGTTGTAGCGGCGGCGGTGGGTCATGACGCTGTCGCCGATCTCGAGCAGCATGTCGAGCGCGCCGTCGGGTGCTTCCGGGCCGGACATGTGGCCGAGCAGCCGCGTCATGTGCAGGCCGCGCTCGATATAACGGCCGAGCGAGAGGAAGCGCCAGCCCATGAAGCGGTACATGTTCTCGTGCACCAGCCCGGCGAAGCCCGCAAGCTTGCGCAGAAGGATGGTCATCGCGTGACTAGCGTCATCGCCTGCAGCGACGCTGACATGGAAACGGCGGGCGGTCTTGGCGAGATCGTTGAGGGCGAGCCAGCCATCCGGCGAGAAGCGGTCGCGGATGTTGCTTGCGGAATAAACGGCGCTGTCGATGTGGCGTAAAAGCGTTTCCGGCACGGCCTCGGCGGTATCGATATCGACAGCCGTGAGATACTCGGAGACGTCGGCGAGCAGCGGCTGGCTCGGATCGGCAGCCTCGGCATAACGCGCATGCCAGGCGCGCAGGATGCGCAGCGCCCCTTCGGCGCGCTCGATGTAGCGGCCGAGCCAAAACAGATTGTCGGCCGCCCGGCTTGGCAGGCTGCCCGGCATGTTGCGGGTGAAGCTGCCTTCGGCCGGCAGCAGAGTGTGGCGCTCGACCGGCTTGTCGCTGACGATCCAGACGTCGGCGGCCGCCCCGCCTGACTGCATAGCGATCGCCGCGACATCGGCGCCAGAGCCGATGCGGGCAAAACCGCCGGGCATGATCTGCCAGCCGTTCGCGGTGCGGGCGGCGAAGACGCGCAGCGACATCGGCCGCGGCACGAGCTTGCCGTCCACCCAGGCGGGCGTCGTCGAGAGCGTGACGACCTCCTGTCCCACAAGTTTCGGTCCGTCCGAACTCAGCCAGTCGGTGATGGAATCCTTGGCGGCCGCACGCAGTGACGAGCCGAGCACGGATTCGCCGCTGTCGTCGAAGAAGGGGGCGCGGGAATAGGCCGGGCCGATCACCATCTTCTCGATATTCTTTGCGACGTGCTCGCGCTCTTCCTCCTGGCCGCACCACCAGGTGGCGATCGATGGAAGTTGCAGATCCTGCCCCAGTAGACGGTGACAGATGGTCGGCATGAAGGCCAGAAGCGCCCGGGTTTCGAGAACCCCCGTACCGAGCGCATTGACGATGGTGACGCTTTCGGCGCGCAGCGCTTCGACGAGGCCGGGCGTGCCGATATGCGAATTCTGGTTCAGCTCCAGCGGGTCGGCAAAGGCCGAATCGAGACGGCGCCAGAGCACGCCGATCGGCTTCAGGCCGGCGACGGTGCGCACCATGACGCGGCCCTTGACGACGGTGAGGTCCTCGCCCTCGAGCAGCATGAAGCCGAGATAGCGGGCGATGTAGGCGTGCTCGTAATAGGTCTCGTTGGCGGGGCCTGGCGTCAGCACGGCGATGCGGTCGTCGCCCGAATGTTTCATGCCCTGCAGCGCGTCGCGGAAGGCGCCGAAGAAGGAGGCGAGGCGGTGGACCGGGGTTTCGGCGTAGATATCCGAAAAGGCCCGGGTCGTCGCGACGCGGCTTTCCAGCGCGAAACCGGCGCCCGACGGCGCCTGCGTCCGGTCGGCCAGCACCCACCAGTTGCCGTCCGGTCCGCGGCCGATCTCGAAGGCGCAGAAATGCAGATAATGGCCGGAGGCCGGCCGGATGCCGGCGAGCGGGCGTTGGAATTCGGGATTAGCGGCCATCAGCGCCGGCGGCAGCACCCCTTCCTGCACCAGCCGGTTGTCGCCGTAGATATCGGCAACGATCGCCTCGAGCAGGTCGGCGCGCTGGACGAGGCCTGCCGACAGCGTCTGCCATTCGCGCTCGTCGATCAGCACCGGAATATGCGAGATCGGCCAGGCGCGTTCGCCGGTGCCCTTGCTGCCGTAGGCACGGTAGAAGACGCCGGCATCCCGGAGATAGCGGTCGGCGCGGGCGAAACGCTCGGCGAGATCCTTTTCCGGCATTGCGCTCAGATGCGACAGGAAATTCTTCCAGACCGGGCGGACAACACCTTTATTGTCGACCATCTCGTCGGCGGTGCCAGGAAGCGGCGCATAGTCGAAGGCCGCATCCTTGCCGATGCGGTCCTCTGCTTCTCCCCTGCGCTCAACTGCCGGCCTCTTACCCATCAAAACCCAAGCCTTAAACCCCCGGCCTTAACCTCAGCCTCAATCCCCCGGCTTCAAATTCCGGCGGGCCGCCTCAGATCCAGCGTTAGCGGGAATTCAAGAGAACCCGTCTCGGCGCGCGGGATATAACCACCCGCCGTATGTCCCCACGGCTCGAAGCGGGCGAGCCGCCTTGCTTCCGCCTCGTTGCCGTTGACCGGGAAGGTGTCATAGGTCCGGCCGCCCGGATGGGCAACATGATAGATGCAGCCGCCGATCGAACGCTTCGACCATGTATCATAAATGTCAAAAGTCAAAGGCGTGTTGATCGGCAAGACGGGATGCAGGCCGGAGGACGGCTGCCACGCCTTGTAACGGACGCCGGCGACCGAAACGCCGGAGGTGCCGGTCGGCGTCAGCGGCAGAGTGCGGCCATTGCAGGTGACGGTGTAGCGCGCCGCATTGCTGGTCTCGAGCCGCACTTGAAGGCGCTCGACGGAGCTGTCGACGTAACGGGCAGTGCCGCCCGGCGCACCTTCCTCGCCCATGACGTGCCAGGGTTCAAGCGCCTGGCGCAGCTCCAGTTTGGAGCCTTCGTATTCGACCTCGCCGCAGAAGGGGAAGCGGAATTCGAGCTGAGCCTTGAACCATTCCGAACTGACGTCGAAGCCGTTTTCGCGAAGGTCGGCAAGCACGTCGAGGAAATCGGCCCAGACGAAATGCGGCAGCATGAAACGGTCGTGCAGAGTTGTGCCCCAGCGGACGAATTTGCCATCGACCGGGTTGACCCAGAACCGGGCGATCAGCGCGCGGACCAGCAATTGCTGGGCGAGCGACATGCGGGCGTTCGGCGGCATTTCGAAGCCACGGAACTCGATGAGGCCGAGCCGTCCGGTCGGACCGTCCGGCGAAAACAGCTTGTCGATACAGATCTCGGCGCGGTGGGTGTTGCCGGTAACGTCGGTCAAAAGGTGGCGGAACAGGCGGTCGACGAGCCAGGGCAGCGGCTGCTGGCCGCGGCCGGGTGCAGCGATCTGCGCCATGGCGATCTCCAGCTCGTAGAGGCTGTCGTGACGAGCCTCATCGATGCGCGGCGCCTGGCTGGTCGGGCCGATGAACATGCCGGAGAAGAGGTAGGAGAGCGAGGGGTGCCGCTGCCAGTGCAGGACGACGCTCTTTAAGAGATCGGGACGGCGCAGGAACGGGCTGTTGTTCGGATTGGCGCTGCCGACGACGACATGGTTGCCGCCGCCGGTGCCGGTATGACGGCCGTCGATCATGAACTTGTCGGCGCCAAGCCGGGTGTCACGCGCCTCCTCGTAGATCGCCGTAGTGATATCGACGCAGTCCTTCCAGTTCGAGGCCGGATGAATGTTGACCTCGATGACGCCGGGATCCGGGGCGACGCGGATGACATTGATGCGCTCGTCCTGCGGCGGCGGGTAACCTTCGATGTGGACAGGAAGCTTGAGCTCGGCGGCGGCGTTTTCGGCAGCGGCGATCAGCTCGAGATAATCTTCGATGCGCTCGACCGGCGGCATGAAGACGCAGAGCCTGCCGTCGCGCGGCTCGACCGACATGGCGGTGCGCACGGCCCCGCGGAGTTCACCGAGCGTCTGTTCGATCCGGCCGCGATTGCCCTCGTCGGCATTGAAAGAGGCTTCAGGCATGGCGCGGCCGGCCGGTGCAAAGACATCAGGCAGCGGTTCACGTGGGATCGTCGGATCGGCGGGGTGGATATAGGGATAACGCGCCGGGGGAACATAGGGCAGTGTGCCGAGCGGCAGGCGGTAACCGATGGGACTGTCGCCCGGGACGAGAAAGATATTGCCGCGGCGGGTGCGCCATTTCTCGCTGACCCAGACGCGGCTTTCAGCCGCCTTGGCGTTCCATGCTTGAACCGGGAGGATGTAACCCGTGGGGACGGTAAGGCCACGGGCAAACACCCGGGCGATGCGGTTGCGTTCTTCGGGATCCTTCAGCTTCGAATTCGACGGATCGACGTTTTCGGGAAGGCTGCCTTCCTTGATGATCCAGTCGGCTGGATCCTCATAGGCCGGCTGCACCATGTCAGGCTTGATCGCCAGTTCCTTTGCGATCGCCGTCAAAAACTTCTCGGCATCCTCGGCGGTGACGCCGGTATCTTTGCCTTCGACAGCCACCAGATCGAGGTTCTGCCAGACCGGCTTGCCGTCGCGGCGCCAGTAGAGCGAGAAGGTCCAGCGCGGCAGGCTTTCGCCCGGATACCATTTGCCCTGGCCATAATGCAGGAAACCGCCGGGGGCGAAGCGTTCGTGCAGCCGGCGGATCAGGCTGTCGGCCTTTTCGCGCTTGGTCGGGCCGACGGCGGCGGTGTTCCACTCCTCGGACTGGAAATCGTCGATCGAAACGAAGGTCGGTTCGCCGCCCATCGTCAGATGCACGTCCTCGGCTTCGAGGACACGATCGACCTTCTCGCCGAGTTCGTTGAGTTCGTCCCAGCTTTCATCGGAGAAAGGCTTGGTGATGCGCGGGTGTTCGGCGACGCGCGAGACCTTCATGTCGAAGGCGAATTCGGTTTCGGCCTCGCCGAAATAACCGCCCGAGATCGGCGCGGCGTTGCGATAATGCGGCGTGGCGGCAAGCGGGATGTGGCTTTCGCCGGTCAGCAGCCCAGACGTCGGATCAAGGCCGACCCAGCCGGCGCCGGGCAGATAGACCTCCGCCCAGGCATGCAGGTCGGTGAAATCGACTTTGGTGCCGGAGGGGCCGTCGAGTGCTTTCAGGTCCGGCGTCAGCTGGATGAGGTAGCCGGAGACGAAGCGGGCGGCAAGGCCGAGATGGCGAAGGATCTGGACGAGCAGCCAACTGGTGTCGCGGCAGGAGCCCTTGGCGCTTTCAAGCGTCTCCTCCGGCGTCTGCACGCCGGTTTCCATGCGGATGACATAGCCGATCTGCCGCTGCAGGCGGGCATTCAGGCCGACGATCATATCGACCGTCGGCTGGTCGGGCGACCAGTCGAGCGTCGGCAGCATTGCCTTCAGGCGGGGACCGGCCGGTTCCGGCGTCATATAGATCGAGAGATCTTCCTGGATCGTCTCAGGGTACCCGAAGGGCCACTTGGTTGCCTCTTCCTCGACGAAGAAGTCGAAGGGATTGTAGACCGTCATGTCGGCGACGAGATCGACCTCGATCTTGAACTCCGTCACCGGGTCCGGAAAGACGTAGCGGGCGAGGTAATTGCCGTAGGGATCCTGCTGCAGGTTGACGAAATGGTTGGAGGGCGTGACCTTCAGCGAGTGGCTGAGCACCCGTGTCTTCGAATGCGAGGCAGGTTTCAGTCGGATGATCTGTGGGCCGAGGCGGATCGGTTTATCATAAGTGTAATGGGTCAGATGATAGATGCTGGCTTTGATCGACATATTTCTCTTTTATCCGGCGCGCATCGTCGTGCGGCTTGCTGTTCCCGAAATCAGTGTGTGCAATGCAGCGAAAGAAAGCAAGCTGGAAAGGTCACCGGCATAATTCCTTAAATCGGAATCGATTTAAGGAATTATGCCGCGATTCAAAATGCTACGGCGTCCTTAGCGCGTCCGAAAGACGCGCGGCGTTGTAGAGGCTGAAGGCTTTTATGCGGCCTTGGCGAAGGTGACGGCCGCCTTCAGGCCCCTGCCATCCGGGCCCGGCTCCAGCGTCAGGTTGGCATTGAAAAGATTGGCGATTTCCTCGACGATCGGCAGGCCGAGGCCGGCGCCCGGCGCACCTGTCTCATTGCCGCGCGAAAAACGCCCGCGCACCGCCTCCAGCTTGTTGCGTGGAATGCCGGGGCCGTTGTCCTCGACTTCGAGGCGGATCGTCTCTGCTGCTGCGATGATGCGGACGGTGACCTCAGCTCCCTTGCCGGCATAGGCGATGGCATTTCCGGCAAGGTTGCGCAGCATTTCGCCGATGAGCAGCGGCTCGGCGCGGATCATCGCCGGGCTTCCGCCCTCGAAACCGAGATCGATGCCGGCGACGGCAGCCGTCGGGATCTGCTCACCGGTAATTTCCTGGGCGATGGCGGCAAGATCGATGGCGGAGGCGGTCAGTGCTTCCTTGGCGGTGGCCGCGTCGATCTTTGCCATCAGGAGAAGCTGGGCGAGGATGCGCTCGGCATGCGCCACCGCCTGATCGCCCTTCAGAGCTGCCGCCTGCGCCTCCTCAAGCGAGCCGGCGCGGGCAGAGAGAGCAAGCTGGGTGCGGATGATCGCCAGCGGCGTGCGCAGCTGATGGCTGGCATTGCCGGTGAAGTGGCGGAGCGCATCGAGGGCCGATTGCAGGCGGACCATGAAGCTATTCACCGTATCGACCAGCGGCTGGACCTCGCTCGGCACCGTCTGCTCGATCGGATGCAGATCATCGGGGCTGCGTTCGCCGATGGCGTCGCCGAGTTTGTAGAGCGGACGCAGGGCCACCGTGACCGAGATCCAGACAATGACGGCGGCACCCGCGATCATGAAGGCGAGGCGGAGTGCCGAGCGAACGAGGATTGCTTGCGCCAGCTGCCGTCGGCCAATGGTGGTTTCGGCGACCGTCACCACGAAGGGCACGGAGCGGATGCCCGTCGAGGCGGAGCGTTCGAGTGTGGCGACGCGGATCGGCTCTCCGCGGAAGCTGTCGTCGGCGAAGGCGGCGGCATTGGCGGGTGTCTTCTTCAGGACCGGCAGCGACTGGTAACCGGTGATAAATTTGCCCGGCGGACCGTCGACGCGGTAGAAGACGCGGTCCTGCGCGGCCGAGGTCAGCATTTCAAGCGCAACATAGGGGATATCGACCTGCAGGGTGCCGTCTTCGGCAACGACGACGCGTTCGGCGATCGCCAGCGCGGAGCCGGCGAGCACACGGTCGGAGACGATGTTCGAGGTCTGGACCGCCTCGCGATAGGTATCGGCGAGCGCCAGCGTGCCGATGACCGCTGTGGACACAAGTAGCCAGAAGAGCAGCCGGCGCCTGAGGGAATAGGCGGCTTTCATGAGGCCTCGGGAAGCTTGTCGAGATAATAGCCGATGCCGCGGGCGGTCTTGACCGTCAGGCCGTGCGGTGAGAGACGTTTCCTCAGGCGGCTGACATATTGCTCGATGGCGTTTGCCGAAATGTCGTCGTCGAAGGCCGTCAGCGACTGGATGATCGCCTCCTTGGCGACGACCTTGCCGGCCCGCATGAAAAGAATTTCGAGCAGCCCAAGTTCGCGGGCGGGAATGTCCAGCGGCGTGGCGCCTGCCGAAAAGGCTCGGGAATTGAGATCGAACGAGATGCTGCCAAAACTGACAGTCGCCGAGCGCAGGCCTGCCTGGCGGCGCAGCAATACGCGCACGCGGGCCTCGAATTCGGCGATGTCGAAGGGTTTGATCAGATAATCGTCGGCACCGAGATCGAGACCCTTCACCCGTTCTTCCGGCGTACCGCGTGCGGTCAGGATGAGCACGGCTGCCTGGTTTTGCCGGGCGCGCATGGCGCGCAGCACGTCGAGCCCGTCCATCTCGGGCAGGTTGAGGTCGAGGATCACCAGATCGAAATTTTCAGCGGCGATGACCGCATTGGCGGATGCGCCGTCGTGAACGACATCGACGGCATGGCCCGTGCCGCGCAAGATCGCCGACAGGCCGTCGGCCAGCGCGATATTGTCTTCGGTGAGCAGGATGCGCACGGATCTCCCCCTGTTTTTCAAAGGAGATTACAGAGGTGGGGGAGCGATGTCACAGCGATTTTGGAGCTTACAGCGCCGCGCGCCTGTCAGACGCGCAAAGGACGCTGAAACACTTTCAATCCTCGCATCGTGCTTTCCGAAAATCGATGCTGATTTTCGGGCCGATGCGCCAGTGAACGGCGGGAAGGGCCTGGCTTCAGCTCCCGGTCCTTTCGACCCGTTCGCGCTGCATCATCGCGGCGGCCAGCAGCCTCTGGAAGCGAGGATCGTCGCGGATGTTGTCGAGATCGGAATCATTGTTGAACCATTTGATATGGTAGACGGAGCTGTGAGGCAGCAGCCTTTCAAGGAGATCGATCGCCTGGTCGACATCGCCGAGGACGGAATAGACGCAGGCGAGATTGTACTGCGCGACGATGTCATCAGGATCGATGGCGATCGCGCGCGCAGCCCAGTCGCGTGCCCTCATCGCGTCGCCCATATGGGCAAGCGCCAGCGCGCCGCGATGGGCCGGGCCGGAATTTTCCGGATTGACGTTCAGCGCGCGTTCGGCGCGCAGCAGGCCGAGGCGCGCCCAGTTTTCCGTATCCGACACACGGCCGAGCGAGCGGTAGGCGGACATCAGGTGGATCGGCGAGACGTAGTCGTCAGGGCGGATCGCGGCGGCGCGGGTGAAATATTGAACCGATTCGGCAAAGTTGCCGTGCATGAAGAAGAACCGGGCATAATGGAAATTCGCCTCGAAAAGGTTCGGGTCCAGCGCCAATGCACGTTCGAAGGCCGCCGCCGCCCTCCCGTCAAAGCCGCTCTGATGCAGGGCCAGACCATGAGAAGCGTGGGCCTCGGGAAGGTCGGGATCAAGCGCAAGCGCGCGGGCGCTCATCTCGAGGATGCGCCTCAGCGGCACGTCATCAGGTGCCCAGTCGCGGATCGCCGCGTCGCAATCGGCGATGCCGGCATAAGCGCGGGCATAATCCGGGTCGAGTTCAACCGCCTTGCAGAACATGCGCCTTGCGAGTTCGAGATAGGATTTGGTCCAGGTATGGGAGAGCTGGCGGCCCCTGAGATAATAGGTATAGGCCTCGACATTGGCGGTCGGCTCATTGGCGATCGCCTTCTTTTCTTCCGGCAGCAGACGCACCTTCAACTGGCCGACGATCGCATGGGTGATCTCGTCCTGGATGGCGAAGATGTCGGTCAGGTCGCGGTCATAACGCTCGGCCCAGAGATGATCGCCATTGGCGGTGTCGATCAATTGGCCGGAAATGCGCACGCGATTGCCGAAGATGCGCACGCTTCCTTCGAGCACGTAGCGCACGCCAAGTTCCTGGGCGAGCCGCTTCACCTTCACCGAGATGCCCTTGTAGGTGAAGATGGTATTGCGCGGCACGACGTGCAGGCTGGAGATCTTGGAGAGATCGGTGATGATGTCTTCGGTGATGCCGTCGGAGAAATAGTCCTGATCGGCGTCGCCGCTCATATTGGTGAAGGGCAGCACTGCGATGAAGCAGGTATTGCGGTTCTGCGCGACCAATTTCGCCGAGGAGGGCGGCGCCAGGGTGACGGTATAGACCTGAACCGGCTGCCGGATGTTCTTCAGCATATGCTCGCCGATGAATTCGAAGCCGAGATTGAGGCGCGAGCCGACCTGATCGCGCACCGAGGCCGACACAGCGATGCCGCCCGGCGCTGCGATACGCTCAAGCCTGGCGGCGAGATTGACGCCATCTCCGAAGATATCGCCGTTCTCGACCACGACGTCGCCAAGATTGATGCCGATGCGGAATTCGACGCGTTCGTCCTTGGGCACGTTCTCGTTGCGGGCCGCCATGCTGCGCTGGATTTCGGCGGCGCAGGCGACCGCGTTTACCACGCTCTGGAATTCGGCAAGGATGCCGTCGCCGGTGAGTTTGACGATCCGGCCCTTGTAGTCTGAAATCCGAATGTCGACCAGCTCGCAGCGATGGCGGTTCAGCGCCTGCAACGTGCCGGATTCATCGATGCCCATCAGTCGGCTGTAGCCAACGACATCCGCAGCGAGAATAGCGCTCAGTCGTCGTTCCATGACCCCTCCCCAGGATCTTCCCAGTTTAGTCCAGCTTTTTATAGAGTTTTTGTCGCGTAGAGTCGTCCCCCGAATAGAAATTCGGGCGAATTCGACGTTTTGACACGGCAGCGCGACCATATAGCGTCGCCGATCTTCATCAATACTCTGAATGGGTGAAGGATGATGCTTGTCGCTAATCCTTTGTGATGAAGGGTCGATTCTAATCGGAGAAATCGGGTTTTTTGCTTTGGCCGATGCTTCCGGGGGTCGGTACATAAAACCGATCGCCGGTCGATTTTAGGCTTGAGCCGGACCCAGGGGGCATAACCTAGAAGACGATTCGCGATCGTATCCAACGCGGTATGAATGCGATTCACGGTTGCTTCGGCGGTTGCCGTGAGGCCGGCGCCGGTTATTGTGGTGATGTTTCATGCGCGGCGGAGATTTTGGATGACAGGTTCGGCCCGGAATTTTCTGGAGTTTAACGATATTCCGGAGGCCGGGCTTCGGTCGATTATCGCGCGCGCCGGTGAGTTCGCCAAAGCCTGGGATGGAAATGCGATGCCGCAGAGCCTTGCGGGCAAACGCGTTGCGCTGATTGCCGATGACGGCGGCTGGCGCAATACGACTGCCTTCGATCTCGGCATTCAGGCAATGGGCGGCATCTGCGTGCATGTGCCGATCGGCTTCAATGCCCGGGAGGAGACCGGCGATCTTGCGGGTTATCTCGGCAACTGGTTCGACATGCTGGTGATCCGCACAAGGGAATTGGCGACGCTGAAGGCGGTGGGGGCAGTCGCGCCGATGCCGGTCATCAATGCGCGCACCCGTTCCAACCACCCTTGCGAGACGCTCGGCGACCTTGGCTATATCAAGAGCCGGCGCGGTTCGATCGACGGGCTAAAGGTCGTTGGGGTGGCGGCGGACGCAAATATTCTCCGTTCCTGGGTCGAGGCGTCGATCGTATTGCCGATCGAGGTGGTGCAAGTCTACCCCGAACGCTGGCATATCCGTGACATCGGGCTGCTCAACGGACGTTTTCGCGCGAGCACCGATATGGGCGAACTGCTGGATGCCGACATCGTCATCACCGATTCATGGCCCGGTGACGCTGCCGCAGACGCGCTCGCCGACTACCGGATCGGAGCCGATCTGCTCGATCGGCTGCGGGAGGATGCGATCTTTCTGCCATGCCCGCCGGTTAGGCGCGGCGAGGAGGTGACGACCGAAGCGATGGAGCATCTGCTGTGCCAAAGCCGCGCCGCCAAGGCTTTCCTGCTGCATGCACAAAACGCCCTGATGGAATGGATCCTCGCCTAGTTCCACCGCCCTTGCTCCTCCCCGCGCCCTCAGGCATTGTTACGGCATGAGGAGAGTTTTGATCTTGCTGCTGGCGTTCTGGCCGGGCTTTGCGCTCGCCGATCAGGCCTTCTATCCGGCGAAATCGGGCAATTCCGATGCGCCGGTGCTGACGGTTTATTCCTCGCTCGACGAGCCGTTGGCGCGGCCGATGATCCGGGGATTCCAGGAAGCCAATCCCGACGTCGCGGTCAAATACGAGGACATGCTGACCGGCGATATCCACGACCGGATCGTCAGGGAGACGGATGCCGGCAAGAAGACCGCGGATTTCGCCTTTTCCTCGGCGATGGACTTGCAGGTGAAGCTGTCCAATGACGGATATGCGCAGGTCAGCAACCTGCCGATGAGCGCCGCATGGCCGAAATGGGCGAACTGGCGCAACACCGCCTATGCGCTGACCTTCGAGCCGGCGGTGTTCGTCTATCACAAGCCGAGCTTTGCGCATGAGCCGGTGCCGAGCTCGCGGGCGGAATTCGTCGATTACCTCAAACGCAAGGGCAACGACGTCTATGGGCGGATCGGCACCTACGATATCGAGCGCTCCGGCGTCGGCTTTCTGTTCATGGCGCGCGACCAGGAGCAGTTCGGTGACATCTGGTCGGTGATCGGGGCGATGGGGGCTGCCGGCGTCAAGCTCTATTCGACGAGTTCGGCGATCCTCGAACGTGTTGCCGACGGGCGCTTCGTGCTCGGCTACAATATTCTCGGCTCCTATGCAGCCGACTGGGCCTCGCGTTATCCGGATGTCGGCATCGTGCTGCCGAAAGACTATACCGTGGTGATGTCGCGGATCGGGCTGGTGCCGCAGGCCGCCGCCGAGCCGGAGCTCGGCCGGCGTTATCTCACCTTCTTCATGTCGAGGGAAGGGCAGACGATCATGGCGCGCGAGCTGCAAATCCCGGCCGTCAGCCCCGAGGTGGCGGGGGAAAATACCGCCAATACGCTGCAGGAACTGCTCGGCGCCCAACTGCGGCCGGTGCCGGTCAGCCCCGGGCTGATGGTCTATCTCGACCAGGTGAAACGGGCGCGGCTGATAGCACGCTGGAACGAGGTCCTGCGCGCGCAGTGAAAGCGTCAGCTTTCAGCCGGTTCGTTCTTTCCGCACAGTTCCGGATAGAGCCAGTATTCGTAGAACATGGGTTCCTTAACCGTAAAGGGATGTTCGCCCTGCCAGGCTCCGACGGCGTAATTCGAGCCGGCGATGATCTGCTTGCGCCCATCGGGGAGCTTCATCTGGAAGGGGACTGCCGGAACCTGTGCGGTCAGTTGCAGCCCGTCGGGGATGCCGAAGCCGGTCGAGCGGAAGGGAACCGGCCCGGGGTTAGCATCCACGCCGATCGGATATCCCGCATCACGCAGCAGGTCGGGGAAATATTTATGATCGATCAGATCGCCATCGAAGCGGATGTCGAGCTCCTGCCAAAGCCTGGTGAAATGCTCGCCTTCCAGCGACGCTTCATCCTGTCCCGCCTTTGGCGTGCTCTGCCAGCCCGCGCCAAAGGGGGCGGAATCCTGCAGCGTCGACAGGCCTGCCGCGCCGTAATAGCCGATCGCATTGTTCAGATGATGGAACTGGCTGATACGGTTGCGCTTGCTGATCGGGCCTCTGAGCATCCATGAATTGTTGAAGACGTAGTGCGGGCCGACTGCTTCGTGCTTTTTGGGAAATTTGAAAAGCTGGCCGAAATTGCGATCGTCGTCATCGGGGCCGGGGCGATGACGGTTCCAGCCGAGATTGCCGTAGATATAGAAGTAGCCGGATCGTTGCATCTCCAGCGAAAAAGGCATGTAGCAGTCGACAAACCTGTTGCCGCGCACCGTCCAGTTCCAGGCATAGTCTTCCGCCTCGACGGCGTTGTCACGAATGCGGACGAACCAGTTGTCTTCGATGACGATGTTGCGGCAGAAATCCTCCGTCGCGGAATCGGAGGCATCGTTGAAGAGATGGATGCCGTTGAAGGCATCGAGAATGACGTTGTTGCGCAGGACGACATAGCCGGCGATGGTCCATGCCCGGAAGAAATCGCCGTCAAAACCGCGCTCGTCTTTTTCGACGTTCACGCGGCTGCTGGTGTCTTCGATATTGCCATGAACCTGCGCCCACGAGAATTTTCGCCAGAGCCTGCAATCGCCGGGATCGAGCCCGGCTTCGATCGCGCCGGTCTTCCTGATCGCTGCAAGGTCCGCCTCGCCGTGGGATTGCTCATCCTGTATCCAGTCACATCCTTCGATCAGCAGATGGCGCGTGTAAGGCCCGGCAGCGCCGATGGCGATCGTGCTGCCGCGAATATGCAGGCGGCGGAGCGTAATGTGCCGGCAGTTGTCGAGATAGATCGCGGTCGGCCAGCAGCCTTCGAACTTGAGATCCTCGATGACGACCCACTGGCAATTCCGCAGCATGAGTGCTGCGTTATCGGCAAGGTAGTAAATACCGGGGAAACGGCCATTGGCTTCCTGTACGGCGGAGAGGCGGTTGGCGGTCTGGCGATAGTCTTCGTAGGTTGCGCCGCCATCGATGACGGCGCCGTTGCCGCGGATCACGACCGGTTGCTGCTGGGAGCCGCTGACTGAGGAAAGGACAAGCGGCGTTGGGTATCGTCCGCCTTCCAGCGTTAGGGTTGCGCCGGGGCGCAGCAATCGCATGTCGTCGTAAATCCGGTCCGGATCCGTGTGCAGGCAGCGCGACATATCGTTTCCTATGGGGATCGGCGAAATAAAGATCTGCAGAAATCGAGGTAGCGGGAAGAAGAACCCCGAATTGATCAAGATGTAATCGATTTCGGGCTGTAGTTTCAAGGCATTAAACCACAGGTATTGCGGGCGATGCAGGAGTCGAGAGCTTGGCGCCCTGCAGCCGTTTCTGGCGACGGATAATGCACTGGCCATACGGCGGAGAAAGACCGGGATTAGACCGCCATCCGCCAATTACGGCAAAAAAGTGGCCTCTTCTCCTGGATATCTCGCCGATGTCAGCTAAATGACAGCTTGTTGTGGTGGCTTTGGCTACTTCTTCTCCGTGGAGGCGGAGAGCTGAAGCCTTGGGAGGTATTCTGCTCGTCATTCAGGACGCTTGCGTCCGCTGGCCGGCCATTCCTTCCGATTCCCTGGAGAATAACAGGCGGTTTGCTCAGCCGCCGACGGAGGACACATCGTGAAGCACACATTCATCGCAACCCTTCTCGCCGCGACCATCGCGCTGCCGGCCTATGCGGCCGACTACACCATCATCGCGCCTGCCGCTCCAGGCGGCGGCTGGGACCAGACGGCCCGCTCGCTGCAGACCGCGCTGCAGCAGGAGAAGATCTCCGGCAACGTGCAGGTCCAGAACGTTCCGGGCGCCGGCGGCACCATCGGGCTCGCGCAGTTTGCCAGCCAGGCTGCCGGCAACCCGAACTCGCTGATCGTCGGCGGCTATGTCATGGTCGGCGCGATCCTCACCAACAAATCGCCGGTGACGCTCAAGGAAGTCACGCCGATCGCGCGTCTGACCGGCGAGTATGAGGCTGTCGTTGTTCCCGCCTCGTCCGAGATCAAGACGATGGCCGATCTGGTTGCGGCGCTGAAGAAGGATCCGGGCGCCGTTTCCTGGGGCGGCGGTTCGGCCGGTGGTACCGACCACATCACCGTCGGCCTGATCGCCAAAGCCTCCGGCGTCGATCCGACGAAGATCAACTATGTCGCCTTCTCCGGCGGTGGTGAGGCGCTCGCCGCCATTCTCGGCGGCCAGGTGACAGCCGGCGTTTCGAGCTACAGTGAGTTCGAATCGCAGGTGAAATCCGGCACGCTCCGTCTTCTCGCCGTCTCCAGCGACAAGCGCATCGACGGCGTCGATGCCCCGACATTGAAGGAAGCCGGCACCGACGTCGTCATCCAGAACTGGCGCATGGTTGCCGCTGCTCCCGGTCTGTCGGCAGAACAGGTGGCAAGCGTCACCGCCGATTTCGAGAAGCTGCACAGCTCCGCCACTTGGCAGGAAACTCTGAAGACCAAGGGTTGGGCCGACACCTATCTGTCCGGCGATGCCTTCAAGGCGCAGCTCGAGAAGGATGTCTCCGCCACCGAAGGCATTCTCAAAGATATCGGACTTGTTCAATGAACGAGGATAACACCTCCTCGGCAACGACACGCCGCCCTGATTGGGCGGCGTTTATCATTGCCGTTTTCCTCTTCGTCATCGCGGGCGTGATGGGCTGGGATGCCTCGCATCTGAAGACGATCGCGCAATACGACCGCATCGGCCCGGCGACGGTGCCTCAGGTGGTGGCGTTCGGCCTCTTCTGTCTCGGGATCTGGACCACCTTCGAAGCCTGGCGCGGCGATTTTCCGGAACGCGAGCGGCAGGAAGTGGCGCCCGTCATCTGGATCGTCGCCGGCCTGGCCGGCCAGATGCTGCTTCTACGCGTCGCCGGTTTCTCGATCGCCACCGGCATCCTCTTTGCGCTGACGGCACGCGGCTTCGGCAAACGCAAGCTCTGGATCTCGCTGCCGCTTGGCATCGTCCTCAGCTTCGTCGTCTGGGCGATCTTCTCGCAGCTGCTGCAGTTGACGCTGCCGGCCGGCCCGCTCGAACATCTGTTCTTCTGATCGCGCGGACGCGCTGTCAGCTCTTTTGATTTTGCGCGGCGCCTGACCTCGAAATCGCATGGTTGGGAACACCGCTTGGGACACCAAGATGAGCACATTCGAATTCCTATGGCAGGGTATCCTGGTTGCGATGCAGCCGATGAACCTGGTTTATGCGCTGGTCGGCGTGACGCTCGGCACCGCCGTCGGCGTGCTGCCCGGCATCGGCCCGGCACTCACCGTGGCGCTGCTGTTGCCCGTCACCTACAAGCTCGATCCCGGCGGCTCGCTGATCATGTTC
This sequence comes from Rhizobium sp. NZLR1b, assembly GCF_019685155.1. Taxonomy (NCBI): domain Bacteria; kingdom Pseudomonadati; phylum Pseudomonadota; class Alphaproteobacteria; order Hyphomicrobiales; family Rhizobiaceae; genus Rhizobium; species Rhizobium sp. NZLR1b. Next base: position 172,087 of record NZ_JABDWC010000013.1, read on the forward strand.
GCCGGCATTTATTACGGCGGCATGTATGGCGGTTCGACCACCTCGATCCTGCTCAACACGCCGGGTGAAAGCGCCTCGATCGTCACCGCGCTCGAGGGCAATAAGATGGCGCGCGCCGGGCGCGGCGGGCCGGCGCTGGCGACGGCAGCGATCGGCTCCTTCGTCGCTGGTCTGATTGCCACGCTCGGGCTTGCCTTCATCGCTCCCTATATCGTCAAGCTGGCGCTGGTCTTCGGGCCGCGCGAATATTTCGCGCTCATGGTGCTTGCCTTCGTCACCGTCTCCTCGGCCTTCGGCGATTCGGCATTGAGAGGGCTGACGTCGCTGTTCATCGGGTTTGCGCTCGCCATGGTCGGCATCGACCAGCAGACGGGACAGGCGCGGCTTTCCTTCGGCATTCCCGACCTGCTCGACGGTGTCGAGGTGACGACGCTGGCAGTGGCGATGTTTGCGATCGGCGAGACGCTTTATATCGCCGCGCAGGGCAACCGGATCGCGGAGAAGGTCGAGGCGGTCAAGGGTTCGCTGTGGATGACGGCTGAGGACTGGGCGCGATCATGGAAGCCCTGGTTGCGCGGCACCTTGATCGGCTTTCCGATCGGCGCGATGCCGGCGGGCGGCGCCGAAATCGGCACCTTCCTGTCCTACGCGACCGAAAAGCGGCTGGCGAAGAACCCGGAGGAGTTCGGCCATGGCGCGATCGAAGGCGTGGCCGGGCCTGAGGCGGCCAACAACGCGTCGGCCGCCGGCACGCTGGTGCCGCTTCTGACCCTCGGTCTGCCGACGACGGCAACCGCGGCAATCATGCTTGCCGGCTTCCAGCAATACGGTTTGCAGCCGGGGCCGCTGCTGTTTGCCACCAATCCGCAGCTTGTCTGGGGTCTGATCGCCAGTCTGCTCATTGCCAATGCGATGCTGCTGGTGCTGAACCTGCCGATGATCGGGCTCTGGGTAAAGCTGCTGACGATCCCGAAGCCGTGGCTCTATGCGGGCATCCTGCTGTTTGCAACGCTCGGGACGATCGGCGCCAACCCGTCGGTGTTCGAGCTCGGCATGTTGCTCGCCTTCGGCGTTCTCGGCTATCTCATGCGGCTCTTCGGCTATCCGATCGCGCCTGCGGTCGTCGGCCTGATCCTCGGGCCGCTTGCCGAGCAGCAGTTGCGCCGGGCGCTGGCGATCAGCCAGGGCGACGTCACGACGCTGGTAATGTCGCCGATCGCCGCGGGCCTGCTCATCGTTGCGGCGGCAGCCTTTCTCATTCCACTGATCCTGCGGATTCGCGGCCGCGGCCAGGTGTTGTCGCAACTCGCTGCAAACGAAGACTAGAACAAAGAAGGCTAGCAGGCTGCTGAAAAACCCACTGGCTTTTGGGCTGGACACATGATTCCATCTTGCAAGTGATTTCGAGGGAATTTGGATGCGCGGCGGGGATGATCGGACGGGGTCGCTGTTTTCGTATGTCGA